>CAYSBP010000090.1:6892-9577 GCA_964429255.1 uncultured Planctomycetia bacterium
CGGCGGCAGGCGCTGATGTTGGCGCAGCTTGAAGTCTCCCGCGCGCACCTGAAAAGACGCGTGGGGCAGACCTTCGACGTGCTTGTGGACGGGTTCATCCAGCCGGGCGCGGATGCGCCGAAAGGCGTCAAGGCCGTGGCTCGCAGCCGCTACCAAGCGCCCGAGGTGGACGGTGTGGTCTTCCTGCGCGGTTCGTTGTCCAAGGCCACGCAACCGGGAAGCCTCCTTCCTGTGCGCGCCACCGATGCGCTGGATTACGATCTCATCGCCCAACCGGCGGATCATCGGTAGTTCAGCCGCAACGCTACCGGCCGACGATCGATTGCGGACACGATTGCGACGAAGATTCACCCGTGTGTAATGGACCGCCGGTCCGACTACCGGGATGAAGTGCGGGACGGGATTCTGGCTTTGAACCGCCGACAGGTCAGAAGGCCCGGGATCAGGCTTCGTCGAGTTCTTTCTTGCCCGTGATCCGCTGGAACGCCTCGACGTATTTCTCGCGCGTCTTCTGCGTCACCTTCTCGGGCAGTTCCGGACCGGGCGCCTGCTTGTTCCATCCGATGCCTTCCAGATAATCGCGCACGAACTGTTTGTCGAAGGAGAGCTGAACCTTGCCGGGCGTCCAGTCGTCCTTCGGCCAGAAGCGCGAGCTGTCCGGCGTGAGTACCTCGTCCACCAGGATGACCTTGCCGTCCTTCAGGCCGAATTCGAACTTGGTGTCCGCGATGATGATCCCGCACGAAAGGGCGTGCTCGTAGGCTTTCTGGTAGACGCTGATCGTCAACTCCTTCAACTGCGACATGTAGTCGCGCGCCTTCTGCAGCGAACCCAGCGCCATCGTCTGCACGAGGTGGTTGACCGCTTCGTCATAGCTGATGTTCATGTCGTGGCCGCTCTGGGCCTTCGTCGCCGGGGTGTAAATGACCTCGGGTAACTTGCTGCCCTGCTTGAGGCCGGCGGGCAACTGAATGCCGCAGACCGTGTGCTTTTTCGTCTGGTACTCCTTCCAGCCACTGCCCATCAGGTATCCACGGACGACGCATTCGATGGGGAAGACCTCGGCCTTGTGCACCAGCATCGACCGGCCGGCCAGCACGTCCGCGTGCGGACCCAGACCGTAACCCATCTTCGAGACGTCGGTCGTCACCAGATGGTTCGGTACCGTGTCCTTGAGAAAGCCGAACCAGAAACGTGAGAGCGCGTTCAGCACCCGGCCTTTGTCGGGAATCGGCGTGGGCAGCACCACATCGAACGCACTCAACCGGTCCGTACTGACGATCAGCAGATGCTCACCCAGGTCGTAGACATCGCGCACCTTGCCACGCGCTTTAAGCTTCACTCCGGGTAGATTGGTTTCGAAAACGGCCTTCATGGGACGATCCTCATGACGTGCTGGGTCAACCGCTACGGGCGGCATTCGGGGTGTCTATATCGCTGGTTTGCCGCACGTGACAAGTGGAAAGATGGGCGGCGCACCCGTTTGGGTGCGCGACCGGATCGGCGGGCACCATTTTCCCCCCTTCGAAGAGGGGGAAAACAACACCTGTGCCCCGACGAAATCGGTCATCACCCCGCCCGTTTGCCCTGCTCCCGGATGCCCCGCACGTGAGCTCCTGCAATCCCACCGGTACCCAGCATCGCCACTCGAAACCGTTGCATCCAGACCTCTCCGCACCCGAAACGCAGCGCACAAGAACACGCCCGCCCCATGAACCCCGTGGCCCCCCGCCCTCGTGCGCCAGATCCCGCGGCATGAAAACCTCCGGCTTTCGCCGCGGTATGGGGTGCAGCATACGGCGGACGAAAACCAGGCTCAATAGGAGCGCGGAGAGGACCATCGCGACCACCAGACCGCGCAGGACCTCGCGCGGCTGGCAGTGAAGCTCCGACCACGCGCCCGCCAGCGCCCCTAGCCCCATTAACGGCAAGGTGGGCATGGCGTGCCGCGTCGTCAACGAGATGACCTCCGCCCCCGCATAGCCGGTCAACGCGCCGAAGACCAGCAATGCAACCCGCATCTTCAAACGCCGGCCCGCTTCGAGGTATAGCGCCAGGAAAAAGAGGTCCGTGAAGACGGGCGACATCCGGTCCGCCGAACCGGCCAGACCCTTCATACACATCCAGGCTAACGGGTGCCCGTCGGGGACGCCCCGCGCCACATCCAGCACGGTGAGCCATGCGTCGCCCACGGCAGCGCAGAGAATCACCGTCAACCACTCGCCGGGCCTCCGGAGCCCACGCGCTGCCCAGGTGCCCAAGCCCATGGCGGCCGCGAATACCGTCAGCATCGTTATCGCGGCGCCAACCTCCGCAGCATGCCCCATCTTCGCATTCGACACCCACCCGACCAGCACGGCCGGCGCACCGATTCCCAACAGCCAGGCATTCGCGGGACGGCCGCCCTGCACCAAGAGTGCCACCCCAACGCCCAGTCCGAGGACGAGCACTCCGGAGATGCTCGCCCATCCCGTGCTCAGCGGCTGTCTGGAGAGGCAGAGAAGATACAAGGCCAGGAACAACATCGTCAACGCGCAGGCCAAGGCCCATCGCCCGGCCTGCTCGGCCCATCCGCCCGGCGGCGGATCAGGAAAGGGCGTCGGCATGGAGATGCGCATGCCATGACCTTCCACGCTCAAGGCCGGCAGAGCAAGTGCCGACGGAAGCGGATCGTGGGTGGCTCTG
>CAYSBP010000090.1:9677-11189 GCA_964429255.1 uncultured Planctomycetia bacterium
AACAACAGGCGCCACCGGCCGCAGCTCTATGTGCAGCCGAATGAACCAAGAGGTCGTACTAGACCAACCACCGTTGCCTTAAGCAACCGGTGGCGCCACACGAATCCGTCAGGCGGCTCCCGCGCTGTTCCGCGAACTACGGTCGGTCCGCCTGGACGCCGCCTTCTTTCGCGACGGGACTACGGCAACCGGTTGCAAGACGATCCCGTCGTCACCCAACGTCACGCGCACACGCCCCCGTTTCGGAAAGCGCTTTTCGATCAAGGCATCCGCCAGGGGACCTTCCACCGCGCGTTGCAGACACCGCCGCAACTCGCGCGCGCCGTAAATGTCCGAGAACCCTTGGGCGACCAGCCACTCGCGCGCGGAAGCCGTCAACTCGATGCGCAAGCCCTGCTTCTTCGCACGATCCGCCACCTGTAAGACGAATTTGTCAATCACCATCTCGGCGTCCTTCCGCGTCAGACCGCGGAAAACGACCGTCTCGTCGATCCGGTTGAGGAACTCCGGCTTCAAACGCTGCCGCAGTGCGCGCTGCGTCGTTTCTTCCTGCTCCGTCTGGCTCAGTGCGCGGTGGTCTTCATGTCCAAAACCCAACCGGTGGCGGAGCGACTCCGACTCCATCGCCCCCAGGTTACTGGTCAGGATGATCAGCGAGTCGGTGAAATCCAGGCGCGTACCTTTGGCATCCGTCACACCACCTTCATCCATGATCTGCAGGAGCAGGTTGTGCACGCGCTCGTCGGCCTTCTCGATCTCGTCAAAGAGCACCACGCCGCCGGCCGCATCGGCCATCACATTGCTCAACTGACCGCCCTGCTCGAACCCAACATATCCGGGTGGCGCGCCGATCAGCTTGGCATACTCGTGCGGCTGGCTGTACTCGGAACAGTCGATGCGCACCAGACCATTCCGATCGCCCTTGACCAGTTCCTCCGCCAACGCCTTGGCCAGTTCGGTCTTGCCGACGCCCGTCGGCCCCACGAACAGGAACGTCCCGATCGGCCGGCCCGGATCGCGAAGGCCCGCATAGGACCGAGCCAACGCCGCCACGACCGCTTCGATCGCCTCGTCCTGCGCCACGACCCGCTTGCGCAATGCCACCGTCAGCTTTTCGCGTGTGAACGACGTGATCACCGACGTGCAGGGACTCGCCGGTGTGGGCACGTCCTCGACCACCGGCACGAGCACCCGCCGGATATCCAGGCCAGGATTCAGACCCACACACGCCTCGTACAGAATCTCCTGAACACTCCCCGACGGGCCGTTCTCCGCCATGCGACCGCGCGCCCGCTCCGGCAACCACGCCACGCCCCCCTTAACGACCATCTCCAGGTACGAGCGACGATCGCTGATCCGTGCTTTCTTGAGAAACGCCTGCAGTTCGTCATGCGAGAAAACGCGGAACTTGATGAAGGCGTCAAGCCGCTCCACATACTTCATAACTGTTCCGCAGTCTGTCTGGAACATAGCTCCTGAACCTCCAAGAACGCCGGCGTCATAGCGCCTGGT
>CAYSBP010000091.1:0-10993 GCA_964429255.1 uncultured Planctomycetia bacterium
CGGCGCCGGCAGTCTGCAACGCCCATCCCTCTGAGCGTGAATCATCCAGGCTAGTGGTTCAGACTACTCCATCAACGGGCTGACGAAGCGGAAGTGCACACTATTCAACCGCTTCTTTCTTGAACGGCCGAATAGAGCATAACTCATTTTTAATGTGAGACTTAATCGATTCCGATGCCGATACCGATTCCGACGCCGATGGACGGAATGAGCAATGAAAAGCCCTGCCTTCACCCGTCCCGCGTCCTCCATCTCATCGGGAATAGCGCGTCACCCTCGATCGGATATGGTGGCTCACGATCGGAGAAGGAAGGCGGAAAGGAATCATGGCACAGATTACCAAAGAGCAGGTTCTCGACGCGCTGCGCACCGTTAAAGACCCCGATCTGGGGCGCGATCTGGTGACGCTTGAATTCGTCAAGGACGTCAAGATCTGCGGCGGCGCGGTGGCCGCGACGATCGAACTCACCACCCCCGCCTGCCCCGTGAAGGAACTGATGCGCAAGCAGGCCGAGGAGGCGATCCGCAAGATCCCCGGCATCGAGCAGGTCGAGATCCGCATGACCGCGCAGACGGTCGGGCGCGGCATGTCGCCTGAAGACATCCTGCACGGCGTCCGGAACGTCATCGCCATCGGCTCGGGCAAGGGCGGCGTAGGCAAGAGCAGCGTTACGGTTCACCTGGCCATCGCGCTCTCACAGATGGGCGCAAAGGTCGGCATCCTGGATGCGGACATCTACGGCCCGAGCATCCCGGCGATGCTGGGGATGCATGACAAACCCACGGGCGACGAAAAGGGGCGCGCCATCCCGCCCGAGAAACACGGCATCCGGGCCATGAGCGTCGGGATGCTGGTCAGCGGCGACGCCCCCACCATCTGGCGCGGACCGATCGCCAGCCGCCTCCTGCAGCAGTTCCTGGGTGCCGTTAACTGGGGTGAACTGGACTACCTGCTCCTCGATCTGCCCCCCGGCACCGGCGACGTGCAACTGACCCTCGCGCAGAGCGCCCCGCTCAACGGCGCTGTCATCGTGACCACGCCGCAGGACATCGCACTGCGCATTGCGCGTAAGGGTCTGCGGATGTTCCAGCAGGTCAATGTGCCGATCATCGGCCTGATCGAGAATATGAGTGGCTTCATCTGTTCACACTGCGGCACAAAGCACGACCTCTTCGGCAAAGGCGGCGGGATCCGCACCGCGGGCGAGTTGGGCGTGCCGTTCCTGGGCACCATCCCGATCGACGCGCGCGTCGTGGAGGCCGGCGATGCCGGCCAACCCCTGTTGCTATCCCACCCCGAATCGCCCGCATCGAAGGCGTATCTCAGCGTGGCACAGAACCTGGCGGCGCAGCTCTCCATCGCCAACATCCAGGAACATGGCAGCCATAGCTTCCCGAAGGAGAATCAACTCCTGGACCACCAGCCACCCCGACTGGTCTGGGATGACGGACAGGCCATGCTCTATCACCCGGCCGAACTGCGATTGGCCTGCCCGTGCGCGTCATGCAAAGAGGAACTGACGGGCAAACTGCTGATCCGCGAAGGCGACATCCCCTTTGACATCGCGCTGTCTGCCGTGAACCCCGTGGGCCGTTACGGCTACAACCTCGTCTTCAGCGACGGACACAGCAGCGGAATCTTCACGTTCGACCTGCTGCGTAAGCTCGGCAAGCCCGTATAGCCCGGCGCCACTGGCTGCGCGAACGTTTACTCAGCCAGCACCCTCGGCTCAAGAAGCACCGACTGAGCGGTACGGCTATTCAGCGAATGGCACCCAAACACGACTCCATCGGCTCGACACGACGCGCAGTAGCACGACGCAGGCTACATAAACATCACCGTGTTAATTGTTTATTTTATATTTGCTTTTATCTTTTACATGTTGTACAAGCCGTTTGAACGAATGACGTCCGAACCCTTCGCCGGCTATTGAGCAGGTACTGGCGCTATCCAAGAGAAGGAGTGGTCTCTATGAACACCGCATCCCCTACCCCACGCCGTGGCGTCATCCTGATTTTCACCGCAGGTGCACTCGTCATTCTGGCGGCCACGGGCTTGGCCTTCTTCGTGCTGGCCCGCTGCAGCATGGTCGGAGCGATACGCCATTCGGACATGGTCCGAGCCGAGTTTCTCATGCAGGCTGGACTCGCCGATGCCATCGCGCGACTGCGGCAGCAGGCCCACGAGAAGCCGGAGGACGCTTCGGACCCATGGTTCACCACGAATGACCTGGATGGACGGCTCGAAGGCATATCCTTTCCGGTCCGCAGGAACGGTACCGCTCATGGATGCTCGGGTATCCTCGGAAGTTCGGTGGTCGAAGACGGGGACCGTTACACCCTTCAGGTGTCGGACGCGGCCAGTCGTATCAACGTGAATGCCGGTGACAATCTGGCCGTGCTGCTCGACAACCTCTGCCGACTGATCGGTCCTCCACTGGTCGCCGCAGACCTGGACGCGCTCCAGCCGCGCCGATGGGCGCAGGAAGGCGCGCCGGCGCGGTTATACGAGACGGCCACGAACGTGGACGACACGGCGGACAGGCGCGACCTCCGTTTCCGGTCCGGTGCCGACGGCCGCCCGCTGGTCGACGATGCCGGCGTGGCACTCTATGGGGATGGGTACGCCATCGCTGGTTTCCGTGCCCGGCAGGGGTGTTTCAGCGCTGTCGACGATCTGCGTGAGGCGCTCACGTATGTCGAGCGGAACGGAAACGGACATCCCGATGACCCGCTGGAGGCTTTCGAGATCGAGGTCAAATGGGCCGCGCTGCGGCCGTATGTCACCACCGACTCGCCGATCGACACGACCACGGTGGGCACGGGCAAATTTGAATGGAGCGACCGGCAAGGCGCGATCGACCGCGACAAAAGCTGGATTCCCGGTGATCTGGCCGGCCATTACCTCACCATCGTGAATGGCCATGGGGCGGGACAACTGCGGCGCATCCGGGACAACGGTATCGACTGGGTGACGGTCGAGGCGGATTTCGTCGTACCGCCCGGTCCCATCAGCAGCTACATGATCTTCGCGCGAGAGGACGCCCTGCGGACGGAAATCGCGGGTACTCAACCGCCCGTCGATCTCCCCGAGGCGGATGCCGCCGGAAACTTCAGCGATGATCCATCCATGGATTACGCCCGGCGCCCCCTGTGCATCCACCGCGCGCCCATCAACGTCAATACGGCTTCCGACAAGGTACTGGCCGCCGTCTTCATGGGTCTGGCCATCCAACACGGGCACCCCATGGCCGTCGGCACCGACGCGGATCTGGAAACGCTACAGGCCGGCTGGTTCACGGAGGACCTGCGGCTTCAGGAGCCCTGTCTTCTGACCAAGGCTGGGGTGAAGCGCCTGCCCGCGGCATCCGGACGCGTCGTCTTCGACCGTCCTCGTCCTGAGGCCGCCGTCTCCCCTCAGTTCGACTACATCCACGGCATCGATCCCACCGCTCACTGGAACGAAGCGCAGGAGTTGGCGTTTCGAATCATTCTCGCCCGCCAGTCGCAGGATGCCACGGGCCGGCGCCTGGACGCCGACCCATTCACGGGTTGGACACGCGGTCCGTTTCGGAGCTGGGACGACCTGTACCACCGCGTGGTCAAGCCGTGGGACGACCTGCGCAGCAGGGATCCACGCAAGGCATCGGTGGCGCGTCTGCTCATGGCCAACGTCAACCCGAACACCGGTCTCCTCAAATTCAACCCGAACATCGAATGGATCGACCGATGGGGACGGAACTACACCGAGATGGAGCCGGTGATGCTCTACCGGAACGCCGACGATCCCGACGCCCCGATCTTCGTACCGGCCTTCGAAGGCGAAGGGCCAACGGCACCCGACGCCGACGATCCCGGCGGTCAGGCGCCGGTCTCGCTCTGGCCCTACCATCTCTGCAAGTACGGTGCCTACGACGCCGCGACACGACAGGTGCGCAGGCTTCGCGGTGTGGACTGGGGTGCCTACCTCATCCGGAGCATGCGTTATCGTTCGACGGAGCTGATCGACAAGAGCGACCTGAACTGCTCCACGACCGAACTCGCCTTCGATTCCGGCGGCGTCTACCACATCGTATCGACGGGTCAGGTCTATGGGGCCTGCGGCCTGCTGGCCGAACGCAAGGCCCAGACCGTGGTCCGGATCTACGATATCTGGCGCGAGACCACACAGGAGCAGTTCGCACGCGGATGCATCAGCGTGGCGGCCGGCGCCCCGGGCACATCCATGGCCGGCCAGGTGACCCGCGCGGACGTGTGCGACTACGCCAGTGGCATCCCCCGCGCCAATGTCAACACACGGCTGGCGTTGAGCACGTTTCCTGAACCGCTGATGCCGCTCGACTACCGGCTCAGGGTCAACCCGTACTACAAGGATGTCGTCGACACGTCCGCCACGGGTACCGATGCCTTCGGCCGGGCCAAGGTCAGGAAGGTTAACGAGGTGATGCCGGACAGTCTCGCCAACGGAGTCCTACCCGCACGGTATGACGGGCAGCTCCTGCTGGCCACGAACACCGCACAATATGACCCGGACAACGCCGACACCTTCCTGGCCAGTTTTAACGGCGATCTGGATACGGACACGTGTCGCGGCAATGGACGCGAACTGGCCCGGACGCCCGCGAGCCGTTCGACGCGCTGCGTGGACACGGTCGGGCTCCTGGGGCGCCTGAACGATACCGAGATCGACTTCGATCCCTCGCCGATCGGCGCCCGCGGCAACGCCCTGGACCCCAATGTCTATGCGCTTGATCCGCACGACCGGATCGCTGGCTTCGAGATGCGGCCGCTGAGCGCCGAACGCTACTGGGAGAACGTGACCTGCCGGATGGGGGACCTCCGTCCCGACGGTGTCTGGCTGGGCTATGCAGGCGGTTCGCTCAAGGAGGCGACGCTGAAGTACAAGTTCCACCACAACGGCGAAGGCGGGCGGAACTACCTCAACTACAACCCCGACGAAGGCGCGGCCGGGATGGGCTCGACGATCGCCATGTGGTTCAAGCCTTCCTGGCATTGCACGGACGGCCGCGAACACGAGTTCTTCAACGCCAACAACAAGGGCACCGGATTCGACGCGCGCTACAACGTGCTGACCAAGGCGGGACGATTCCTGGGCGCCTGCCAGGACAACCACTGGGCCGGCGGGACGCTCTTTCCGGAGAACAGTCTCTGCTGGGCCATGGAGGACGCCGACGATTCGGTCGTCAAGACGTTCATCCACGGCGGCAGCGAACACCCCGTTCCGGAATGCCGCATTACGGAGTCGCCCGCCTATCGCACCCAACCGTTCCGCTGGTCCTTTGTCGGCTGTGTGAGCCACTACTGTTTTGATATCCATTCGTGGGCGTCCGTCTTCGGCACGGAGGACCGCAGGAGTTTCGGTTTCTCGGTGGATACGGAAGGCTACACCGGTGCGTCCGACTGGAAGAACCCGGTGAGTCAGGAGATTCTTGCACTGCATACACGGCCCTTCATCTCGACGGCACGCGGCCTGGAAGGCGAAGGATTCATCCCTGGCCCTGGTGGCAGCCGCCCTTCCACGCGATTCATGTGGGGCTACTGCGATCTACAGACGCAAGAGACCGAGGTCCTCGTGCAGGATCCCGAGGACCCTGAGTTACCCGTCATCCGGAAAATCCAGGCGGCCATTCCTCAGATCCGGTACCCGGACATCGGCATGGGTACGGAGGCCAAGCAGCAGTTGGCCTGGTTCTGGCAGGATGGCAGAAAGGACTCGGCCTGCTTTGCCATCAATGCAACCAACGAGAAACCCGATGGCTGGGTCAACCGGACGGTACCCACCGACGGGACCATGGCCGTGATTGATGAGTTCAGGATCTGCTCGGGCCGGATGTGGGACACGATGCGCATCCGCCAGGAGATGCAGACCAGTCGCTATTACCTGCCGGACGATCCCCGCGACCGCGCACAGTGTCCAACGTTCACATCACAATCGATGCTGCAATCGCTGCGGGGTGCGCAAGCCCTCCAGGGAAACTGCCCTGAGACCGTCGAACTGGCCCGTGTCACGTGGAGCGTCTTCACCCCGCGTTTCATGCACGAGAACAGGGCACAGGCGTGTTCCCGGCGCGAGTACGTCCGCACGGGAAACACGGCCGGCGAGCGCGTCGAGCCTGCAAGCACCCCATTCCAGGGACCCTTCGACTACGTCCAATACAACCACCAGCTGGGAATCCCGGAAGCAACGATCAACGAACCGCGCATGGGATTGGGCGTGGACCGCCCGTCGCCTCCTCAGTACCGGGCCGCCGGGGCGCGGCAGGCACACGCCACTCGAGGTGTGGAAATCGAGTTGCTCGATGGCCAGACGCCGCTGGAAGGTCAGTCCATGGACCCCGATTCCGGCCGCTTCGAGGCTGCCGTGCGGAACGATGAAATGCAGTCGTGCAGCATCTTCATCGATCCGGAGACGGTCAACCGGGTCGGCACGTCCACGCAGTCCGTGGCTGTGCGGGCCGACCGCTTGCGCTATCGCATTCGATTCCGCTACCCGGTCGATCCATTGGTGAAGCAGGCGCATCGACCGGAAGATCCGCTCGCACCTGACGAGCAGGTCGACCCTGCAAACCACTACCTCCTCGATACACCGGTCTTCGACGACATCTCCGTCGTCTATCTCACCCGCACACGGTTTCTGGGCTGGAAGAACCTGACCGAGTAAAAGGAGCGTCCCATGCGTGCACGCATTTTCGACAGCAGACCTTCGACGCGATGGCTGGGGCTGACCCTCCTGCTGGTCGTCGCGGCCCGCATCGATCCGCTTCTGGCCCTCTCGCCTGAAGAACGAACAGCCGAGGCCGAAGAGGCATCCGGCGAGGACGCCTGGGCGGGCCGGAAGTTCGGCGATACCTGCGTTCCGGAGACCACGTTGCGTGGGCGGCTGTACGCGACACCCAAGACCGCGAGCGAGAGCCTCGAAGTCCTGGGGGTCTTGGCGGTCCGTGGCCGGGCGTATCAACTCAAGGCCGGCGACGAGTCGCTGCGGAGAGAACTGCTGAAGCGCATGGGACAGGAGGTGTGGTTGGAGGGCGAGGTGCGCAACCAGGGCAAGTACTTCATCGCCCGCCGCTTCGCCTCCGCCCTTCCACCCGCCGTGACGCTACGGGATCGCAAGGGGCTATAGCCGCTGGAAACCGGCCAGATCGTGCGCCATCAGTGCCGTGATCTATTCTTAGAGCGACGACTTCCGCAGGCTCAGGTGCTCGTCTGCATACCCCGCTCTGGTGGGGGTGAAATGGGAGGTAGACACCTCTTCGAGCAGTAGACAATCTCCCGCACGCCCTTAAGCTGTCCGCATCGTTCCCGACCCCAAGGAGGCCTCCCGTGGCCGAGAAACCGCTCATTCCGGACCGGCGAGGCACCCTGCAGCTGGACCGCAAGAGCACCTCATGCCGAACGGCTTCGCACCTCCGGCGCACCAAGATCGTCTGCACCATCGGCCCGGCTTCGTCGGACGTGGCCATTCTCGAAAAGATGATGCGCTCCGGTATGGACGTTGCGCGTCTGAACTTCTCGCACGGCACGCACGAGAGCCATTCGGTAACGCTCGAAAAGATCCGCCGGGCCGCCAAGCAGGTCGGCAAGCACGTCGCGATCCTACAGGACCTCTGCGGGCCGAAGGTCCGGGTGGGCGAAATGCCCAACGGTGCGGTGGTGTTGGCCGAGGGCCAGGAAATCACCTTCCAGGCCGATGTCCCCGCATCGGACGGAATCCTTCCCGTCGAATACGACGACCTCGCCAAAGACGTCAAGCCAGGCGACCGGATCCTCTTTGACGACGGGAACTTGGAAGCCGACGTGCAGTGGGTGAAAGGCCCTCACGTGCGCGTGCGCTTCGTGCGCGCCGGTACGCTGAAGAGCCGCAAGGGCATGAATCTGCCCGGCGTGAAAGTCAGCGCCCCCAGCGTCACCGAGAAGGACCTGCATGACCTGGAATGGGGTCTCGCGAATGACGTCGACTACGTGGCCCTCAGCTTCGTGCGTGCGCCGGAAGACCTGGCCCCCGTCCGCAAGCGTCTGGAGAAGGTCGAAGACCCGCCCATGCTCATCTCGAAGATTGAGCAACCGGAGGCGGTGGCGTGCCTGGAAGGGATCCTGAAGGCATCGGATGCCGTGATGGTGGCCCGCGGCGATCTGGGCGTCGAAATGGACTTCGCGGAGGTCCCGCTGATCCAGAAGCGCCTGATTCGCATGGCCAACGCGATGGATATTCCCGTGATCACCGCAACGCAAATGCTGGAATCGATGACCTCCAGTCCCCGACCAACACGCGCGGAAGCCAGTGACGTCTCCAATGCGATCCTGGACGGCACCGACGCCGTGATGCTTTCGGGCGAGACCGCCAGCGGCCGGTATCCGGTGGAGGCTGTCTCGGCGATGGCCTCGATCGCCATGCGTACCGAGAAGAATATGTTCGCGCCGGGAAGCGATTACGCCTTCAAGGGACGGGAGAGCAAGGTCGCGACGCTGCACGACGCGCTGGCCTTGGGGGCCGAGATCATTGCGCGGAATCTGGAGATCTGTGCCATTGCCGTGGCGACGATTTCGGGCGACACAGCCAAATTCATGGCCTCCTCGCGACCGCGCGTTCCCATCGTCGGCATCAGCTCGAATCTGAGAGGCGTCCGTCGGATGGCGCTCTATTGGGGGGTGATCCCGTATCAGTGCAAGCCCTTCCGAGAGCCCGGGGATGCCATGATCTACGGCCGCGAGGCACTCCTGGAACTGGGCCTCGGCCATGTTGGCGACAAAATGATGCTGGTCGTGGGCCGCGGACCGTCGCGTGAGTTCGCCGCGCGCATCCACATCCATGAGATCGGTGCGCGATCGGATTCCTGACCGGTCCCAAAGGCGAATTCGCGGGCTTTGCGCGCACCGAACGCTTCTGCTACATTCCCCGCTTGGACTTTTTACGGAGCGAAGAACCGCCGTTGAGCGAGCACGAATCGACGCCGACACCGGAGGCTGCGAAGCCATCCGGAGCGCCTCCAGTTCCGCCGCAGGTCGGCGGCAAGGCGGATGACACCCTCTCACGCCCCGTGGTTGTCTCCGCAGAGCCGCTGACGGCCCCTGGTGCGGCCACCGCTCCTGAAGCCACGCCCGCGCCGGTCGGGGCGCAAGACGGTCCTTCTACCGATTCGGCATGCAGCCCCATCAGCGGGAGAGCCCACTTTGCCTCCAGCCTGGAGACCTTCCAGGGCCCGCTCGACCTGCTGCTCTACCTGATCAAGGAAAACGAAGTCGACATCTCGAGCATCCCGGTCACTCGGATTCTGGAACAGTACCTGAAGTTCATCGATGCCGCGCAGGACCTGGATCTTCACATGGCCGGCGAGTTCCTGGTCATGGCGACGACGCTGATGGAGATCAAGAGCCGCGAGCTGCTGCCTGTGCAGGAGGCGCTCGAGAGTGAGGAGCTGATTGAGGATCCCCGCTCGGAGCTGGTGCGCCAACTGCTGCGTTACCGTCAGCTCAAGGATCGCGCACACCTCCTGGAAGCGCGAATGGATCGCTGGCAGCAGCAGCGTTCGCGCGGGCTGTTGGACGAGATCCCCGAGCCGGCGCCCGACACATCTGAACCGTTGCCGATGCCCGAGATCGATCTGTACGAGCTACTCACGATCTTCGAACGCCTCCGAAAATCGGTGCTCGCGCAGGTGCCGCACGCGGTCGGATACGAAGGCGAAACGCTGGAAAGTAAAGTAGCACGCATCGAAAAGACGCTGCAGGAACGGCCGTTCACGCGATTCAGCGCTCTGATTGCCGACGTACACAGCCGCGCCGACATCGCCTTGACGTTCATCGCGCTGCTGGAGCTCGTGCGTCGGCGCATGATCCGGCTGATGCAGGAAGGCGCCTTCGGCAATCTGGAGGTGAAGGTACAGACACAGGAAGAGGCCGAGCAACTGGCGCACCACGAAGCGGTTGCGGCCGACGGCGTCGTCGACATCGCCTTTCGCGAGAAGGCCGAACGGGAGGCAAAGCTGGCGGCCGAGGCGGAGGCAATGGGCGTACGTGTGAGTGCGTTGCCATGGAAAGCGCGGCGCGCGGCCTTGGCCCGGCCCAAGTTTGAGGGCATCGTACGACCGGAAGATGTCGAGGAGCTGGATGCCGAGGAGGCTGAAATCAGCCGCCGTATTGACGCGATCCTGGCCACAGCCGACGCGATCAGCCAGCGATTCGAAGAAAGCCGGGTCGGGCAGGCATCTCAGCGCGGCGGACCGAAGCCTTCGGGGACACCTGACCACACCGCGTCGCACGCGGATGCCCCTGAGAACGCGCCGGCAGCCGGATCGGCGGATGCATCTGGCAAGAATGCGGGGCAGGACGACGATGCGCCCTTGACGGAAGAGGACTTGGCGCCGCGACCCGAGAAACCGCCCGAGACGGAATCGTAGCAGGGCCCGGGACACCGGGGCGAGGGCTGCATGAAGCTCACCGAGGAACGCGTCAAGCGTCGTCTGGCGGAAGCCCAGGGCTACCTGGAACTGGCCACATTGGACACCGATGCCGGATTCAGTTCCCCTGAGCTGCTGGACGAAGCCCAGGCCTGTCTGGATTCATTGGGATCCACGACCATCCTGGGCGCCGAGACGGCCTACCTGCAGGGCGCAATCCACCGGGAACGCCAGTCCTTCGGTGAGGCCATCCCGTGTTTTCGGAAAGTCCTCGAGGCACAACCGGGGCATCCCATGGCGACGGTAGGCCTGGGTTGGTGCCTCAAGCGCTCCGGTCGTCTGGCTGAAGCCATCGCGCCGTATGTTGAGTCGATCCAGAAGCATCCTAAGATGGCGCTCTTACACTACAACGTAGCCTGTTACCTGAGTCTGCTGGGCCGCACCGCCGAAGCGCTCTCCTCGTTGGAGTATGCGTTCAAGCTCGATGGTGATTTCCGCACGCTGGCACCCGGAGAGAACGATTTCGAACCGATCCGCAGCCTGCCCGAGTTTCAGCGTCTGCTGCTGCCATGACG
>CAYSBP010000092.1:0-10911 GCA_964429255.1 uncultured Planctomycetia bacterium
CGTATATTGTACAAGGAAAGTGGTGGACTCGGAGCCTTGGTGATCAAAATGTCGCGTGTGGTGACGTACGACGAAACGGATCGCGATTTTTTCGGATTTTGACGATACTTTTCTCTGGGAGGGTGACGACTACTGAAGACCGGATGCCATAGCTACACATCCTGCTTTCACAGCCTCGGCGAATTGTTTGCGTGAAACGGTTGTTGATCGTCCTGAGGAACTGATGGCTGGACTGTTAAAGACCCTGTTGGTCCTGACAGCGTTTGCGCATCTTGCTGTCGCAGGGATCGTGTTGCCTTCTGAAGCCCATCTGACTGTTTCCGAGAAAGAGACCGCCAGCGCTAAACGAGTCTGGATCGTTCCCGAATACTTTGGCTTGATGACCAAGAAGTCGCCGTACCCGGACTTTCCGCTGGTCACGAAAGGCGATCTGGGGACGGCTAAGGGCGGGATTCTTGGTGCTCCGGGAACAACGGTCGAATTCGATCGGAACGGCGAGAGTTTTGGAGTCCAACATGGCTTCAAACTGTCTGCAGGCGGGTGGATTACGGATGATCGCGGATGGGGTGCAGAACTCAGTGGGTTCCTGAATCCCGAGGTTAGTGAGCAGAGTTCCGTGAGCATGGATTTTGCGACCCGCCTAACCATACCCTATTACGATGGGCGTTTTGGTGAGGAACAGGCTTTTTCGTACAATCCTATGCGTGGAATCACTGCGGCCGGAATTACCATCACCAACAAGCAGCAGTTCTGGGGTGTGAGCGCGCTGGCACTTCGCCAGGTGCACCAGGGCAAGAACATTGGAATCGACCTCAAGCTCGGCATCCGGTCGCAGAACCTGGAGGATGAGTTTGGGTTCAGACAGGCCATGACGACGATAGTGCCCAAGCGATTTGCGGAGCTTGAAGCTTTTCCCCGCACCGCCACGGCAACCGATTTGTTCAAGGGGAGGAACAACTTCGTCGGAGCAAGTGTCGGGGCAAGGATTTTCTTCAACTACGGCCGGTGGCGTGCCGAGATCCAGCCGCAGTTGGCCGTGGGTGGCAACATGCAAACCGTGAGTATTCGCGGGCAAAGCACGGCCTTGGACACCAACACGGGTGCCTACCATGTGCGGAATCAGGGCTTCTGGGCGCTGGACACGAATATCGGAGAGTATCAACGCGCACGTCTGGGCGTGATTCCTGAGATCAACCTGAACATCGGCGTCGAGATCCTCAAGAACCTGGAGTTCAAGGCCGGCTACAGTTTCATGTATTGGAACGACGTGGTCCGAGGTGGCGATCACGTCAGTCGTGTGATCAACGTGGACAAGACGCCTATCTACGGGTATGGCCCGTTTGATCCGCTGAACCCGGCATTGCCCACCTTCCGGTACCGTTCGACCGATTTCTGGGCGCACGGCATTTCCGTGGGGTTCACGGTCAGGTTCTGATGCACCTCGTGGAGTGTCACCCGTGGCCTCCTGCGTTTGTGCTGCGGAATCGGTCACGAAGCCGACGGCTTCTACAACTGGCGCTGAAGCCCCCGGGGACTAGAATAATCGGCGTCGTCGTAGGCCTGTAAGAGGACCGCGCCGAGGTTCCGGGCGACCTGTTGCTGCCGACCTGACGAGCGCAGATTTGAACATTTCAGGGCTGCATCCGCACCTGCGAGAGGACCGACACGCATGGCCGACTCCACCCCATCCGCAACCCCGACCGAGGCGCCCAGCACCATGAACAACAGCGCTTCGCGCGTCGATGACGGCCAGTACAATGCCGACGACATCAAGGTCCTCGAGTTCCCCGAAGCGATCCGCAAGCGTCCCGGCATGTACGTCGGCGGCGCCAACGAGAACGGCTTGCATCACCTCGTCTTCGAAGCCGTCGACAACGCGGTCGATGAGGCGATGGCCGGCCACTGCAAGCTCATCAAGGTCCAGATCCACAAGGACAATTCGATCAGCATCGAGGACGACGGACGCGGTATCCCCGTGGCCGAACACCCCGAAGAGAGAGTCAGCGCGCTGGAAGTCGTGATGACCAAACTTCACGCGGGCGGCAAGTTCGGCGACACGAAAGGCTACAAGGTCTCCGGTGGCCTGCATGGCGTCGGCGTCAAGTGCGCCAACGCGCTTTCCGAATGGCTTCACGTCGTCGTCCAGCGCGACGGTGGCATCTTCGAACAGTACTACGACCGCGGCATCAGGCGCGGACCCGTGCAGCGTACGGGCGACTCCACGCGTACCGGCACGCGCCAGCACTTCAAGCCGGACATCGAGATCTTCCATGTCGTCGAGTTCAAGTACGAGACGCTGGCCAAACGCCTCCGTGAGATGGCCTTCCTCAACCCCGGCCTGCGCATCTCGGTGGCCGACGAGCGCGAGGGCAGGAGCGAGCTCTTCGACTTCCCGGGCGGCCTGAAGACGTTCATTGAGCACCTGAACGCCGGGCGCAACGTTGTCCACAACGAGGTGATTTCCTGCCACGCGGAAGCGGCGGCCGACAAGATCGTGGTCGACGTCGCGTTCCAGTACAACGACAGCTACGATGAGCGCATCTTCTGCTTCGCCAACGGCATTAACACCGGCGGCGGCGGCACGCACCTTTCGGGTTTCAAGACGGCCCTGACGCGCGTCTTCAACAAGTACGCCAAGGACCATAACCTGCTCAAGGAGAAGGACCCGACGCTGACCGGGGAGGACCTGCGCGAAGGTCTGGCCGCGATCATCGCCGTGAAGATCCCCGAGCCGCAGTACGACAGCCAGAACAAGTTTCGGTTATGCAACGCCGAAGTCGAGGGCTTGGTGAACAGCCTGGTCGGCGACAAGCTCAACGAATTCTGCGAGCAGAAGCCGAAGATGGCCGGGGAGATCGTCAAGAAGGCCGTCAATGCGGCGGTGGCACGCGAAGCGGCGCGCAAGGCACGCGAGATGGCGCGGCGCAAGAGCGCCTTTTCCAGCGGCGGCCTGCCGGGCAAACTGGCTGACTGCCAGTCGCGCGACCGCGAGGAGTCGGAGTTGTACATCGTCGAAGGCGACAGCGCAGGCGGCAGCGCCAAGAGCGGTCGCGAGCGGCGTTACCAGGCGATCCTGCCACTGCGCGGCAAGGTATTGAACGTTGAGAAGGCGCGACTTGACAAGATGCTCAACAACGCCGAAATCGCCACGCTGATCCAGGCGATCGGCACCAGCATCGGCGACGAGTTCGATGTTGAGAAACTTCGCTACGGCAAGCTGATCATCATGACCGACGCGGACGTCGACGGTTCGCACATCCGCACGTTGCTGCTGACGTTCTTCTTCCGCCAGATGTCCCGGCTCATCGAGGCCGGGCGCATCTACTGCGCGCTTCCGCCGCTCTTCCGCATCCAGCGCGGCAAGAAGGTTGAGTACGTGCAGTCCGTCGAAACGATGAACGAGACCTTCCTCAAACTGGGCCTCGACGGTACGCGACTGGAGGTCGCCGGCCGCACGGCGTTCGTTGAAGGCGACGATCTGTTGAGCCTGCTGAAGCCGCTGGTGCGTCTTGAACGACTCCGCAGCAGCCTGAAGCGCAAAGGGATTCCGTTCGACGAGTATCTGAAAGAGGAGGAGGAGGGTCAGTACCCCGAATGGCACGTGATGGCGTTCGGGCAGGAACGCTATTTCTTCGAGGAGGCTTTGGCGGAGAAGTTCCGGGACGAGAAACAGGCGGAAGTCTTGGCGCGCATGGCGCAGGCCGAAACGGAGACGAACGGAATGCCGAAGGCGGCCGAAGAGGACGCCGGAGACCAGGCGTCCGAGGAAGTCGATGCCGAGTCCCTGACCCAACAGGGCGGCAATGGCGGGCAGGCCGCGTTGGCCGCCTCCGGGCTGGGCATCGAAATGCGCAAGCTAAGCGAGGCCCAGGGACTGACCGAGGTCTTCTCCGAACTGGCCTCCATGGGCTTCTCCCGTGCCGACTACCTGGGCACCCTGGTCGTCGAATCCGGCTACAAGTTCAAGCTGGTCTCGGACAAGAATGAAGTCAACGCGACGTCGCTGGCCTCCGTGCTCGACCAGATCCGTGAACTGGGCAAGAAAGGCATGGACGTACAGCGCTACAAAGGTCTCGGCGAAATGAACGCCGAGCAGCTTTGGGAGACGACGATGGACCCGGCCCACCGCGTGCTCCTGCGCGTCCGACTGGAGGACGCCGTCGCCGCCGACGACATGTTCAAGATCCTGATGGGCGAAGGTGTGACGGCGCGGCGCGAGTTCATCGAGCAGCATGCCCTGGAAATCACGGACCTCGACGTCTAGCGCTAGGGCGGTAAACATGAGTGGCAATCGCGTCTCGATGCTGGCCTGCGTTCTATTTTCGGCCGCCGTTCTGGCCGTCGCGATCCGCTTCTATGCCACGCGACCCGAAGCCCGTTCGAGCGGAAATCATCAGGATGTCATTCGGCAACTGGTGGAAAAGCGCCTCCGCGAGCGGGAGAAGCCGGCCGAAGCGGCCCCGACGAATGCGGAGAAGCGGCCGCCAGGCCATGCGCCGGCCGGCCCAGCGCTCCTCCAGCCCGCGCTGGAAACGACCGTCCTTGACCGCGTCCGCAACGCGGCCGTTTTTCTCCAGGTGAAACACGTTTCATATCTCAACGAGAAGAACGAACAGGAGTCTTCCGGCTCCGGTTTCTTCATCTCGAACGACGGGCGCATCCTCACCTGCTGGCATGTGGTCAGCGCGCAACGGGAGGCGCCGGAACTGATCATTCCACTCAAGTTACACAAGCTGGAGGCGGTGATCGGTTCGGGGACGCGGCGTCAGATGCTCTTCCCCGCGCGCATTCTGGCGGCCGATCCCGAAAGTGATTTGGCGATGTTGAAGGTGGACTATCGGCCGGAGGCCTGGCTGGAACTGGGTGACTCCGAGCGGCTCGTGCCGACCACCCCCGTCTGGGTCCTCGGGTATCCGTTGGGCAAGGTCTTCTCGGTGCTGCAGCGCGGGCCGGCGTTCAGCATCAACCGCGGCCACGTGTCGTCGCTGCGCCACGACGATCTGGACCGGCTGGACCGGATCCAGTTCGACGCGGCGGTCACGCCCGGCAACTCCGGGGGGCCGGTCTTTGGCGAGGATGCCCGCGTCATCGGGGTGGCGAATATCGCGGTGGGCACCTCCAGGGTGAATTTCGCCGTGCCGACATCCAAGGTTCGGCCGTTGCTGGACGCCTGTCCGCTCGAGCGCGGTGTGGGCGACGCGTGTGTCGTCACGTTAGATACGACGCCGCCGGGCGCGCGGGTGTTCCTGGGCGGTCAGGACCAGGGGGTGACACCCCTCGAACTGAAAGCGCCGGCCGCCCGGGTCCTGGTGCGGTTGACGCTGCCGGGACGGCGAAGCTGGGCACAGTGGACCAGCCTGTATGAAGGATTGAAGATACGCCGCGAACTGAAGACGCTGGAGTGCAAGGTCCTGAAGCGCGCGCGAAACGTCGAGGGGCCGGCGCCCGGCACCAAACCGCTGCCGCACGGCGCTCCGATGCTCGCGCAGGACTTCACCGATACCCATGCGGCCGACGCCTGGAGGCAGAACACGGGCGGAGGCGGGATGCGTTCCTGGTACGTCGAAGGCGGAGCGTTGCACCAGTGGAGCGGGGACGGGTTGCTTCATGCGATCTTCACGGGCGACGAGCGCTGGAAGGACTACGCACTGACCGCGCGCGTGAAGATCGCCACGAATGATCGGGACGGACGTGCCGGGCTGATCTTCCGAGCCACCGATGCTGGTTTTGCGCTCTTCAGACTGCATCGCGAGAAGCGTATGGTCCAGTTGGCCTTCCATTCCAGCGAGCCGTTCGGTTGGCAGGTGCTGGCCGAGCGAAAGCTGCCCATGGAAGTTGAGGGGGGGCGATGGTACGGCCTGGAGGTCCAGACCGCCGGAAAACGCGTGCGCTGTTTCATCGATGGGCAGCCGGTGATGGAGGCCATGCTGGACCTGGTCGACGAGGGCGGTGTCGGATTCTACTCGGTGGATGCGCAGGCCTCCTTCGATGACCTGCGCGTGCTGAAACTGGAACCTTCGAACGACGTCCAGGTGCCGGAGGCCACGGTCAACTCGTATTGGTTCAACGAGAGCTTCCAGCGCGAGCCGTCATACTGGCGCGCGTTTCAGGACGAAAAGGACGCGGCTCCGTGGCCGGTCGTCCCGGGCGCCTGCATGCAGTTGGACCAGACGGTGCGTCACGCCCGGAACGTGCTGGAACGCTACGACATCTACGACAGCCATGTGGCGGTGAAGGCCACCTGCACCGAGGGCGTGATCGGCGTGGTCCTGCGCGACGATCTTGAACGGCGCTACGTCTGCGGTGTGGACTGCGATACCGGCCGGGTCTTCATCCGGCTGGACGACGGCGAGACGCAGAAGGTGCTGGTCGAGAAGAGCGACTCGCGAATCCTCGACGCGGTTCATGGCAGCGGCGCGGCAGGAGGTCCGCTCCTGTATGTGGTCACGCAGCACACGGGTTCTGATCTGCGCTGCCGTGTCGTCGTGATTGGCACGCCGGACCTGCGCACGCTGCTGGGCGAGGGCGACCAGGAACCCGAGGCCAAGGCACAGGTCCGCATGGGCGTGCTGGCGCAGGTCGATGTACAGATCACCGACACCACGCTGGCGCATGGCCGTCTGGGACTCTACGCCGACCGAGCGCGGGTCATGTTCCACTCGGTCCAGGTATCCGACGGCGGCGAAGAGTAGTGTAGCGCATGCACTCGGCTTGCATCCATGTAACAGGCGATTTCCCTTCAAATCCCCGTGTTCGCTTCGCCTCCGCTTTCGCGGCATGACCGCCCCGGCGGGACAAGCACGCTGGCCTTCTCCCGGGCCAGGAAGTAGATGATCACCGTGTTATTTACACCGAAAAAAGAGGGGCGCGGCCATAAGCCGCGCCCCGGACAAACCGTATCACAGATCTGAAATCTTCAGCACTGGCTGAAGCCGCAACCGGGACACTTCACGCAGCCTTCCATGAAGGTCAGCGTCCCGCTGCCGCATTCCGGACACTTGATCTTGTACTCGCCCAGCAGCCGGTCCGACTGCGTCTGCGTCTTGCCCTTCAGCGGATCGCCCACGGCCGAAACGGGCGCGGCCGGCGCCGCGGACGCCTGCGGCTGAACGGCTGTGATGATCTGCGGATCGTGGCTGCTGTGTCCGTTTCCGTTGCCGTTTACGGTACTGAAATCGACATCGCCGAGCAGGATTGCCTTCAGTCCGAACTGCTGCTTGGCGTTCCAGTATTTCCGGATGGTCTTACCCAGCGCATCGCCGAGGCTCATGACGCGTCCGTCGCGGGTGGTCACGGAGAGGTTCGAGCCGATGCCTTCGAGTTGATCCATGACGTGCTCGATCGAGCCGCCCGCGCGCAGGAAGAGACTGACCATGCGGCAGATGGCTTCGAGGTCGCTCATCGTCACGTCGCCGGCCTTGCCGAGTTGCGCGAAGACTTCCAGTTCACGGGAGCTCTTGGGATCGACGGTGATCGAAACGTGCATGTGGCCGAACGGCGTGGTCTGCCGGATGCGCACCGCCGAAAGGATCGCGGCCGTTTTCGCCGGCTTGATCATCGGCCTGACGTCCTGGCCCGCCGCCACCGGCGCGGGTGCCTCGACTTTTTTCTCGCCGCTCTTCTTCAACGCCATCGGCTGACCTTTGCGGCAGCCGTCACGGTACACCGTGACCCCCTTGCAGCGCAGGTCGTAGGCCATGTCGTAGATCTTTCGAACGTCTTCGGGCTCGGCGTTGTGCGAGAAGTTCGTCGTCTTGCTGATCGAACTGTCGCAGTGTTTCTGGAAGGCCGCCTGCATCCGCACATGCCAGTCGGGCGTAATGTCATGCGCGCAAACAAAGGTCTTCTTGACCTCGTCGGCCACACCGTCGATGGGCGCCAGCGAGCCCCCGGTGGCCAGACGATCCACCAGCTCTTCGCTGTAGATCCCGCGGCGCTGAGCTTCGGCCCTGAAGATCGGGTTCACTTCCACCAGCTTCTGCCCGTTCAGCACGTTGCGGAAGAACGCCAGGCTGAAGAGCGGCTCGACGCCGCCCGAACAGTTCGCGATGATCGAGATGGTTCCCGTCGGGGCCACCGTGGTCGTACAGGCATTGCGCATCTTGCGGTGATGGACCACGTCCCAGGAACTGCCTTCCCAGTTGGGGAAACAGCCGCGCTCGTTGGCCAATAACTCGCTCTCCGCGTGCGACTCGTCGTTGACGAACTTCATGAAACGCTCGCCCCACGCCACGCCGTCTTCCGTGTTGTAGCCGACGCCGAGTTTGAAAAGCGCGTCGGCGAAGCCCATGATGCCCAGACCGATCTTGCGGTTCCCGCGACACATCGCCGTGATCTCGGGCAACGGATAGTTGTTGATCTCGATGATGTCGTCCAGGAAGCGGGTGGAGAGACTCACCGCACGGCGCAGGCCTTCCCAGTCGTACGCCGGACGGCCGTCCGCCTCACGGCCCGCAAAGAGTCCCAGGTTGATCGACCCCAAATTGCAGGCCTCGTACGGCAGCAGCGGCTGCTCGCCGCAGGGATTCGTTGCCTCGATCTCGCCCACGTGCGGTGTCGGGTTCGTCTGATTGATGCGATCAATGAAGATGATGCCCGGTTCGCCGGTCTGCCACGCATGGTCGACAATGACGTCATACAGCTCGCCCATCGACCAGACCTTGGGCCGCTCGGCTTCGGGCTGCGCTTCGTAAGCTTCCATCGGAATCAGGTCGTGGAGCTGATAGCCGGCGACGTCCAGATCGCGCTGCATCACGTAGCGTTTGCGCGTGCGCGGGTTGATGACCACATGCGGCTTCGAACGGTCGGCGCGATACGCCTCCATCCACGCATCCGTCACCTTGACCGAAATGTTGTAGTTGGTGAACTGGCCGAGGTCCTGCTTCGCTTCGATGAACTTGAGGATGTCCGGATGCGTGATGGTCATCATCCCCATGTTCGCACCGCGACGGAAGGCGCCCTGCTGAATCGCATTGGTCGCCTCGGACAACACACGCCAGAAACTGATCGGACCGCTGGTCGTCCCGCCGCTCGACTTGATGTAGTCACCCGTCGGGCGCAACCGATCGAACGAGAAGCCCGTACCGCCCCCGGCGCGCTGGATCAACGCCGTCGCCTTGACCGTGTTGAAGATGTCCTCAATCGAATCGCCGATCGGCAGGACGAAACAGGCGGAAAGCATGCCCATCTCGCGCCCGGCATTCATCAGCGTCGGACTGTTGGGCATGAACTCGCCCGTCACCATCAGTCGGTAAAACTGATTCTCAACCTCCTTGACCTTCTCGGGTGCCACACCGAAGCACGCTTCGGCCTTCGCCACGGCATGCGCGACGCGGCGGAAGAGGTCCTCGGCCGTCTCGACGGGTTTACCGTCCGGGCCCTTCTTGAGGTATCGGGCGCGGAGCACACGGATGCAGTTCTCCGTCAGGCCCAAGGCCTTTCCGTTGGTATCGATGGGGTCTTCGTGCTTGGTTCGCATCGCGTCCTGAGACCTGTCTTCTCGTTCACTCGAAAGGGTATTCTGTCTGGTCGCCTTCTGCTTGTCCACTTCCTGCACTCCACTGCTAACCATGCGATCTCCTTCTCCAACCCCCAGGGTCACACCCTATAATTTGCCCAAAAAGTGCCTTTAGAACGTGTCATCCACCTCAGCCACGTTCCAGCTTATCGACCTCATCTCGTTCTTAGCTTTACTGAAAAACACATCATTTAGATGCGGGCGGGCAAAATACCCCCATTTGTTGTGGTGTCAATAAAGAAAAAAACCAACCTTCAAAATGCTTTTTGCAAGTCATAATTCATTTGAGAGCCTCAAACAACATCATGTGAACCTAAGCAGCTCAAGCATACTTAACGTTGCGCCACAACGTGCATTCAGGGCGAGGCGTGCATGCTGAACATGAAGCCAAGGGCTATCGCATTGTTAGCGGCGTGCAAGACAACGGCGGGCAACAACCTCCCCGTCCGCTCGTACACCCATGTCAATACCAACCCCAACCCAAAGAGCGCCCACTGATCGGCTACCACTCCATGGACGAAAGAGAATATGAGCGCTCCAGCACAGGCCGCCGTGAACCGATCAAGGTGCCGACAGAGCAGGTTATACAGCAGCCCCCGAAAGAGGGTTTCCTCCGCGATGGGCGCCACGATCACCACCGATACGACCAGCGCAAGGTAGGTCCAGAAACGATCCGCATCAACCGGTTCCTTCAGCAGTGCCGTGACGATCGGATTGGCGTCGGGAGGAACATCGATGTGGGACAGCAAGAGCTTGTTCACATAGCTGAGCATGATCAGTATCCAGAAAACCAGGACAAAACTGAGCAGGCCCAGAACCACGTCGCGACCTACCCGCCGCGGCGGTTCAACGCCCGGCGTTTCCCAGAAAGGCCAGATCCCCGCAGCCCCCAACGGCCCGCCACGTGCACGGGCCATCCGTACCACCAGCAGTATCGTGACCGCGTAAAAAGGAAGCTGAAGCCCCAGCGACAGTACCACCTGCGTCGCCAGTGAAGTCGTCTCCGCGCCCTGCCCACCCATCATCGCCACGGCCACAAGCTGGAGCAGGACCTTCGTTATCAGAATGAACAGGAGCAACTCCTCCACGCCCACCGACGGAAGAGGTCGGTCGGCCACACGCCACGGCGCCAGGCGCCGGCGCGCCTCGGGCGATGCGGCCAACCCCACCAGCAGAAACAACGTCCCCGAAACGCCGGCCATGAGCAGCACAGCCCAGACCCACTGCGCCGTGGCGCCCGGCATCACCACCGCACGCTCCTGAGGCAGACCCGCCGGCAGCGGCGCGTGGAGACCGTAGATGAACGGCAACGACAGACACGCGAGTACCAGAAACGCGACAAGGATCGGCTGCGGGCCCGACCGGCACGGCCGGCCGACCGGATCGGACGGCAT
>CAYSBP010000093.1:0-10898 GCA_964429255.1 uncultured Planctomycetia bacterium
AAGTCCCGTACATCGACGCCGTCGGTGGCCAGCGCCTTCCGAACGGCGGTCTCCTGCCTCCGGGATGCCGGCTCGTAACGCCGGCTGAAGTAGACGCGTTTCGCACCCCTCTCGCGCGCGAGATGTCCCAGTGCGTCTGGGACAGGGCCGCGGCGGATCACCAGGCGCGATCCAACCTTCCGCAGGCTTGCGTCCAATGCCTTCAGCGACTGATGGAGCCACCAACAGCTTGCCGCACCCGGCGCCCACGCGCCTTCCTCTTCCGGAGACCAGATGAAGACGGGCAGAACAAGGGAGACTCGACCGTGAGCAACACCGCGCCCCGTGGCGTAATCTTCGATGTAGATGGCGTGCTCTTCGACAGCGCGGAGTGCCACCGCCGTTCGTGGTATGCGGTGGCCGAGGAGTTGAACCTGTCCATGTGCGACGCCTTCTTCTACGACACGTTCGGCCAGACCAACACAACGATCCTGAAGCGGTTGCTGGCCCGTGACCTCGACCCAAAGGAGAACCGGAGGCTGTCTGAGCGCAAGGAAGACCTCTTCCGGGCGGAAGCTCGTGGCGGTCTGCAACTCTTCCCCGGCGTAACGGACCGACTGCGCGAACTGAGATCGGCCGGCTTCCAGCTGGCGTTGGGTACGTCGGCGCCACGGTCAAATGTCGATTTCTTCCAGCAGGAGCTGGGGCTGGCCAGGTACGTCGAGACGTTCGTCTGCATGGATGACATTTGTCACGGCAAGCCGGATCCTGAAGTCTTCCTTCTGGCCGCCAAGCGACTCGGCCTGACGCCGGACCGCTGTGTCGTCGTCGAAGACGCCGTGGCCGGTGTGCAGGCGGCCAAGGCCGGCGGGTTCAAGTGCATCGCGGTAACGACCACCACCCGTGCCGAGGTCCTGTGCGAACGATCGACCCCCGATCTGGTATTGACCGCCACGGCCGAGGTCACGCCGGAGATCGTCACACGGTTGCTGGATGGGGCACAAAAATGATTCAAAATCTCTCGAAACCCGCTAACCTTCCCCCGTAAATGTCACGCGATTCGGCCGGTGTGCCGTAAGACCGATCAAGGAGAGCGAACATGGGTCTCTGGGCGAAACTGAAGGGTGAGTTGATCGACATCGTCGAGTGGCTCGATCCGTCGAGCAACACCCTCGTCTACCGATTCGAACGCTACAACAACGAGATCAAGTACGGCGCCAAGCTGATCGTGCGACCGGGACAGGCCTGCGTCTTCGTCAACATGGGCCAGATCGCGGATGTCTTCCAGCCTGGCATGTACACGCTGGAGACGAAGAACCTGCCCATCCTCAGCACGCTGCTGGGCTGGAAATACGGGTTCAACAGCCCCTTCAAGTGCGAGGCGTACTTCGTCAGTACGCGCAAGTTCACGGACAACAAGTGGGGTACCAAGAACCCGATCATGATGCGCGATCTGGAGTTCGGCCCTGTCCGTCTGCGCGCCTTCGGCACCTACGCGTTCTCGGTCGTGGAACCGGCCAAGCTGGTCACGGCGGTCACCGGTACCGAGGCGCGCTTTACCACCGACGAGATCAGCGAGCAGCTTCGCAACCTGATCGTCGCGCGCTTCGCCGACCTCCTGGGCGAGGCCCGCGTGCCGATCCTGGAACTGGCCGCCAACCAAAACGAGATGGGCGGCAAGATCGCGCAGCAGATGTCCGCCGAATTCCAGGAGCAGTATGGGATCCAGGTGCACACGCTGGTCGTCGAGAACATCTCGTTGCCGCCCGAAGTCGAAGCGGCGATGGATAAGCGCTCCAGCATAGGCATCATCGGCAACATGAATCAGTACACCCAGTTCCAGGCGGCCAACGCGCTTACGGATGCGGCCAAGAACACTGGCATGCCCGGCGGGACGATGGGCATGGGCCTGGGGCTCCTGATGGCCGGCCAGATGGGCCAGGTGATGCAGCCGGCGATGGCACCGGCCGTCGCCGCGGGTGCCGCGCCGCCTCCACTGCCCGCAAGCGAGAAATTCTACGTGGCACTTGGCGGCCAGCAGGCCGGCCCGTTTGATGTTCCGCTGATTCAGCAGCAGGTGATCAACAAGCAGGTGACCCGCGACACGCTGGTCTGGAAACCCGGCATGGCGGCGTGGGCGCCCGCGGGGCAGGTTCCCGAACTGGCCATGATTTTCGGCGCCGTTCCGCCGCCGCTGCCTTGATGGCATAGGGTCAAGATCTGGCGTGTCCGGTCCGTCCGACGGGTCTGACAAGTCCGATCCGTCTAGCGATCCACAACCTGCAGACCGAGGGTCACGAGCATGATGGGCCGCACCAGGAGCCAGCCGCCAGCCGCCAAGAGCAAAGAACCAACAGCCGGGAGCCACACGGCCGAATCCCTGATGGAAATGGCCCGCGGCTTTCAGGCCGCACGCGTGTTGCTTTCCGCCCATGAACTGGGCGTCTTCCCCGCGCTGGCCAAAGGCCGGCAGACGTCCGCCCGGCTCGCGCAGGCGATCCACGCCGACCTTCGGGCCACGGACCGACTGCTGAACGCATGCGTGGCACTGGGGCTTCTGGTCAAGAAGAAGGACCGTTTCTCGCTCACGCCTGCCGCGGCGCAGCATCTGCTTCCCGGCCTGCCGGGATTTCTTGGTGGACTGAGCCACACCTCGAAGATGTACCAGACCTGGGGCACGATGACCGAAGCCGTGCGCAAAGGCGCTTCGGTGGCCTTGCCGCCGATGGAGCGGAGGAGTGAAAAGTGGTTTGTTCCTTTTATCGCCGCGATGCACGCCTTCGCATCACCCCAAGCACCCGCCATCGTTGCCCAGCTGGACTTGTCGGGAGTCTCCAAGGTCCTCGACGTGGGTGGCGGTTCGGGTGCCTACGCGATCGCGTTCGCGCAGGCCAAGCCCGACCTGACCGCAACCGTCTTTGACCTGCCACGGGTCGTGCCGCTGACGCAGGGCTACCTGCGCGAGGCTGGCCTTCCGGAACGCGTGAAGACCGTGGCGGGTGACCTCCACAGGGATCCACTGCCGCGCGGGTTCGACCTCGTCTTCGTTTCCGCGATCATCCATATGCTTTCCCCGGACGACACGCTGAACCTCTTCCGCAAGTGTGCCAAGGCACTGAAACCCGGTGGTCAGCTGGTGATACAGGACTTCGTTATGGATCCCAGCCGGACGAACCCGCCTCACGGTGCGCTGTTCGCACTGAACATGCTGGTCGCCACCCAAGAAGGCGACACGTATACGGAATCCGAAATCCGTTCCTGGATGAATCGTGCGGGGCTGAAATTCCATCGACGCGCGGAAACGGCCACAGGTTCGACGCTGATGATCGGGCGGAAAGGCACGCGGTGAGCGAAGCCGAAACAGTGCCGGAAGTTCCGGAGGGTCGGGAGCCGCCCGAGCCGCCGCCTTCGGGACCCAAGGAGTTTCCATGCAGGCAGTGCGGCGCCCAACTGCAATATGCGCCGGGCACCAAAGCACAGAAATGTGTCTACTGCGGCTCAGAAAACCTCATCGCACAATCGGAAGCGGACATCCACGAACTGGATCTTGGAGCGTATCTTCGTCAGATGGCCGACCAGTGCGATACGGTCGAGCGGCTGACGGTCAAGTGCAACGCCTGCGGAGCCGAGTCCACGCTCGAACAAAACGTGACCTCGGCGCACTGTCCGTTCTGCGCCTCGCCGGTTGTGGCGACGGGCACTTCAAAGCGGCTGCTCAAGCCACAATCGATGTTGTCCTTCCAGATCACCCGCGACCAGGGAATGACCTGTTTCCGCAACTGGGTGCACGGTCTCTGGTTCGTGCCGGGCGACCTGAAGCGGTACGCCCAGACGGAAAGCAAACTCACCGGCCTCTACGTCCCGTACTGGACGTACGACACCAAGACCATGACGTTCTACCGGGGAGAGCGGGGCGACGACTACTACGTGACGGTAGGTTCGGGAAAGAACCGTCAGCGCGTGCGTCACACGCGATGGCATTCGGTCAGCGGGACGGTGTGGGTGAACTTTGATGATGTACTGGTGATCGCCAGCAACTCGCTGCCGCGCGACTACGCCGACAAACTGGAACCGTGGGATCTGAAGAACCTGGAGACATACAACGACGACTATCTGGCCGGCTTCCGCGCCGAGAGCTATCAACTTGACCTGCAGCAGGGCTTCGTGCGGGCCAAGGAGATCATGGCCGGACCGATACAGGAAAGAATCTGCCGCGACATCGGCGGTGACCACCAGCGGATCCATTCGTCGCGCACGCAGTACGACAACATCACCTTCAAGCACCTGCTGCTGCCGATCTGGCTGAGCGCCTATCGATACCGGGAGAAGGTCTACCGCTTTCTCGTGAACGGGCGGACGGGTGAGGTACAGGGCGAACGGCCGTGGAGCTGGATCAAGATCACACTCCTCGCGCTCGGCATCCTGGCTGGCATCGGTGCCGTGGTCGCACTGACGTCTTGAGATGCGGGGCACCCAGGCCGCCGCATCAACGCATGGTCGGCCGCCTTTTCTGGGCGATCCATGGACAGGCCCTCTCGGTGAACCCATTCCTTTCCGGGTCGCGTCGATGCCCACCAGATGGAGGACCGTTCCTACAAAATGTACTTGGCCAGATCCTCGTCGCTAAGGATCGGGGCGAGGCATGTGTGGACCATCTCGCGGTCGACCGTGACGGTCTTGCCCTTGTAGTCCGGCGCGTTGAAACTGATGTCTTCCAGCACCTTCTCCAACACCGTGTGCAGGCGCCGGGCGCCGATGTTCTGGCTGGCGCGGTTGGCCTTGGCCGCGAACATGGCCAATTCCTTGAGCGCCTCCTTCTCGAACTTCAAGGTCACGCCTTCGGTCTCGAGCAGCGCCCGATACTGTTTGGTCAGCGCGTTCTGCGGCGCGGTAAGGATGCGTTCGAAATCGGCTTCGGTGAGGTCGTTCAGTTCGACGCGGAGGGGGAACCGGCCCTGCAGTTCGGGCAGGAGGTCGTTGGGTTTGGACATATGGAACGCACCGGCGGCGATGAATAGGATGTGGTCGGTGCGCACCATGCCCCAGCGCGAGTTGACCGTCGCGCCTTCGATGATCGGCAACAGGTCCCGCTGCACGCCTTCGCGCGAGACATCGGGCCCGCGATCGCGCCCGGATCCGGCCACCTTGTCGATCTCGTCGATGAAGACGATGCCCAGATTTTCGGTGACGTCCACCGCTTCGCGGCAGACCGCGTCCTTGTCGATCAGCTTTTCGGCCTCCTCGGCCTCGACCAGGCGCCGCGCTTCGGCGACGGTCATCTTGCGGCGCCGGCCACGCTTGGGCATCATGCGCCCCAGCGCGTCCTGCAACTCCATACTCATCTCCTCGCCCAGGCTCGGCGCGAAGACACCGGAAACCTGTTCGGGCGAGGTCATCAGTTCCATTTCGACTTCGCGTGAATCGAGGGAGCCGGAGCGGAGTTTGCCACGCAGCTTCTCACGCGTCTTGGCATGAAGTTCAGCCGAGGTCGCCGCGGGGTCAGAAGGCGTTCCGGACGCGGACGTGGAAGGTGACGGCCGCCAGCTGGAGGGTACCGGCAACAGCGCATCGAGGATTCGCTCCTCGGCGGCTTCGGACGCCTTCTGCCGGACGGCCAGGCGCGCCGCGGCCTCGCACTGGCCGTGTGCGGCTTTCACCAGGTCGCGGATCATGCTCTCGACGTCGCGACCGTGGTAGCCGACTTCGGTGTAGCGCGTGGCCTCGACTTTGATGAACGGCGCGCCGCTCAGACCCGCCAGCCGACGGGCAATCTCAGTCTTGCCCACGCCGGTGGGGCCGATCATGAGGATGTTCTTCGGCGCCACTTCCTCGCGCATCGCCGGTTCGAGCTTGCGGCGGCGCCATCGGTTGCGCAGGGCGATGGCAACGGCCTTCTTGGCCGCGTCCTGCCCGACAATGTAGCGGTCCAGCTCCACGACGATCTCGCGCGGCGTCAACTCGCTCGCCTCGCGCTTCAACACACCCAGTTCGTTTTCCGCCATGATTTGAGCTCCTACGACACTTCCTCGACGACCAGGTTCTCGTTGGTGTAGATGCATATCGCAGCCGCCTCAGCCAGCGCGAACTTCACGATGTCCTTCGGGGCAAGCTTCGTGTGCTTCACCAGCGCGCGCGCGGCCGCCAGCGCATAAGGGCCGCCGGAACCGATACCCAGCACGCCATCGTCAGGCTCGACCACATCACCCTGCCCCGTGATCAGGATCAGCGTTTCCCGGTCGGCGGCCAGCAACATCGCGTCGAGCCGCCGCAACAGCTTGTCCTTGCGCCAGTCCTTGGCCAGTTCCACCGCCGCGCGTCGCAGGTTCTGCTTGTACTGCTCCAGCTTGCCTTCGAAGAGTTCCAGCAGCGAGAAGGCGTCGGCCGTCGAACCGGCGAAGCCGACGAGCTGTCCACCTTTGAGCTTGCGGACCTTGTGCGCGGTGGCCTTCAGCACGGTCGCGCCATGCGTGACCTGCCCGTCGCCGCCCATCGCAACCGTCTGGCCGCGGCGAACCGCAACGATGGTTGTACCGTGTAAGGTCGTCTCTTGCGCCATCACCTTGACCCTCGCCCTGACTCGGAAGACGGGAGTGTACGCGAAGAGAGAGAAGGCGCCAAGCATACGCTCGATGCTATCTCCTCTCCGTGCTCCTTGGAAAGTGGACGTCAACGATGCGTTTGAATTCGGCGGACGTGCAGCATCTCGAGACCATCCCCCGAAACTCGCGAGCACCTCGCTTGCCGGCGGCATAGGTGCAGGCGTAGCGGCGCATCAGAATCGTGCCGAGTTCCTCACCGAAGCGCTCCACGATCCATCCGAAATGGCGCAGCAGCATCGCACGCTGTTCGGCCAGCGAGGGCTCCGGCGGCACGTCCTCGCCGCGCAGTGCGGCGGCCGCCTGTCGGAAAAGCCACGGGTGCGTCAGCCCGGCCCGGCCGATCATCACGCCGTCCACGCCATAGCGCGCAAAGGCTGCAACAACCTTCGCGGGCGAATCCAGGTCGCCGTTGCCGATGATGGGAAACGAGCCCATTTTCGCCTTCAGCTCGCCGATCATCTCCCAGTTGGCGGCGCCCCGAAAGTAGTCCTCGGCGACACGCCCGTGGACCGTCATCCCGACGGCACCCGCATCGCGAATCGCCTGCGCCACATCGAAGACGGTGATCTTCGAGTGCTTGCAACCCAGACGAACCTTGGCCGTCACCGGCACCGGCACGCAAGCCTTGACAACGCGTGCGACGATCCGGCCCACCCGGTCGGGCTCGCTCAGCAAATAGCTGCCCGACTGCGCTTCGGTGACGCGAGGCACCGGACAGCCGAAATTCAGATCGACCATCGAGACGCGGTAGTCGTCTACCAGCCGCCGGCCGACGTGCGCGAGCGTTTCGGGATCGTTGTCCCACATCTGCACGCCCAGCGGGCGCGGCTCTTCGGCCACGCCCCAGAGCCGCTCAGGTGCGCCCTTTACGCCGCCGACCATGTGAACAAAACCTTCCGCCGAGATCATTTCGGTGTAGAGCAACCCGACGCCGCCCAACGCGCGAACAATCCGCCGGAAGGCGAAGTTAGTGAAGCCGGCCATCGGAGCCTGGAGGATCGGCGGATCGATCGTCACCGAGCCAAGGAGAAGCGGCCGGGGACTGACGGAAGGGCTTGCCGCAGACATCGCCAACCGATCAGTCTCCCGCGGAAGGCAGCAACAGGTTCGCAAGGGCCGGGATGCCGTCGAGCACAACGTCGGCACCGGCATCGCGCAGTTCGGCCTCGGTCAGGCTGTGGGTAAGCGCCACGACCTCCATGCCTGCGGCTTTGCCGGCTCGCGTCCCACCACAGGAGTCCTCGACGACCAGGCACTCTTCAGGGCGGAGATCCAGTCCGCGCAGCGCATTCAACATGCCGAGGCCTTTCAAATAAGCCTCGGGATGGGGCTTGGGATTCTCGACATCGTCGGCCGTGACGAGAGCCGTGAAGAGCCGGCGCAGACCGGCACCGTTCAGGACCGGCTCAATCTCGTCGCGCCGGCCCATCGAGCAGATGGCCAAGGGACATCGAGCGGCCAAACGGGTCACCAGATCGGCCACACCGGGATAGATGAGGCTGGGATCGCGCATCAGTTCGCCGAAGAGCGCATGCTTCTTCGCCGCCAGACGTTTGGCATGTTCGGCGCGCCAACCCAGATTCCGGTCCCTGGACAGATTGACGAAGACATTCAAATCATCAAAATGGATGTACCGGCCAAAGTACTCGTCACGCGAAAACGGCTGACTGGCAGACTCGAGAATCTGTCGAAAAGCCTCGGCGTGAAGACGCTCGGTGTCGGCGAGCACGCCATCGAAATCGAACAGGATGGCCCGATACGCTGCGCGCGCCATGGCTCAGGATGCCTTGCCCTTAAGGAATGCGGCGAGTTTCCGGTCGTGCGTTTCAATGTCCAGCGTCAACATCACTTCCTGATCGCCGTAACCGTGACGCAACGCCATTCGCAGGCCATCGATGGCGCCAAAGACCGCCCGATGCTGCTCGTCGATCTCGGCAATCCCGATGCTCAGCGAGGGGCTCCACCCTTCGGTAACCGGCATACGGGGCTCCCGCCTGTTCTCCACCGCAAACGACTCAGAGAACAAGATCCAGTTCCTGCTCGACAAAGCGGTGACAGGCACGAGCGGTCTTGACCAACGGCCCGGCGCCCTTGTCGAAGACCACCGTCGCCCAGCCGACGTAGTCCGAATCCATGACCGCTTTGACGAAACCGTGCAGGTCTACATTCCCCTCGCCCAGCGCCACCGACGCCATGCGGCCAAGCGAGGCCTTTCCACGCTTGGCCTTTTTTTTCGATTTTCCGTCGGACGGCTTGACGTCGCGCAGGTGAATCAGCCCCAGACGCTTCTGGTGCTCCTTGATGAACTCGGAAGGCGAAAGCCCAGCCTCATGAAGGAAGCCCGCATCCACGCAGACCTTCAATGCTTCGGGATCGGCCATCTGCAGGAACTTGTTCAGATGCTTGGCATCGTCCACGAAACTCCCAATTTCGGGATGGAGACACGTCTGAATCTCAAATTCCAGCGTCCGGCGTGCAATCTCGCCGTACGCCGTCGCGGCCGGCATCAGATCCAGTTCGTCTTCGAGCGGTTTGTCCGGGTTTGGCCGCGGAGGCACGAGCGTAAGGTACTTTGCCCCTGCGGACTTAAGGAACCTTGCGACATTCAGGCTCCGCTCGACCTCCTCGTCCAGGTTCATGCCCGGCCAGAGCGAACCGCCACCCGAAATGGCAATCAGATTGAGCCGATGCTGTACCAGGATCTCGGTGAAGACACCTACCCGATCCTCGTACATCTCGACAATCCCAGACGGAGCCTCCACGCCGCGGAAGCCCGCGTGTTCAATGTCGGCCAAGGCGTTGATGAACCCGTGATGGCCCCACGGGCTTAGGTGGCATGCTAGTTCGATGTCAGACATGGGAAGTGGATTCTCTAGAGAAGGGGCCAGATTTCAAGTCAGGCTTTTGGAATTAGAGTCCTTTAAAGTGCGACTTGGCAGCCTGCCCGACCCACTGCTGGAAGACTTCTTCCAGTTTTTCGTACTTTTGCCCGAAGGCCTGTTCCATCGCCTCCTTCTCGCTTTTGCCGTCCTTGATGAGCCTAACCATGTTAGGCAGCTTGCGTTTGTCGCTCTGAAACTGGCGGTACAGGTAAAGGACGCGCGCCCAGGCGAAGGCATAGCCCGCACTGTCCCTGCCATCCATCGGCCGGTCAGTGCTCTCCTCCCAGCTCATGATCTGATCGTTCTGAACCATCCAAGTGAGGTAGCGCTCCATGTAGCGTCGATCAGGGTTGTTAGGGGCATCGTACCAGAAATCGATGAACTGAGCCATGCCTTCATGCAGCCAACGCGCAATCTCCACATTCTTCCCCACGAGTTGCAGGAAGGCATGCGTGCCTTCATGTCGCAACGTGCTGCTGGCGCGCCGGATGACTTCCTTCTCGGCCTCATGAGGTGTCCGTGAGATCAACGGCACGACGATGTGCACGTCGCGCCCACGAGGTGAAAAATACCCGCCGGAATTCATCGCCATCGGCGTGTGGTCTATGTTTACGCCGAACGACTGGAACTGCGCGCGGTTGGAGAGAAAATAGATGGGGCATTTATTGTTCCACAGTGGATCCCCCTCCTTGTGCTCCAACACCTCCGAAAGCAGCCTGTAGAGATCCTCGCATTGCTTCTTGAAATAGGCCCGATGCTCGGGCTTCAGATTCGAGAAAATATAGAAATGCGCCGTCTCCTCCATCTTCCACGCGCGCGGCTGCTCCCGGCCCCAGTTGCTGGTGCAGTGCTTCTTCAACAACTCCAACTGCCCGTCGAGGAACTTCTTCATCTCCTCCGGGGAACGCTCGGGCACATTCTCGCGATTCACGACGAACTGTCGGGGAATCCGAATGATCTTGCCGTCCTTGGTCTTCACCTCGACGTAATCGCCATCACCTTCCCCGGGCGGCAGTACCGACACATCCTCATCGGCGGGTTCTTTTACTTCTGCGGTCTTCTCGGGGGAATCCGTCTTGCCGGTCTGGGAGACCGTCTTGTCCGCAGCCTTCTCGGGCGGCTTCTCCTCCGTCTTCTTGACCGTCGCCACGCTGGTTTCCGCAGGCGCGGTCTTCAGTGAACCCAACAACTCATCCGCCTTGGCGCCGAAGCTCTTACCGTCCAACTGCTTGGCGATCACCAATTCAAGCTGGCCTTCATCCAGCAGGTTGTTCTTGATGCAGTACTCGCCCAAGTCGAAATGGGCTTGCGCATCCTCGGCGCCGGTGACCTGTTTCCGGCACAAGTAGATTTCCTTGGGCTTAAGGAAGGCCATAGGCACAGCCTGCTCGTTGCCTGCCGGCATCTTCAGGACCACTTCGGACTTCGTCACCCGAAC
>CAYSBP010000094.1:0-10849 GCA_964429255.1 uncultured Planctomycetia bacterium
ACTCGGAATCCCCCATCCCCCTGCGGCGCGCTGAACGCGCGCCTGGGGGCGAGTGTTCGGGAGGGGAGGCCCCGTTGGTCCTATCCCCCCAGCCCCCTTTCCTGCAGGAAAGGGGGCGTCGAAAGATGTGGGTCGTTTTCAAATGAGGGGGAAACGGCTCCCGCCGATCTGGTCACGCACGGCCTTCTCGCTGATCCCCCGCTTCGCTCTTGAAAATAGGCGGGGATCTTTCTAGGATCACCCTTCGGTGTCTTTCACCCCTAGCAACTCGTCCAGAAGGGGCTGTTGTTTGCCCACCCTCCTCTGCGGGAGAGGGTAGGGGAAGGGGTTCTTCAACGGGCCGCAAGGCCTTTTGCCGGACGTGCCGTTGGAGGCGTCTGTAGAGGTGGGTATGCCTCAAGATCAGATCAGGCCCAGCGCTCCACCCATCTATCTCTCGCCGGAAGCGCGTGCCGTACGTGCGATCGCCGAGGGACGGTCCAGCGAAGACGCTCTGCGGACGGCGATTGCGCGTGAAGTGCGCGAGGCCATCGGTGCCGCGGTGAAGGACGCCGAGGAGATCGAGAAGCTGCGCGAGAGCGAAAAGCGCCAGCGCGTCTTTTCCGAACATTCGTCCGATGTCTTCTGGACCATGGGGCTCGACTTAAAGTTCAACTACGTCAGTCCTTCCGTGGAGCGCATGCGTGGCTTTACGCCGGAGGAAGTCGTCCGACAGCGCATGGACGAGATCTTTACGCCAGCGTCGGTGGCCGTGATCACGAACAGTCTGCAGCGCGCGCTCCATGATGAAGCGGAAGGGCTGATCGAACCGCACCTCTGGCGCATCACGGAACTGGAACAACTCTGCAAGGACGGCCGCACGCTCTGGACCGAAGCCGCGTCGACCTGGCTGAGGAACGAACAGGGCCAGGTGATCGGCGTCCTGGGCCTCACGCGTAACATCGACGCCCGCAAGCGTGATGAAGAAGCGCTACGCCGCGCGCACGAGGAGTTGGAGCAGCGTGTGGTGGAGCGCACGACGGAACTGCGTCGCGCCCTCGACGAACTGCAGGAAAAGAACGTGGCGCTCGAGCAGCTCAGCGGGGCGCTGCGGGAGAGCGAGAACAAGTACCGGACACTGGTCGAGAACGCCGACGCCATCATCATGGTCTTCGACCGTGAAGGCCGTATCCGGTTCGTAAACCGGGTCGGCGGGCAACGCATCGGACGCCGCCCCGAAGAGATGGTGGGGCGCGTCCTGTCCGAGGTGCTCCCGCCGGGCGAGGCCGTGAAGGAGTGGTCGGAACTGCATCGCGTCTTCGAGTCGGGCGAAAGCCATGCGACGGAGTGGCATGGGCACGGACAGGGCGAGGACTTCTGGTTCCGGGTCAGCCTGAGCCCCTTACAGGATGCCGGTGGCATAACCAATACCGTGATGGTCATCGCTACCGACATCACCGACCTGAAGAAGAGCGAAGAGAAACTCCGGCAGGCCGACAAGATGGTTGCCCTCGGCGGCCTTGTCTCCGGTGTGGCCCACGAAATCAACAATCCAAACCACGTGATCAGTCTGAACATCGCCACCTTCCAGTCCCTGCTTCCCGAACTGCTGGCACGCGTAGACCGCTCCGTCCAGCAGACGGGGGCGTTCCAGGTGGGCCGTCTGCCCTGGCCGCAGATTCGAGAGGAAGTCCCGCGCCTGCTCGAAGACGTCCGCACGGCCAGCAACCGGATCAAGCGGATCGTGACGGACCTGAAAGAGTACGCGCAACCCGACAGCGTCGAAGCGCCGGCGTCATTCGAACTGAACGCTGCGGTCGAGGAGGCCATCAACTTGATGCGCCCGATGCTCCGCAAAGCCACCCACCGTTTCGAACTGAATTTAGCCCCATCCCTGCCGGCGCTCACCGGCCGCATGCGGCGCATCGAACAGGTCGTCATCAACTTGGTCCAGAACGCCTGCCAGGCGCTTCCCGGGGCCGACCGGGCTATCCGCGTGTGCACGTTCCAGGAGGCGTCCCATCTGGTGGTGGAAGTGCAGGACGAAGGCAGCGGCATCGCGCCCGAGCACCTGTCGCGTCTGACCGATCCCTTCTTCACGACCAAACGGGACAAGGGCGGTACGGGACTGGGGTTGGCCGTCTCGCTGGGCATCGCCCGGGATCACGGCGGAGCCTTGGATTTCCGGTCCGTGCCCGGCCAGGGCACTACGGCTCGCCTCGTCCTTCCCTTGCCCGACATCAGCCCACCGGAGCGTCTATGAGTGAGCAACCGTATCCATTCACCCCTATTCTCATCGTGGATGACGAACCGTCCGCTATCAAGGCCCTGGAATGGTCGCTGCGATCCCAGGGCATCGACAACCTGTTGAGTTGCTCCGACGGGACGCAGGCACTGGAAACCATCGCCAAGCAGGAAGTCGAGATCCTGCTGCTCGATCTGAACATGCCCCGCGTCAGCGGCCGCGAAGTGCTCCAACGCGTCATGCTCGACCACCCCGAGGTCCCCGTCATCATCATCACCGCCGTCGACGACGTCGAGACCGCTGTGCAGTGCGTCAAGGAAGGCGCTTTCGATTACCTGGTCAAGCCCGGTGATCAGGAGCGCCTGCGCCTCTCCGTCCAGCGCGCCATCGAGATGCGCGACTTGAGACGCCAGGTGGGTCATCTGCAGCGCAGATTGTTAGCCGAAGGACTGCAGGACCCCAGCCTCTTCTCCGATATGATCACGCGCGACCCGTCCATGATGAATGTCTTCCGTTACGTGGAAGCGATCGCCTCCACCCCCTGCCCCGTGCTCATCACCGGCGAAACCGGCACCGGCAAGGAGTTGATTGCGCGCGCGCTGCACCGCGCGAGCGGCCGGTCGGGCGATCTCGTGGCCGTGAACGTAGCCGGCCTGGACGATGCGCTCTTCTCCAGTTCGATCTTCGGACACACCAAAGGCGCCTTCACGGGCGCAGTGCAGGATCGTCATGGCCTGGTCGAAACGGCCCGGGGCGGCACCCTCTTCCTGGATGAAATCGGAGACCTGAGTGTTCCCTCTCAGGTCAAACTGCTGCGCCTGCTGCAGGAACACGAGTTCTTCGCCGTGGGCAGTGACCTGCCCAAACGCAGCGATGCGCGCATCATCGTGGCCACCTCGCTGAACCTCGAACAACTCGAGTCGTCCGGCCGGTTCCGGCGGGACCTCTTCTATCGCATCAGCGCCCACCACATTCACCTGCCGCCCCTGCGTGAACGGTGCGGCGACCTTCCCTTACTCGTCCACCACTTTCTCGACCAGACCGCCCGCCTGTTCCGGCGGGAACGCCCCGATGTCTCACCCTCCTTCCTTCAACTGCTCGAACGCTACGCCTTCCCCGGAAACGTACGCGAACTTCAGTCGCTCCTTCAGGACGTCATGAGTCGCCACTCGGGCGGACCGCTGTCCCCAAAACTCCTTCACGGACGCCTGCGCAAGACGGACCTGCGTGAAGACGGATTCGACACCACCCGCCCCTCACTGCACTTTTCCGGAACGCTGCCCACCATCAAACAGGCCGTCGACCTGTTGGTAACCGAGGCCGTGGCTAGGACCAAAGGCAATCAGCGCGCCGCTGCCCGCTTACTCGGCATCAGCCAGCCTGCCCTCAGTATGCGCCTGAAAAAAGATCGTTCCAAGACGGATCAGGATTCTGCCTGACCGTAGGCGGCAACGCTATACCGCAGGCGGCGAAGGATCCTTCTTCGGCCATTGTTCGCCGCAGACCGCGTTGCCTTCGGGGTATTGGATCAGTCTCCGAGAGAGATGCCGATCTCACGTGCCGTGATCACCGTATCGCCGTTCAGTGCCACGGTCTTGGTGCGTTGGACGACTTCCTCCAACGGAACGCTACCCATCTGTGGCGGATTGAAGGTGACCATATGCCCCCACAGGCCGGCGACGGCCAGGCGGATGGCGGCGGCACCGTAGCGCAGTCCCAGGAGTCGGTCGAGGGTACTGGGCGACCCCCCGCGCTGGAGGTGGCCCAGCACGATGGTGCGTGTCTCCCAACCCAGGCGTTCCTGGATCTCCTTCGCGACGAACTCGCCGATGCCGCCGAGGCGTCCTTCGCGACCTTTGGTCGCCGATGATCGGAAGAAGGGTTCGCTGCCCTTGGGGAACGCACCTTCGGCTACGCACACGAGCGCGTAGTGGCGGCCGCGTTTGCGGCGTTCATCCAGCGCAGTGCATACCTTTTCCATGTCGAACGGGATCTCGGGCATCAGGATCGCATGGCAAGAGCCGGCGATTCCGGCATGCAGCGCAATCCAACCGGCGTGGCGTCCCATCACTTCGATGACCATCACACGGTCGTGCGCGTCCGCCGTGCTGTGCAGTTTGTCGATGGCTTCCGTGGCGGTCTGAACGGCCGTGTCAAAACCGAATGTGGCCGCGGTGAGTGGCAAGTCGTTATCGATGGTCTTCGGCACGCCGATGACCGGGATGCCCAGCCCCATCAGCCGGTACGCGATGCCCAGTGAACCGTCGCCGCCCACCGCGATCAGGCCGTCGATCTTGCGCTTCTTCAGACCCTCGACGATCACCTCGGCCGCCAAACGCGGCTTCTTCATGCCGGGCAGCTTGACCTGCGTTTCGAACGGATGCCCCTTGTTGGTGGTGCCCAGGATGGTGCCGCCCAGCCCCGCGATGTGATGAACGGCCGAACGGTCCAGCTTCATCATCGGGGTGCCGCCCAGCAAGCTATCGTATCCATCGCAGATACCGAAGACCTCCCAGCCCTGGTTCAAGGCGGAGAGGGTCACGGCGCGAATCACGGCATTCAGCCCAGGCGCGTCGCCGCCTCCCGTGTTGATGGCGATACGGCGGATCTTTCTGGGTGTCGAATTCATGGTATTTCTCCTGTGTGGGTTAACCGCTTGTCGAAAAGCCCCGCTCCCCGCTTTATCCCAGCACCTCAATGGACAGCCAAGAGGTCGCTTGCGAAACACAGCTGGAGTTACACCGGCCGTTCAATCGTTCGACGGGCTATCCACTCCGTGTCGGCGCTCGACGTAACACTTGCGACAGAAGGCTGGACGTTGCGGATCGGGCCTGAACGGAACGGTCGTCTCCAACCCGCATGAAGCGCATACGATCTTGTAATAGTCACGGCCGTCAGCATGTCCGCCAGCCGCGCCCCCGGTGGTCGCTCCGGTTGCGTTGGCGTTCAGCTTGGGCACGCCCCGCGGAGAACTCTTGCGCTTGTCGCGACACGTGCGACACCGGCGCGGCGGAAAGAACCCACGATCCTGGTAGAAGGACTGTTCGCGAGGGGTAAAGGTGAATTGCATGCCGCAGTCACTGCACGTCAACGCCTGGTCCTGGCGTTCATTCCCGGCCATGGAAAGTGCCCCCAGACATAGAGCGCCGTGCACGGTTAGGTACAACAGTAGAGCCGACTCGCCTGCCGAAGCAAGAAAAAAGCATCCCGGTCACCCGACGGAAAAGAGAGCGCAGTCCCGCTTCCTTCGTGCGGATCCGTGCGCCCTTCTCCGGTCACACACTCGTCATAGCTGCTCGGGTCCGTCGCTGCGTCCGTTACCCGCAGGTTTCTTCAGCGTTCCGAAGCATGGGTCACAGTAGACCGGACGCCCCGCCTTGGGCTCAAACCTCACCGTGCACGACTGCCCGCAGGCCGAGCAGACGACCACGGTCGAAATGCGCTTTCTCTGCTCGCCCCGCCGCCGCCCACCCTTTGGCGCCTCGGGGCCGCTTCCGCCCGGCCCAGGCTGTGGTTCGGTAGGGACCGACACGTCTACAACCACCGCAGCATTCGCCTGAGATGCGGCCGGCGCAACTTTCCGCACAGGTCGTTCCCTCTTGTGCGAACCCGGGCCGCTGCGTTTGCCGCGCTCCCCCTTGCGAACAGGCGTGACATAGTCCTGCTCTGCAACGATCTCGGTGTTGTCGCCGCCGAATTCGGGCGGCAACGATTTCGGAGGATTGGGCCAGAAAAGGCTGTTCAAATCAGAATAGCGTTTCAAGTGCAGCTCTTGATTAACGAAGAGTTCGATTTCCGTCAGCATCGGCGCGTCTTCGAGCGTCACTAGCGTAAAGGCCTTGCCACAACGGTCCATGCGTCCCGTGCGTCCGATCCGGTGCACATAGTCCTCGGCCCGATGCGGGACATCGTAGTTGATGATGTGCGTGATGTTGTCCACGTCGATGCCGCGCGAAGCGACATCGGTGGCCACCAGGAGGCGCACGCGCCCCTTGCGGAAATGCCCCATGATCTTCTCGCGCTTGGACTGCACCAGATCGCCATGAATCTCGCGCGCGTTCAGCTTCAGCGCCTGCATCCGGGCCGCCAGCTTGCGCGCACCCAGCTTGGTCCGGCAGAAAACGATGGCCAGTGCGGGCCGCTCCTCGTCCAGGATCTTCAGCAGCAGCGGCAGCTTCTGGTCGGGTTCGACGATGCAGTAGAACTGCTCGATCTGCTCCACCGTTGGCTTGTCCGGCGTCAGCCACAGCTCTTCCGGTTCGCGCATGAATCGCCGGGCAAGTTTCAGAATCTCATCGGGGATCGTAGCCGACAGCAGCAGCGTCTGGCGCTTGGACGGACAGTGCCGCAGGATGTACTCGATGTCCTTCCGGAAACCCAGATCGAGCATCCGGTCGGCCTCGTCCAGCACGACCGTCTGGATATCGGAAAGATCCAGACGCCGGGAACGCATGTGGTCCATGAGCCGACCGGGCGTGCCGACGACCAGATCCACGCCGCGGGTGAGCGCCATGTTTTGCGTGTCGTAGCCCGCACCGCCGTACAGGGTCACTGAGCGGAATCCCAATCCTTCACCCAGTTTTTCGAGTTCGCCCTGGATCTGCACCGCCAGTTCTCGTGTCGGCGCCAGGATCAGGGCCCGCGGATTCAGCGCACCTGGCTGCAACCGGCAGAAGAGTGGAAGCAGAAACGCCGCCGTCTTGCCCGTGCCCGTGCGCGCCTGACCCATCACATCGCGCCCGGAAAGCACGACCGGGATGAACTGTGCCTGAATCGGAGTGGGCTGGACATAGCCCACGGCCCGCACGCGTTCAAGAACGCGGTCTGTGAGGCCCAACTCATCGAAGCGCCGAGGCGCTTCCGGTGGAGGGGCCGTGTGGGTGGGATCCGGCAGGGTTGTCGAGTCTTTGTTCATGTAACGGCGCAGGTTACGCTTCTTTCTCTATCAAGGGGTTTCACCAGGAGTTGCAGCAGGTCGGTTTCGGTGAGGATGCCGGCCATGCTGCCATCGGCATGAACCACGGGGAAGCAGCCGATCTTTTTCTCGCGCATCACCCGTGCGGCGTGGAAGACCGTATCTTCGGATCTGAGTGTCAACAGGTCCTTGACGAGCAAGCTCAAGCCTCCTTCCTGCCTTGGGACCGTCTGGGCCGGGCACTTCAAACCACAGGACGCCCATTCTCGCCTATAAACACCCGCCTGTCGATTGATTTTGAGGGACCACATCTTGTGGCGCCGTCTCGGGTGCGCTATAAGCTGAGGCGTCTCTGGGCGGCGTTCTCTCAACGAGTTGGGGCGGTATCGTGGCCAACAGCAAGGACAGTGTTTCGATCCTCGTGATCGGGGGGATGCAGTCTGCGGCCTGCGTCACTCGCATCGAGAAAGCACTGCGTTCGGTCGATGGCGTGGCGACGGTGGGTATCAACCTCCTGACCCGTATGGTCACGGTCCGGCATATGCACTCAACCCGTTCTGAGGAGTTGGTGGCTGCCGTAACCGAAGTGGGCTACGAGTGTTCGCTCGCGGCTCGCAGTGGAGATCCGTCGGCACGTCAACCGGTTTCCGACTCGGCCGAAGCGATCGCCTCGCGGTGTTCCCGTTTCGTGGCCGGAGCCATCCTGACGTGTATTCTGCTGATCGTGGACCAGTTGGGCGGAGACAGCAAGAATCGGATGCTCTGGCTCTTCCTGCTGGCCACGCCCGTGCAGATCACGGTGGGGTGGGAGTATTATCTGGGATTTTTCCGGGCGTTGCGCGTGTGGCAGTTCAACACGGACAGTTTGGTGGTGATTGCTTCGACGGCTGCGTACCTGCAGGGCGTTCTCGCCTTTGTCGGCCAGGTTACCAACGATCCTGACCTCGACCGATGGCCGCCGCTCTTCACCGCGTCGGCGATTATCCTGACGGTGGTGGCGCTGGGTCGCTGGATGGAAGCGCGCGCGCGCGCCTCGACCCGCAAGCTATGGGGTAGTCTCGACGAGATGATACCTCGCGAGGCGCGCGTGGTGCGGGACGGGCGCGAGCAGATCATTCCGTCCGGCGTCGTGGCGCTGGGCGACCAGGTGGTGGTGAAGTCCGGCGAGAAGATTCCGGTCGACGGCGTGATCATGGAAGGTGCCAGCGAAGTCAACGAAGCCCTGATCTCGGGAGAAGGCCGGCCGGTGCCCAAGGTTAAGGGCGACAAAGTGCTGGTGGCCAGCGTGAATGGAACGGGCGTGTTGCGGATCCGCGCGACCGGCGTGGGCGATCGCACCTCGCTGGCCCAGATCGCTTGTCTGGTATCCGATGCGCAGATGGCGAAGGCGCCGGTACAGCAGACCGCCGATCGCATTTCGGCGATCCTGGTCCCCGTCGTGGTGCTGTTGGCCGTAGCAACCTTCAGCGTGTGGTATCTCGGGCCGCTGTTGGCGCAGCGCTTCCTGACGACCTGGGTCGGCGAGTTGGGACATGACAGCTGGCTGGGTTTCTTGAGAGAGAGTCCGGCGGTCTCCACCGCGCTACTCCCCACCGTTGCGCTGCTGGTGGTGGCCTGCCCGGTCGCGCTGGGACTGGCGACGCCGATGGTGGTCCTGGTGGCCACCGGCCTGGGTGCCCGATACGGAGTGCTTTTCAAAGGCGGGCAGGCCATCGAGGCGGCCGGACGCGTCACGGATGTCGTCTTCGACAAGACCGGGGTGCTGACGGACGGAGTGTTCCGGGCCAAGGAGATCGTGCCCGCGGAAGGCGTCTCGACGGAGGAGTTGCTGAATCTGGCCGGATCGCTGGAAGCTTGCTCCGAACATGCACTGGCCAAAGGTGTGCTGCATGAGGTGAAGAAGAGCACGTTGTTGCTGCGGCGCGTGGAGCACTTCGAGAAACTGCCGGGGCGGGGATTACGGGGCCGGATCGGCGGATGCATGTATATCCTCGGGTCACAGGCGCTGCTGAAGGAACGCAGCGTGAAGATGAACGGATCGCTGAATGCCCGTATCGCGGAACTGGAGGCTACCGGCGTGACGCTGATCTTCCTGGCGGAAGAGAAGGGGCGACTGCTCGGCGTCATGGCATTGGCGGACCGTGTGAAGGAGACGGCGGCGGCGGCGATCGCCGAGCTACGCGCGCAGAACAGACGCATCCACCTGCTTTCCGGTGATAATGCGCCGGCCGCGGCGGCGGTAGGAGCGGCCTGCGGGCTCGTGGCCGAAGAGATTCACGGTCGCATGACGACGGAGGAGAAGATCGATTTCGCCAGCAAACTGCGCGAAAAGGGTCGGCGCGTGGCCATGGTGGGCGATGGAATCAATGACGCCCCCGTAATGGCTACCGCGGACGTCGGTATCGCACTGGGCGTCGGCACTGACCTGGCGGTCGAACAGGGCTCGATCGTGCTGGTCTCCGGCGATCCCCGCAGCGTGCCCCGCACCTTGCGCCTCGCGCGCGAAGCCCTGGTGTTGATCCGTATCAACCTGCTGGTGGCGTTCAGCTTCAACATCATCATGGTCCCGTTGGCCGTCTTCAACCAACTGTCCATTCCCCTGGCCGCCACGGCCATGGTGGCTACCTCCGCCCTCGTGGCGCTGAACTCGATCCGGCTCTCCTACTTCAAGATGGACGAAATGAGTGGAGTGCTGGCCCCGCATCCCTCGACGCAGGCCACTGCGGCACTGCCTGCCCATACCCCTGTAGAACTGCGAGCCATCAGCGAATCCACCAAGTGAGGTGGAGCACGACAAAAGGTCAGAGCGGTGGCGCTCGGTAGGGCAGCGCGGTACTCCGTCTTCCTGGTAGGCGCGATCTCCGGGCTGCGGAATCGGGGCATTCATGTTGCGGCCTGGGTTGCGTGAAGTATTGCTCCCTTCCTTGGCAACGGATCAACAGCGCATGACCGAGTAACGATTGCAGCTCTATTTTGTCTCCACAGTTGAGTTAATAATATCGATAACCAAAAGAGGTTGCGGCTCATGCTCTGCCCAATGGTCTGCCTGCACCATATGACTTTTGGGGTTACCGAAAGAGGTGCTTAGCGCAGATGTACTTCGACGGAAAGCAGGTGCCATGCGTTTCCCATCGGACGCCCCGGTTACTCAGGCCAAGCTGGACCTCCTTCGCGGGAGAATCCAGGCCCTGCGGGTGGATCTGAGTGCAGTGGATGAGCAGTTCCTCCGGTCCGGCGGTCCTGGAGGGCAGAAGCGAAACAAGACGGCTAGCGGCGTCCGGCTCACCTATCCACCGCTGGACCTTCAGGCGAAGGCGACGCGTGAGCGCTCGCAGGCGCTCAACCGTTTTTTGGCCTTGCGTGATCTGATGGATAAAATCGAGTTGCGGCTGGATCCCTCGGCCAGCCTGCGACTCGATGAGCGGCAGCGCATACGCAAGCAGAGGGACCGGCGCAGAAGGCGCCGATCCTGACGTTCAGATTGCAAGAATACCGTTGCCGCCTGAGGCGATGAGTATTGCGCGTGACGGCTTTCGACCACCTTTGATCGAGGAGGGTTATGTGATGACCTACGGAGTTTTGTTATCTGTGTTGGTCATGTGGGCGGTCTTGGATACTGCAGGTGCAGAGGAGGTTGTGCCCTCGCCGGTCGGGACCGAGTTGCCGAAGCTGTCTGCAACCAATCAGGACGGTGAGTGCGTGGACCTGAG
>CAYSBP010000095.1:0-10753 GCA_964429255.1 uncultured Planctomycetia bacterium
GCGTGCAGTTGAGCCGTATGGGTTAAGACGCGGGGCAAAGGGCGCATTTTCTACAACGGTTGGGGGCCGTAGGGCCGATCGTCGCACGAGCGGTATTCGTTGGCCCACGGAGCCCGAGCGTCCTCTAGGCACCGCATACGAACAGCGGTGGCCGGCTACTTCAGTTCGCCGGTGGCGTACTGACCGGGGAACTTGGGGCTCCAGATTCCGGGGCTGACGGCGATGCCTTTGCGCACGCCCTTCTCGCCGTCACTGTCGTTCACAACAAACGTGAACCCGAACTGGGTGCCGGCAGCGGATTTCAAACCCAGATACTCGAGCGGCAGGATCGCGCGGTACTCGGTCTTCTTCTGCGCCTCGTCCCGTAACGCCTTGACCGGCGTCTCCATCGGCTTCATCAAATACTTGCCGCCTTCGACCCAGCACCAGGAAAGCGACGCGCCCTGATCCCCTACCCCCCACCCCATCTCGAAATCCTGTCCATGGAACCCCAGGCCTTCCTCCCGCTCCAGGTCAAAGGCCACCTGCACGCTGTCACCCTTAAACAACTCCGCATTCTGCTTCTCCGCATTCGACGCACGGTCATCGGTAACGTCGAAGTGGAGGTAGAGGTTCTTGTCGTCGTACCCGCCCCGGAACGCGACGCTCAAGTCCTCCGGTCCGCGCCACGCGTCGCGCGGGTATGCGATCCGCTGCTCTTCGTCGCGGGCCAGATCGACGAACGGCCACGCCTCGAGTTTCAGCGCCGTGAGCGCCCGCCAGTCGGCCGGCGAACCGTCGATGCTCAACGGCTTCGCGACGCGTTCGAAACCCACCACCCGCTTGTCGGTCCGTGCCAGATTCGACCGCAACATCCGCAACCGGTCGTAGGCCCGCGAGAAGCCCTCTTCCGAGGCGCCCGGCGCGGCCAGGTAACGCGCCAACACGTCGAGCGCCTCACGGCTCTCCTTACGCTCGTGGAGCACCTGCGCCAGGCGCAGGGCCACGGTCAAGTCACCGGGCTTTTCTGCAGCGGCCTTGCGCATCGTCTCAAGATCCGTGCCTACACGCTCGGAAGCCGCAACCACATACCCGGTCAGTTTGCCAGCCCCGGCCACGACCACGCCGCCGTCGAAGAGCGTGCTCGACGCCCGAGGCGAAACGGACTGGCTCCACGTCAACTTCCCGGTCCGCCGGTCGACCAGCGAAATACACTGTGCACCGCTGGTACGCGGGTCGAGTGCATCGATCAGCAAGTGACTGCGAGCGAGATCATCGTCGGAATCGATCTGGCCGCCGGCCGTATCCACGCGGTACCGGAGTTTGCCTCCACCCGCGTGATACGCACTGACCCGGCCTTTCTGTCCCTCGAAGCGCTGCGAGACGAAGACGTCCGCACCATCGACGACCACGCCGTTGCACGGTCCGCCGCCTTCCGGCAGCGTCCGCCACATCAGACGCTTCTCCCCCGCGTCCCGCTCGACGCTCAACGCCACGACCTGCTGGTTGGCCAGGACCGCGATGAACACCTCGGCATTCACCTGCGCATGAACCGGAGGCGCCTCGAACGGGAACTCCCACACCTGTGTGCCGTCTTCACCGCCGTACACATGCAGTTTGTTGTCGCCACCCAACAGATACAGCCAGTCGCCCTGTGCCTGCGGCGGATGGATGAGCTGGTTGCCCGGCAGATGGATCTCGCAGCGCTGCCGGCCGGTCAGGAAATCGTAGACCACGACCTTCATGGGCTGCGGCTGCATCATGGCAACGGCGACGAACCCGTTGCCCAACGCCGGAGCGCCCAGCATCGGTCCGCCCCGCCCCTTCGTCGTCCAGAACGGCTGTCCCGAAGCCGCATCCAGGACGACCAGCGAACCGTTCGGCAGCGACAACGCCACCACCTGCTCGTTCACCGACAGCCCGACCTGACCGCGCTGGTGTACGACCTGGACAGCCTCCTCTTCGTTCAGCACCGTCTCCTCGTCACCCGCGAACAGGTAGGACCAGGCGACCTTGCCTCCGGAACGCGCATCGTAGGCGGTCAGTTGATTCTGCCCGGCCACCACCAGCAGCTCCTGACTCCATGCGGACCATTGAGGCTGGAATCCGGCGGGCAACGCAGGCCGCGGTAGCCAGAGTTCCTCGCCGCTCCGTCCCGAACGGGACGACAGTTCCGCATCGCTCTGATGCAGCACCAGCACCTGGTTGAGCATGCTTGGCGGCGTGGGGCCCCCCGGCACCAGCACGCCGGTGGCCGAGGAGTCCTCGCGGGACCACATCTCCACCAGCCGGCCGTTGCCCAGATCCTTGGCCGCATTCGAGACCGGCTGCGCGTAATCGGGCTTCTTCAGACGCGCCGCGGCCCACTCCGCCGCGCTCTGCGCGGGCTCGCCGGGCGGTTCGACCGACCCCTTCATCGCCGAAAGCCGGCGCAACATCTGCTTGGCCGGACCCAACAGGCCCGTCTTCTCGCTGGCGAGCACCAGACAGGCCAACGCGTCGGGGAGCCTGGCAGACTGCCGGCAGGCATTCAGGAAGCGCAGGCCCTGCACACGTGCCGTCAGCGGGTCGCCTTTCTCCAGGGCCAGTTTGATGAGCGCAAGCAAGCCCTCCGCGTAGGCCTCCGAATTCGGGTACTTGCGAAGCGCCATTTCGAGCGTTTCGATCTCCTTGCCCGTAATCGCCTTCTGGATCGCCTCTCGCGCCTGGGCTTCCATCGGCTCCAGTGCCTTGGGATGCTCCTTGCGAATCTGTTCCAGCCGACGCCGCGCGTAGACGGACGCCAGACAACTGCTGTGCGCCTCGAAAGAGAAATAAACCTCACCGTGGTCCGTCAGCAGCGTCTGGAAGTGGCCGGCGGCGGCCACCGCATCGCCCTTGGCGAGCGCCGCGTCGCCCAGTTTCCAAAGCGCACGAACCGAAGTATGCACGTCCGGCGAACAGGCCAGCGCCTTCTCGTACTGCGCATAGCCCTCCGCACTTTTCTTCGCCGACATGCATTTCTCGCCGGCACCGAAAAAGCTTTCAAACTTCCGCAGCCTCAGTTCTCCGACGAGACGCCTGGTCTCTTCGTCGTCCTTCCGCACGGACGGCCGGGCCAGCGCCAGGTCAAAGGTCTTGACCGCGTCGTCGAACCGCTCCTGGACGTGGTACAGATCGCCCAACTCCAGCCAAGACGCCAGGTCGTCGGCAGACGCATCGAGCCGCTCCTTCAGTCGCGCTTCGACAACCTCCGCGACGAAGTAGGCGTTCACGTGCGTGGCCGACACCGACAGGAGCGCGTCGCGATCGACGAAGAGATGACCGGCCTCGACTTTCGGATCGCCCCATCTGTGCTCCTTCTCTCCACCGATCATCTTCCACATAGGCTTGCCGGACGAACCCAGACGCCCGTCGATCACCACGATGCCCTTGTTGGTCGGCACGAAGACATACGCTCCGGCCACCACGCCACGGCCCACGATGCTGTCGTTCTGCCACTCGGATGAATACTCGATCTTACCGGTCTTGGCGTCCAAGAAGACGACGCTGCGTCCGGAGAGCGCCAGCCGTCCGTGCACCAAGCCGATCACGTACTCCAACGGTTCGTTGGTCCCGCCACGCGGCAGGCTTCGCACCCGTTCCGCCTGCCATTTGCGACGGCCCGTTTGCAGATCCATGCCGTAAATGAAGTTCGAATCCTGCGGCGTGACCATCAGCAGGTCCTCGAAGACCATCGGGGCATTGGCGGCCCAGTAGCTGGAAACCGGATACTCTCCGGTGCGCGGATCGACGACCAGGCCCGGTGTGCGCTCATAGATGCGGATCCAGCGAACCGCGCCCGTAGCCGCTTCCAGCGCCGCCACAGCCCCCAGGTTCGTCACGCAGAATACCAGCCCTCCGCTCACGGCCACCGGCAGTCCCAGCGCAGGCTGCAAGCCGCCGCCGTACAGAGGCGGCTGGCCGGCACAAATCCGCGTCCGCCACAACAGCCGGCCGGTGGGCGCGTCGAAGGCCACCACCCACGCCGTCCGCGGTCCGTTCGTTTCTTCGACGGCCATCGTATAAAGCACACCATCGACATACGTGGGCGAGGAGACCAGGTACACGCCGCGCAGCCACTCCTGGTCGGCCTTGCCGTTGATCCGGCACTGCTCGTCCGCGCCCGGTTCGCTTGACCACAGCAGACTGCCGCCTTCCAATCCCAGCTTTCCACCCGCCTTCTTTCCCACAGCCACGAGCCCGTTCGGTTCCTGTTTGGGCCGGTCCCGTCCACCCCACCACTGCGGCATCGGCCCCATGGGCGCCGGACCCAAGGCCACGTACAGATGGTCTTCGCCCAACGTGGGAAAGTAGACCTGGTCCACCACCCCCATCTGCTGACCTCGGGACGGGTTGTTCGGCTGCTGCTCGGGCTTGGCCGAGCTGGGCCACAGGTCCCTGGCCGATGGCGGCCACCAGAAGACCGGGCGGTCCGGTTCCGGCCGGGAAATCGAGTGGCAGGCCACCACGCGCCCGTTGGTCAGCAGAAACAAGCCCTTGCGCAGCGCCAGATGAATGTTCGTCGGCGTAACGCGCTTGGTCTGTCCCGTACGGGAATTGCGGACCAGGGTGGCTGTCGACGCCGAGCAGCCTTCGGCCGCTCCAAGCAGACGAGGAATCGGAATGCTCCATTTGCGCACGCCGACGGCCGTCCGCTCCGGCGCGCCGCGCGTGTGCGTCGCGTCGCCGCCATACGTGTCCCAACCCTCGTCCTTCCGCTCGTTTTTCGCCCCCGCACCCGTCACCTTCAGACGGGCGCGCAGATCCTCCAGCGCGGCATCGCCCACCTTCGCGCCGATACGCAACGTCTCAAGGCCTTCCTTCGCGGCGAGCTGCTCCAGGCTCTTCAGCGCCATCTCCGCCTCTTCCCGCTGTCCCAGGCGCACCTCCGTCAAAAAAATCCGCGCCGCCACCGCCAGCTTCGAGACGTCCGGGTCCGGATGACCGGACAGGCGGCTGAAGCGACTGAGGACCTGGCGGTCGGCACCCCGCTGATAGGCGTACTCAGCCAACCAGACGACCGCGTTGTCGCCCCACGCGGACGAAAAGTACGTCCGCGCAACAGTTTCCATCTGCCGTTCGTCGAGTTGCTCGTCGGCCACGGCGTAGACACCTCGTGCCTTCGGGTCGATGAGCGCCCGGTACACCGCCAACCCAGCCGGCGGCAGCTTCGAAACCTCTTCCGTCACTTTCTCGGCCACCGAACGGTAGACCCCCAGACCATAGGCGCGTGCATCCTCGCCGCCATCCCCCAACCACCGCGCCAGAAAGACCTTATTGGCGTGCTTGCTCAGAATCTCGATGTAGGCCTTGATACAGACGGGCCAGGCCTCGGGATCCTCCGCGCCCTTGGCCGCCGACTCCCGGGCCTTGCGCAACAACAACTCGACCGTATCATCTTCCTCGAGCTGCACCTCGTGCTCGGGGCGCTTGGGCTCTTCGGCGGGCAAGACGGAAAGCAGACCGCAAACGAGAAGCCCCGGTAAGATCGTTCGACGAAAGACGCGCGGCATCAAGACTCTCCCTTACTCAACTGGGGCAAGCCGACCCGACCGGAACAGGGCGTGGCATCCTTACTTCTAACCGTCTATTGGGACGCTGGGATACGTCCGAGTTCCCCGTTTTTTTCCAGTCTAGCGCGGGACACCTTGAGGACAAGCAACCTAATCCGGACGATTCACCGTGGAGACACGGAGACACGGAGAAAATGACCGTTTTCGCTATGGAAGCGGACGTGCGCCACCGTGGTTCACGCAGTGGGCATGCAGGAGGTCATGCGAAGCCGGACTATCCAGCACTCCACCTTACCGGTTCGCAGCGTCAACATCTCGGCCGGAGGAATTCCGAGTTCGCGCACAAGATCCCGGTTTCCGGTCAGCACCGAAGCGCTCGCTCCGGGACAGCGTTCGCGCAGGAATCGTCCCAGGCCACGCCAGGCATCCGCGACATCCGGCCCATCCAGCCGCTTTCCCCATGGCGGATTGACACAAACGAGATCCGGCTGCACCTCAGGTAAGAAGTCGCCAACCTCGGACTCGGAGCACCGGAGGTACTCCCCCACCCCAGCCTCCGCGGCATCCTTGGCCGCCAGCGAGAGGGCACCCGCGTGACGATCATTGGCCATGATCGGGGCGGTTACTTCGTAACGCGCCGCACCGTACGCGCGCCCGCGACAATCCTTCCAGCGCTTGCGGTCGAAGTCCGGCCAGGTTTCGAAAGGGAAGCTCTTTCTCGCCAACCCCGGCGCACGCCGCGCGGCGATCAGAGCAGCCTCAATGGCAAACGTCCCGGCCCCGCACATCGGATCGGCAAAGGCGACCCGGCCATCATAGCCGGCCTGGAGCAGAATCCCCGCCGCGAGGGCCTCGTTCAACGACGATTTATGAAGCGCATCCCGGTACCCACGCTTGTGCAACGTCGTTCCAGCCAAGTCCCGATAAAGGACGGCCTCGTCCCGGTAAACGTAAAGGAACAAGGGCAGGTCCGCACGTTCGGTATCGACATCGGGGCGTGAACCACAACGTTTCCGAAAGAAATCGCAGAGCGCGTCCTTGATTCGCAGCGCCGCATACTTGGAGTGCGTGATCTCCGAGTCCCAGACCCGGGCTTCGACCGAGAAGGTCTGTTTCACATCCAGCCATGCGTTCCAGTCGAGGGCCCTGCCCCATTCGTAGAGTTCCTCGGCACCGACCGCAGGTCCGCGCGCGATCTCCTCCAACACCCGGATGCCACTGCGCAGCCAGAGACAGGCGCGATAGCCGACGTCACGGTCACCGGAAAACCACGCGCCGGACGATCCCGGACGGACTTCGGTTGCGCCGATTTCCGGCGCACGCAGCTCGGCACAGAGGACCTGCTCCAGGCCCTTGTGTCCGGTGACGAAATACCGTTGTCGACTCACGCTCTCTCCGTTCCACGGGATGCCGCCGGTGGCCATGGACGACCGGCCCCGTTCGGGGCGAGGACACGACCCTCTTCGACCACAGCCGCGTGAGTTGAGTTCGCTTCCCGAGGTTGCTTGGCTGATGACGTACAGAAAAGAGCACGGGCAGGCATGTCAGGCTATGCCACATCAGGCTCCGGGCTTGCCCGAGGCGCCAAGCCCGGAAAAACAAGACGCGCGGCCCTTTGCGGGGCCGCGCGCCTCGACGGATTCACCACGGGACAACTACTCGGTGGTCTGCGCGGGGGCCTGGAACTTCACGATCTGAATCCCGGCCATCTTGCAGACGTCCAACAGAGCGACCACATTGAAGAACGGCACGAGCTGGTCCTTATCCCGCATCTCGTCGTACAATGCGATCAGGACCTGCTGCTCCGGATTGGAAGCCAGTTGGGAGAGCTTGGACAGCAACTGGTTGGGGTCCGAGACGGGCTGAGCGTCACGACTCATCAGGAAGTACGTGGCCCGACGAACGGCACGCCGTTCAAAATTTCCAGCACGGGCGTTCACGTCATCCTTGATAAAAATGGACAACTCCTCGGGCTTCTTCAGCGGAGCCACCGTCGGCATCTGCCCCTCATCGACCGGCAGGAAGCAGTCCAGCCGCTGCTCGGTCTGTTTGAACTTGGCGGCTAACATGAAGAAGATAAGCAGCAGAAAGACGATGTCGATCATCGACGTAAAGCAAAGTTCAGGATCCTCGTACCTATCTTTTACGCTCATGACACGCTCCTATCCCTTCTTGGGCTGGGCGCCGAACGAGATGCGCGAGATGCCCGCCTTCATGCACGACACCATGACACGTTGGACCTGCTGGTAGGCCACGCGTCCGTCGGCCCGGATCTTGACGGACAGCTTCGAAACACCCTTCTCGTCTCGACCGGCCTCATCGGCCTTCCTCTTAAGAAATGCCACCAGCTTCTCCGGCACGTTGTAGGTTTCCTTTCGGACAATGATGTTCGACACCACTTCGGTGTTGTTGACGATGCTGTAGGTGACGTTGATCACCTGCCGGTCCTTGGGCACCTTATCGTCATCGATGGCCTTCAAGGCCTTCGGCAACGTGAGCTGTTCAAGCTCCACCTTGGCCATTTCCGTCACGCACATGAAAAAGATGAGCAACAAAAAGACGCAGTCGATCATCGGCGTGAGGTCCTGCACGCACAACACGTCGTATTTCGATTTCTTGGCCATGACCTGATCCTTTCAGCCTGTCGGGCGCCGCCCGGCACGAGCCGGCGCCCTGGTTTCCTTGTCAAGCCGAAGCTATCAAGCCGCGGGCTGCCGGAAGCGGGCGAAGAGGTCGCCCACGACGCCGCCCGTCTCCATGCTGACGCGAACGACGCGGGACTTCAGGAAGTGGAAGGCCACGCTGGTCGGAATGGCGACCGTCAGTCCCAAGAACGTGGTAACCAACGCTTGCGAGATACCGTCGGCCAACTGCGCGGGCGTCGCGCCACCGGCCGTCGAAGCGATGGTGTTGAAGGCGGAGATCATGCCGGTCACCGTTCCGTACAGACCCATCATGGGCGCCACCGCGACAATCATGGAGAGGTTGGCCAGTTTGCCGAAGAGCTTGCCGGTCTCCTCGTCGCCCGCCGTCTCAACCGCCTTCATGACGCCGTCGTACCCGCCGTCCATGTTCTTCAGACCGCTCCCCACGATACGGGTGAGATAACAGTCTTCCGTCTGGCACAACTGGGCCGCATCGTCGTACGCCTGTTCCTCGAAGAGGCTCCCCAGTTCGGTCACCAGGTGCGGAGGCAGCAGTTTCTCGGCCTTCTGCTCCACCGTGTACTGAATAATCAGCGCCAGCGCGGCAATCGAGACGAGGAAGATGATCACGCCGACCACACCGCCCGCCTTCATCGCATCCCACCACGTATGCGATCGAACGACTTCGGCCTCGGCACCCTCTTCCGCATTGGCCACACTGGCCACCGTCTGAATGCCCAACCCGTGGCTCACATCGACCGCCACGCCCACCAGCAAAGCTGCCAACGAAATCATCGCCATCCAACGCATGGTACATCCTCCTTTTTTGTTCCGGTCGCGCGACCGGCTCTCTCCCCACGAAAATGAATCACAGGATCAACTCTTTGGCCCCGCCGCCATTGCCATGGCCAGCCGCCTTCTGCGGTTCCTTCGCCCCTCCTTCTTGGATTCCTATTTCTTCTGCTCCAGTTCCCCGCCGCCCACGCGAGCCAGGTCCTGCTGAGCCAGCTTGGCAAACGAACTGTCCGGGAAACTGCGTTTCACATTCAGCCAGTAGCGGACGGCCAAGTCCTTGCCCGTGGTCTCCTGCCCCTTCAATTTGTCATAGCAGAGGCCGACGTAATAGCTGGCCTCCGCCACATGCTCGTCGCGGTCGAAGAACCGAACCAGGACCTGCAGGTAGTTCCAACGGGCGTCCGAATAGGCCTGCTGCGCCTGAATCGCGTTGCTCTTCGCTTCGAATTCGGCAGCCAAGGCCAGACTGGCCCGTCCCATCACCGCATGGGCGACGGGAAGCATCGCCAGAAGCGACAGATCATTGGTCTCCTGATAGCGTTTGATCAACGATTCCGCCCGCGCACGCGCATCCGAAAACCTTCCCTGCTGGGCCAGACACTGCAGCTCCCCACTCCATGCCTCGGAATAGATGTCGGGGAACTTCCTCGCCACCACACGCTGCAGGGCCGCGTAGGCATCGACCGCCTGTGAAAAATCGCCCTTCCTCTCCAGCAACTTCCCACCGCCCAGTTTGAGCATCGCATCGGCCCGTTCGGAATGCGCCCGGTACTCAAGGTCCGCCGTCTTGGCCGTCTCTTCCCGATACCGCTTGATCGCCGCCGCCGCCGCCACGAACGCCTTCTCGGCCTCCGCAAACTTCTTCTGTTCAATCAGACAGATCGGCAGCTTGACGCTTACGTCCAGAAGGAACCGAGACTTTGGATTGGCCTTCAGCACGGCATCGAAATAGACCGATGGTTCGCTGTATTGATACGTCTTGCCCTGATACCCATCCCAAAACTCTCCATCGTACATCGCGGTAGCGAGATGATAGTTGCAGTACTCGATCACCCACGTCTTCTCCATGTGATCCTTCGCTCGCAACACATCCGTGAAGTACTTCGCTGCTATCGCGAACCGCCCCTCCTTTAATCGCTCCAACCCGCGGTCATACTCATACGGTCGGTCGGACCGGAGCACATCCGACACCTTATAGCTGGGAATCTTCACGGCCGAGGCCTTCGACTTACCCTCGACCATCACATAATCCTCGGCGATAACCTTCGTGCGCACGGGCCTGGTCTCGCCCACACGAAATACGAGATCCATGTTCTCTTCGTCTTCGGCCGACCATCCTGCTCCCGCAATCGGGAGCAGAAGACCCAGGCCGAGCAGGAATGCCACGAAACGCTTCGTCATGACCTCACTCCAAGCTACCTGACCTAACGAGCCAACTCCGGCCAACTTGCCATAAAAATAACAAGTGCACCAAGTGCGTTCACCATTACAACCATCTTAACGACAATGTGTTACAGGAAATGAACTCAAGGCTACTCTAATTTCTTTTCCGGTTTGGCCTCTGGAGCCTTCTCCTCAACTTTCGGCGCCTTTGGCGCTTCGCTCTTCTCCTCTTCTTTGTTGAACCCCGGTCCACCGCCCTTCGGGCTCCCTGCCGCACCCTCCAGCTTGGGAATCGTTAGAGCGGGAAGGCTCTTCAGCTTCCTGGTCAACTCGGCGATCTCGGCCGTCACCTTGTTCCGGCGCTCGACCAACTCCGGCTTCTTCTCCTTCACTGCATCGAAGGACCCGAGATTGACG
>CAYSBP010000096.1:0-10736 GCA_964429255.1 uncultured Planctomycetia bacterium
CTGATGGTTCATTTTTCATTAGGTCATGGATACGAATGGCATCCGGTTGCACCGCTGGCTCGATCCGGTTCATCGTCTGTAGTCGTTCAGCCTGAAAGGCTGAACGACTACTTCGCGACGATGCTCACCAACCGGCCCTTGATCACGATGACCTTCTGAACGGTCTTGCCAGCCAGTTCTTTGGCCACGGTTTCCTGTGCGAGCTTCTTGATCTCGTCTTCAGGCGCGTCCGCCGCAACGCTGATCCGACCGCGAACCTTGCCGTTGACCTGCACGCCTAACTCCGCCATGGCGTCCACCGTCATCGACGGGTCGAACATCGGCCACGCCGCATAGGCCAGCGATTGTTCGTGGCCCAACCGCGCCCATAACTCCTCGGCGAGGTGCGGAGCGAAGGGCGAAAGCAGGAGCACGAACCGTTCGGCCTGCGACCGCGTCAGGTAGTCCAGCTCCCTGAAGGCATCGTTACTGAAGACCATCATCGCGCTGATGGCCGTGTTGAATGCCATGTCGTCGAGATCCTCGGTGACTTTCTTGATGGTCTTATGGAGGGAGCGCTCAAGCGCATGGCTCTTGGCGTCCTCGCTCCTCGCTCCTCGCTCCCCGCTCCTCAGGTTCGGCCTCGCCTGGCCCGCTTCGGGCTTCGACTCGTTATCTTCGATGACGATCCGCCAGGCGCGCTGCAGGAAGCGATAGACGCCCGGGACGTCGCGCGGGTTCCACGGCTTGGACGAATCCAGCGGACCCATGAACATCTCGTAGAGGCGCAACGTGTCCGCGCCGTAATCGCCGATTACGTCGTCCGGGTTGATGACGTTCTTCAGCGACTTGGACATCTTGGTGACGACCTGCTCCAACTGCGCGCCAGTTTCCTTGAGCACGAAACGGCCGTCCGGCTTCTCTTCGACATGGTCCGTTGGATAGATGCGACCCGTCTCGTCCTTGTAGGCGAAAGCGGTGATCAGGCCCTGATTGAAGAGTCGCTGGAACGGTTCCTTCGTGTGGACGAATCCACAATCGTAGAGAACCTTGTGCCAGAAGCGGGCGTAGAGCAGGTGCAGCACGGCATGCTCGGCGCCGCCGACGTAGAGATCGATCGGCATCCAGTACTGTTCGGCTTCTTTGCTCCACGCCTGCTTCGCGTTGAGCGCGTCCAGGTAGCGGAGGTAGTACCAGCACGAACCGGCCCACTGCGGCATCGTGTTCACTTCGCGTTTCGCGGGTTTGCCGGTCTCGGGGTCCTGGGTGTTGACCCAGTCCTTGACCTTGGCGAGCGGCGGATCCATCGTGCCCGTCGGCTTGAAGTCCGCCATCTCCGGCAACGCCACGGGCAGTTCGGATTCCGGTACGAGTTTGTGCTGGCCGTCCTCGTTCTGAATCACCGGGAACGGTTCGCCCCAGTAGCGCTGGCGGCTGAAGAGCCAGTCGCGCAAGCGGTAGTTGACGGTCCCCTTCCCCAGCCCGCGTTCTTCGAGCCACTTCGCGATGGTCTTCTTTGCCTGCGGTGTCGGTTGGCCTTCGAAGATGGGACTGTTGATGGCCGTACCGTCATCGACGAAGAAGGATTTGAATGAACCGGGCGCCTTGCGGAATTCCTCGCGTAGCGCTGCAACGTCGGCCGATTCCTTGCCAGCCGGCGCGTTGGCTTTCAACCACCCGTCCGGCGGCATCACGACGGGGATGATCGGCAGTTTGAACTTCACGGCGAACTCGGCGTCGCGCGTGTCGTGCGCCGGCACGGCCATGATCGCGCCAGTACCGTAGCCCATCAGGACGTAGTCGGCGATCCAGATCGGGATCTTCGCCTTCGGGTCGTCCTTCTTGAAAACCGGGTTATAGGCATACGCACCGGTGAAGACGCCCGACTTATCTTTGGCCAGGTCGGTGCGCAGCAGGTCGCTTTTCTTGGAGGCATCGGTGACGTACGCATCGACCGCGGCCTTCTGGTCGGGCGCCGTGATCTTCTTCACCAGCGGATGTTCGGGCGCGAGGACCATATAGGTCGCGCCGAAGAGCGTGTCGGCACGTGTGGTAAAGACACGGAGCTTCTGCCCGCCGCACGGACCGCCGGCGATCTCGAAATCGACCTCGGCGCCTTCGCTCTTGCCGATCCAGTTGCGCTGCTGAATCTTGATGGACTCGGGCCAATCGAGTTCCTCGAGGTCCGCCAGGAGCCGTTCGGCATAGGCGGTGATTCTCAACATCCATTGGCGCAGGGGGCGCCGTTCACAGGGGAAGTCGCCGCGCTCGCTGCGGCCGTCGATGACTTCCTCGTTGGCCAGCACGGTACCCAAACCTTCGCACCACCAGACGGGGACTTCGGCGACGTAGGCCAGGCCTTTCTTGAAGAGCTGCTGGAAGATCCACTGCGTCCAGCGGTAGTACTTCGGGTCGGTCGTATCGACTTCGCGTTCCCAGTCGTAGCTGAAGCCCAGCGACTGGATCTGGCGCTTCATGTTGGCGATGTTCTCGCGCGTCGTGATCGCCGGGTGCACCCCTTTCTGCACAGCGTACTGTTCGGCAGGCAGTCCGAAGGCGTCCCAACCCATTGGGTGAAGGACATTGAATCCGCGCATCCGCTTGTAGCGCGCCAGGATGTCGGTGGCCGTGTAGCCTTCCGGGTGGCCGACGTGAAGACCGGCGCCGCTGGGGTACGGGAACATATCCAGAATGTAGTATTTCGGCTTCTTCGCGTCGAAGCCGGAGTCGCCCGGGTTGGCGACGCAGAAGGTCTTCTTCTCGGCCCAGTGTTTCTGCCACTTGGGCTCGATCTCGGACGGAGTGTACTTCGCGGACGGCATGATGGCTCCTTCGAATCGTGTAGCGCTGATGGACGGTTGGACGGCAGGCGATGGTAACACGAGCACAAGGGCGGGCACAGACGAAGACAGATCGACACGAACCGGGGACGCGGGCGCCCGGAAGGGCGTCAGCGCGTCCGCGTCCGCCCGCGCCAGTCCGTGTCAGCCCGTGGCCGTCCGTGCGTCCGTGTGGTGTGCGCCCTACTTCACGTCCGCCATCGCCTTTTCGGCCTGTTTGGCCCAGTACGAACCGGGATACTTGTTCGTAACCTGCGCGAACATTTCGATCGCGCGGCGGCGGTCATTCCGTCGGCCGGGAAGCCGCGATAGGAACTTGAAGCTCTCGCCAGCCTTGTACAGGGCCTCGCCTTCCTGCGCCTCGCCGCCCGGATAGATACTCCATACCCGCACGTATTCCAACGCGGCGTCCAGATACAACTCCTGCGCCTGTTCGCCCTTGACTTCCATCGCCTGTGCAAAGATCGCGTTCCCGACCACCAGGTGGGCGGCCGCCCTCACGACGGCGGGGGCGCTCGTCGCCAGCACGGCCTCCGCGGTCTTTCTGGCCGTAGCATAGTCCTTCTTGAGCACCATGCACTGCGCCACCAGCGTCTGCGCCTGTCCTTGCGTCTCCACGTCGGTGGTGGACCTTGCTATTTCGGTGAACTTCTTCTGTGCTTCGTCGTACTTCTTGGCCTGCAGCATCATCTGCCCTTCGTAAATGGTCGCCTTGGCCACATACTTGCCGCCCAGTTTTCGTAGCTTCTCCAGGAGCGGTCCCAACTTCTTAACGTTTCCGGAACTCACACAGACATCGACGAGCGAGTTAATCGCCTCGGGCGCGTACCACGACTTCGGGTACTGCTCCAACATCTTTTCGAGCACCACCTCCGCCTCGGCCGCCTTATGGGCCCGCCGATAGCTATCGCCGCACATGAAGGTCACGTACGCATGGGTCACCTTTCGCAGGTTCGCGTTGTCCATGCAGACCTGGAACGAAGTAGCCGCCTCGGCAAAATGGTTCTTCTCGTACTCGCCCATTGCACGCTCAAACTCGAAGTCATCAATACCAAACCTGATCTGCACGACATGGCTGCTCGAGAAATCGGGCAACGGCTGCCCGCCCGATTCGACCATCCTGATCTTTTCGATGCTCTCTTCCTTGATCTCACCGCGAACCACCTCTTCCTTGGTGGCTGTCCTCAGGACGATCTCGTCCTGAGAAGCCCGCAACAATACAGGAAGACTGGCAACCGCCGCCAGAAGGACAGGAACGATTGAACGGTTACGTGCCTGCATCGGTGACCTCCTGAGACCCGCCTCAGGACAGACCCGCCCGAAGCGTTCGAGAAAAGAAGAACCTCATGCTGAGAAGCCCTTTATACCCACTCGTGCCAATCCGGCAAGGTCGGGACAGAGCATCCCCATGAATCTAGCGAACAACGTGCAGAAAACTTGCATCGATTCGTCGGCACACGTGTGAAACCCCGCCCCTTACTCGTCCCGCTCCTGGCGTGGAAGCCCCGCCACCAGCAGGGTGATCTCACCTTTAAGGCGCCCCGCCGCTTCCTCCTCGGCCGCTCGTCCAGCCAACTCGGTCAGAGAACCCCGCCAGAACGTCTCATGAACCTTGGTCAGTTCACGCGCCACGCATGCGGCCCGATTTGGACCGAAGATCCCGGCCATCTCGGCCAGCAGTCGAGCGAGCCGCTGCGGCGATTCGTAGAAGATCAGGGTCTCCTCACGGTCCTGCAGCGACGCGAGGAGACGTCCTCGTGCGCCCGGCTTCTTGGGCAGAAATCCTCGGAAAATGAAACCGTGAACCGGTAACCCGGAGGCACTCAAAGCAGTTATAACCGCGCTGGGCCCCGGCACCGGGGTAACGGTAATCCCCGTGTCGATCGCCCCGCGCACCAGCCTGAACCCCGGATCGCTCACCAGCGGCGTACCGCCCTCGCTCAACAGCGCGACCGTCTTCCCTGCCTGAAGGCGCCCGATCAATACAGACGCCATGTCGCGTTCATTGTGTTCGCCGTAGCTCAGCAACTCGCGCCCCCCCAGAACGATGCCGAGCGCGGCAAGCAGCCGGCGGGCGGAACGCGTGTCCTCGGCAGCCAGCACGGATGCCGAGGCCAACACATCCCGGGCCCGGGCGGTGATATCGGACAGATTGCCCAATGGGGTGGCCACCACATACAGGGCCGCTCCCAACGGTACGCCGGCACTCGCACGATCCGTTTCCACGATGCATCCGCCCTTTCTCAGGTCAGGCACCCAACCTGTCACGAACCGCTTACGAACGCTGGACTGCGCTTGGCTAAAGGCACTTTGGGAGTATATACACTCGTGATCTGGAAATCTCCAGACCGGCGGGCGATGAAGGAGGCCAACATGCTGGAAGCGCTGAAGCGCGAGGTCTGTCGTCTGCACCTGCAGTTGCCCCGGTACAACCTGGTCGTCTGGACGGGTGGAAACGTGAGTGCGCGTGACCCCAAGACGGGATGCGTGGTGATCAAGCCCAGCGGCGTGCTGTTTGAGGACCTCAAGCCTCACCACCATGTCGTCGTTGACCTGAACGGCAAGGTGATTGAAGGTAAACTGAAGCCGTCCTCCGATGTGGCCAGCCATCTGTACATTTATCGGCACCGTCCGGATGTAAACAGCGTGGTTCACACCCATTCGGCGTATGCAACCGCCTTCGCCGCACTGGGACGGCCGATCCCCTGCTTTCTCACTGGCATGTCCGACGAGTTCGGCGGCGAGATCCCATGCGCCGGGTTCGCCTTGATCGGCAGCGAGGCCATCGGCAAGCTGGTCGTCGAGCACATCGGTTCGTCGCCTGCGATCCTCCTGCAGAACCATGGCGTTTTCACAATCGGCAAGACAGCCAAGGCGGCCGTCAAGACGGCGGTCATGACGGAAGACGTGGCCCGCACGAGTTACCTGGCGCTACAGTTGGGCAAACCCTTGCCCATTTCGAAGGAGAATATCGGAAAGCTGTATGAGCGGTACCAGAACGTGTATGGGCAGCGGTAAAGGAATCAGGACAGCGGGATCATCGAGGCGAAGAATGGCCAGTCTCACATTACTCCGCGGGGAAGAGGACGGCGAAGCGTTCGCCCTCGACACACCCGAGACGACTATCGGGCGCGAGGAAGGGTGTACCATACATATTGAAGGCCTGGGGATCTCGCGGCGCCATTGTTCCATCGCCCGCGTCGAAGACCGGTACCTGCTACGCGATCTGGATTCCGAGAACGGAACCTGGGTCAATGGCCAGCGCGTCCGGGAGCAGGAACTCCGGGACGGCGACCTGGTAGGACTCGGGGTTCAAGCTTCGCTGAGTTTCCGCAATCAGGCGCAGGCGGTGCCCCTGCCAACGACGACCGCTGCACCCGCCGCCCATCCACCATCCGATGTACGTACGGACGAAGCCTTGAGCGAAGTACAGGACGCGCCACGCGCCGCACGCTGGCTCCTGTTCCTCGTCTTCGTGGGTCTGGCCATCCTGATTGGAATGATGATCGACTTCTGCCTTAGAAGCTGACCTCGCCCACGACATCAGCTCTCGTAGTGCTCCGCGTTGACGGCACCTAACCGTTCCCGAAGCAGGCTCTTCCAGTTGCGGTTCAACCGACGTCCGCGGGACAAGCGTGTACGTCGTTTTGCGGGCGGTTCGGGTGGCACTTCAATAGGCAGCATTTCCTTGGAGTCATTGGCGTCTGTCGCATCGTTCTGCATGAGCGCGCCTACCCTCGTATGGCGTTGTGGGAAAATAACTTACACCCACACGCATGCCTTTCCGACCGTCAGTTCCAACGGACAGATCGGGCCTCGGGTTCAAAAGAATCCGAAAACTCCACCGCCTGACGCCCGAAACGCCCGATGGCAAAAAGCGAAGGATGGATTCGGGCGACCGAAGAATCTGGGGGAAACCGGCAGGTTGTCATTCAACCGTAACGTCGCACCGGTGGAAAAGAGTATCTGAGGCCTTGCCCCCGGCCGGAATTGCAGCTAAGTTATAGCATGCAGATGGGGTTGCGGGAGAAAGGAGCCAACCGCTCGCATGGCCGAAGAGTCTGATCTAACTTTTGGCAGGGTCGCGATCGAGAAGGGCTTCATCTCCTCCAAGCAACTGAATGATGCTGCGGAAGTCCTGCAGGCCGTTCGGAAACTGGGTCTGAAGGAAGATCTGGGCAGCATTCTCGTCAAGAAGAAGCACCTTACACCGGAGCAGGCCAAGGAGATTCGGCAGCTTCAGGGCCAGCGTGAAGGCGTACGCATCGCCAACTACGAAATCCTCGAGAAGATCGGCCAGGGCGGCATGGGCGCCGTCTTCAAGGCGCGTCAGATCTCTTTGGACCGGGTCGTTGCACTGAAGATTCTCATTCCGAAACTGGCCGCTGACAAATCGTTCACGGAGCGCTTCATTCGCGAGGCGCAGGCGGTCGCCAAACTCAGCCACCCCAACATCATTGTCGGCATCGACGTCGGCCAGCACGGAAAGTATTTCTACTTCGCGATGGAGTATGTCGAAGGTCAAACAGCACTCGAGATGCTGCGCGAGCAGGGACCTCTCAAGGATCAGGACGCGCTGAAGATCGCGCAGCAGATTGGGCGAGCGCTCGACCACGCGCACAAGAACGGGCTGGTCCACCGGGACATCAAACCAGACAACATTATGGTCACGCTCAAGGGTGACGCAAAGCTCTGCGACCTGGGCCTGGCCAAGCGTGTCGATATGGGCGACAACCTTCAGCCGGGCCAGGCCGTCGGCACGCCGCACTACATCGCGCCGGAACAGGCTCGCGGCCGGGACGACGTGGACATCCGGGCGGACATCTATGCGCTGGGCGCGTCGTTGTATCACATGACCACGGGCCATACGATGTTCCAGGGGGAAACCGCCGCGGCCATCATGGCGCAGCACCTCGCCAACGAAGCCCCGAGTGCCAGGAAGATCCGGCCGGAGTTGGGCGAGCAGTTCTGCCGCTTAATCGAGCGGATGCTAGCCAAGAACCCCGAAGACCGCTTCCAGACTCCGCAGGAGCTGCTGGAGGACCTTGACCGCCTGATCGACGGGAAGCCGATCAAAGGGGTGCTGAAGCCGGATGTCCCGTGCAGTATGGAACGCACCGCACGGCGCCTTCACGGACCCGGCCAGATCGCTTCGCGCGGAACGACAGGGCCTCGCGCGCCGATTGGGCCGCACGATCCCACCACGGGCCCCTGTGAACCCGTGGAAGCACGTTCCACCGGGATGCTGCTGATCGGCGCTGGTATCGGCGTGCTGCTCCTGGCGGGCGTGGGGGCCTTCGTCCTCCTGCGCCAGTCCACGCCACCCGGCGAGCCGGACGATTCCGTTTCCGTCGCGCAGACCCCCGCAGGTATATCGCCCGCACAACCGGACCCCACACAACCGGCGATCCCCGTGAAAGCCCCCACCCCGCCACACAACCCCGTGTGGGAACCGTTGGACTCGGCGCGAAAGGCACGGGAGGCCAGACCGGACGATCTGTTGCGACTGATCGAGTTGTTCGAAGCGGCGGAGAAGGGGGCACCCGAGGAAATCCGTGTCGAGGTTTTTCGCGAGAAGAAGGAATTGACGGACCGCCTGATGATGGCACTCGGCCGCAAGGTTGAGGCCCAATGGGAGGTCGCTCAGACCTGTCTCGGCGCGCAGGATTATGTCGGAGCGCTCGGCTGTTTCGCAACCGAGAAGATCCCGCAGGATCTGGCGTGCGAGGAAGCAACCAGGCGATGGGACAAGCGGTTGAAGGACCTTCAGCAGCAGATCTGGCTGGAGTTCCACCGCAAGCTCGAACCCGACCTGACGCAGGCAATCCGCAAGGCGACCGCCCCGGCACAGTTCGACGACCTCCGCAAACAGATCAAGGATGTCTCCGCGAAGATGCCTGTGGAAGAGGTGCGGACCGGGCTGGCCGTCCTCGAGAAGGAACTTGAGCACAGCGCCCGGCAGGCCTTGGCCACTCAACAGCGCGAACAGCTCGAAACGTTCAAACGCGTTCTCGCTGCGGCCAAACAGGCCGCGGGCAATGGCGATATTAACGCCTTCACCAACGCGGCCGACCTGATTGAACTCCAGCGCCCCCTGCTGGCCGAACCGTTCCGTCCCACCGCCGACCAGTTTGCACGCGACCTTCGAGCGGTGCAGGCCATCTACGAGAAGAGTTGGCAGGTCCTTTCCGCCAAAGGCGAGGCCAGGGAATCGGTCGCCCTCTACTTCCCGGCCGGCGCCAAGGAGCGGACAACACTCAAACTCAACGGCAAGGCCGGGGTGGACGGCGTCTGGCACAAAGGCGGCGCCAATAAAGAGGATCGACTGACCTTCGTCAAACTCGATGATCGTGATGTGCTGGCTATGGCCGGCATCACCGAAGCGACCGAGGAAGGGCGGAAGAAACTGGGGGCCTTCTTCTTCTGGAAGAACCATCCAGGTCGGGCCTACGAACTCCTCTCGCCCTTCCGCAAGGACCAGACCTCCGGACTGTACCTCGTGTGGATAGATCTGCAGGCACGCCAGATGATCGAAGCGGTGGAGGAACTGCATCGACAGGTCACGACGATGAAGCTCTCGATCATCGAGCGCGAACAGCGAAGGCAACAGGCGGAAAAGCTGGTCGTTGAGCTGAAAAACGAATTTGGCGCAACGGAGGTGTATCATGAACGCACGCAGTCGAAGTAGCCGGTTCGTCTTGTGGGGATTGGGGGGCTTCATGGCCGGCCTGATGGCCGCCGAGCCGCCGAGTCCGCCCCGCGTCCCGTGGAACGATATCGAGGCCTGGGCCATGAGCGGCCCCGCCCAGCCGGCCGGAGCCGATTCCGCGGAAAAGCCGCCTGTGAAGACGGCGTCCGCTCCGGTCGTTCCGGATGCGCCCCCACCGACCACGCCACCCACGGAGATCGGCACCGGCCGACCTGTTGATCGGAAAAGAACGCCACCGGCATGGACGGAACGCCACAACCAGATCTCGATCGTCATGGCAAGCCGGCTCAAAGCCACCACGACCAGCCAACACAACCAGCTCTACGAGATCCACTACCTGATGGAGCAGTACGAAAAGGCACTCACCTATCTCGTGGCCATGCTCAAAGAGCCCCGGAAGTGGACCAGAGAGGACGCCTCCGGCTGGCTGGCGGGTCGTGTCTGGGAGACGGGATTGCTGAAAGGCGGGAATCTCAATGCCGATGCGATTAAGAAGTACTACGATGAATGGGTCGTCAAGGAACGTTCTCGGCTGGTGCAGCAGGCGGAGGTGCTCTCCTCCGCATCGCTGAAATGGCAGGAACAGTTCTTCGAGGCCCACCAGACCTACTTCAAGACGACCCAGAACATCGCCGAACTGATCCGGAAGAAGGAGCAGGAGGGTGAGTCGAACCCCGCCGCGTTGTGGGAGATGTGCGACCGCTTCCACAACCAACACCCGGACGCACCCGTCGTCTACCTGCGTTTTCTGTACAAGCTCCGCGAGTGGTATCCGGAGTTCGACGCCGTCAAGAAGGGCACCGTCCAACAACACATCGCCCACGCGCTGGGGGGCAACCGACTGCGTTTTTTCAAGGAAGCCGCCGAGGAGATGGAAATGCTCATGGAGAAGTGGCCCCAGGCGGACTCCAGCATCAACGGCGACGGCAACTACTTCGCTGGACGGTTCTGGCAATACCATGGCGACGCGGTGAAAGCGACACACGAGAAGAATGCGCTTCGCGACGCCCACGATGCCTGGCAGAAGGCCCTGACCCATGCCCAGAAAGTACAGAAGGAGTTCCCAAAGTGCCCACTCAATAAACCCGACGACGGAGCGCCCAGCACCATCCAGGCCATGATCCGCATGTTGAACCGCAGGGATCGCCTGGGCTCCAAGATCGGCAGGTGAGCCCGTACGGACAGCCCGTTGAAAAACCTCTCTCCCT
>CAYSBP010000097.1:0-10721 GCA_964429255.1 uncultured Planctomycetia bacterium
CTTTGGAGACGGTCCTTCAAGAGGTTTGTGTATGGCGAAGATCATTCTCCATCTGGATGGTTCGACCAAGGAATTCCCCGTACAGGGTGAATTGACCGTCGGCCGGCACGCCTCGTGCACCATCGTCCTGGACGAGCCCAAAGCCTCGCGGCGCCACCTCCGCATCACGCCGAAGGGGGACTGGTTTGATCTGGAGGATCTGGAGAGTTCGAACGGAACCAAGGTCAACGGACGGAAGGTCGATACGCGCACGCTGTCCCATGGCGACACGATTCAGATCGGCGCCACGCGGATGGTCTTCGACGCGCCTGAGCTGTCGGGAAAGGTCCCGGCGAAGAAGGCGGAGGACGCTCCAGCCAGGGCCCAGCATTCAACGGACGATCCGCTCGTCGGCGCCACCTTGGGCGGCCTTCGGATTCTCGCCCGCATCGGCCAGGGAGGGATGGGCAAGGTTTACGAAGCGCTGCAGATCTCGCTCGATCGCAGGGTTGCCGTGAAGGTCTTGAAACCCGAACTGGCGCGCGACAGTGGCTTCGCCAAGGAGTTCATCCACGAGGCGCGGGCGGCAGGGCGTTTCCAGCATCCCGGTCTGGTCGAGATTCACGACGTCAACGAATCGAAAGGCATTCTCTATTACTCGATGGAACTGGTCGATGGCGAAAGCGCCATGGAGAAGCTCCAGCGTAAGGGCAAGATCGAGTTGGCGCAGGCACTGGACATCGCCATCGGCGTGGCCGAGGTCATGGTTCAGCTCGAAAAGGAGGAGGCCGTCCATCAGGACATCAAGCCGCACAACATCCTGCTGCTCAAGGACGGCAAGATCAAGCTGACGGACTTCGGACTGGCCACGATCGGCGGCCGCATCCGGCGCACGGCGACGGACCCGGAGAGCATCCTGGGCACCCCGCACTACATGTCGCCCGAACAGGCCTCGCGGGCCAGGCGCATCACGACGAAGGCCGATATATACGGTCTCGGCTGCACGCTCTTCCACATGCTCACCGGCCGGCCGCCTTTCGAGGGCACTTCAGCGCTGGTCGTGCTGGCCAAACACGCCAACCAGACGCGCCCGGATGCGCACGAACTGGATTCCGCTGTGCCGGAGGTGCTGGCCAAGCTCATCCAGCAGATGATGGCCATCGAGCCCGACGAACGGCCCGAGAACGCGCGGGAGACCTTGAGCGCGCTCAAGCGTGTGCGAACCAGCGTGGTGCGGACGGCCGATGTGCAACCCCTACGGCCCGGCCCCATCGGCGGTTCGCGCCGGAAGACCAGCGAGGAAGAAGAGCCCGCACCGGAGCCACGCAAGATGGACCCGGTCGCGGCACGCGCCATTCAGGTGGTCGTGATAGCGGTGATGCTCGTGCTTGGCTTCCAGATCGCCCGGGGGGCTTTCGCCGGCCTGAGCGCGGGTTCCAGAAAGCCGCCTCCACCGACCCCGAATGACTCGAAGATGGTGGCCGGCGACACCGCCCAGTCATCCACACCACACCAGGCGGCCAAGGGCCACGCGCTGAACGGCGGCGACACGGCCGAGAAGAGGGATCCGGAGACGGTTTCGCCGGAGGTTGAAGAAGCCTTCAAGGCAGCCCTCGAGATACGCGATCGTGCGCTCCAGTCGGGGAACTTGGCCGGAGCCCGGAAGGCCATCACCCATTTCCTTCGCGAGAATCCCGACGGCGACATCGCGAAGCGCGCGAAACAGGCCGTCGAGGAGACGCAGAAGGACGTCGAGGACATCTGCGCCAAGCTCATCACGGAGGCGGAGGCCGCCGCCGCCCAGAAGGCCTACCGCATCGCCACCGCCAAATCCACCCGTCTGATTTCCGCGGATCCACGGAGCCCGTTCGCTGAGCGCGCGCGATCGCTCCTGCGTCAACTGGATCAGGAGGCACAACCGCGCTTCCAGCAGGCGCGTGCCGCCGCGCGAAAGGCCATCGAGCAGGCCAGGCTCGCTGAAGCCTCCCTGGCCATCCATTCGGCCGTCGACGATCTGGGCGGCACCACGTGGGCGGAAATGCTGCTGGCCGACCAGGTCAACATCATCATGACCCGCACGTTCCTCAACGAGATGGAGACGGCACGTCAGTCGGTAGGTGCCAAAGGGAAGCCCGTCATCCTGATGGTGCCGGACCCGTCCGGCGCGAAGAAGTCCGGCGTCCTGCGGCAGATCGCCGAACTGACGCTGAAGACCGAGCTGGTCGGCGCAACCATCCCCTACTCGTTCAACAAGATGACGCCCGCCGAGATCCGCCAGCTCGTTGCGCAGCTCGACCTGGCCGACCGGCATCTGGGCCTGCACAACCTGTTCACCATCCTCGGTCATGTGAAGGAATCGCAGGAGGAACTGGTGGCCGCGAACGGGATTCCCGAGCAAGCCAGGGAGATCCAGCGGCTCGCGCTGAGTCAGGCCGGCGGCGTCCATCTGCACCGCTACGACTTCAGCAAGTGGGAGCATCAGAGCGATTGGGAAGCACCCTCCGGTGCATGGTCCACCAAGGATGACCAGTATGTGCTCGAAAGCGTCGACGGGGGCGACACGGTCTTGAAACTCGATGCGATCGGCGGGCCTTTCCCGGCTTGCAACGCTCGCATCGGATTCGAGTTCACGCCCAGGGAACGAAACGACGGGTACTATATCTCCGCTGAATTCGGCAACGACCAGAAGAACGTCACCTTGCTCTTCACCGCGACCGAGTGGGAACTGCAGATCGCGGCCGACGACCAGCAGAAGGCCCGGGGGCAATGGCCCGTCGAAACGACTCGTGTCGAACTGGCCATCGACGGCAAGGATAGTCTTACACTCACACTGAACGGCAAGGCCGAGGCGCCCGTCACGGTCAGGGGTCTGAGTAACCTCCAAGGCACGCTCTCGTTCCACGCCCGCGAAGCGGCCTGCGCCTTCGACAATGTCACCGTTCGCACACAGGAATGACCGCCGAAACAGCCATGGCCGTCTTTTCGGAGCGCTTCCGGCGCAGCACAACGAAGGCCGCCCCGGCCTCCTGATCGCCATCGAACGTCCGCGGCGGACTCGGAAGATGCGTGATGCGTTCCCTGATCAACCCGTTTCGATGTCGCGAAACCGCCCCAGGTTCTACCCCGGCATCCCATACAGCCCGTCGCCGATGTATTTCAGCCGGCCTTGCTTCACCAACTCGTCCCAGATCGCCTGCGGAAACTGGCGCGGAGGTACGATGCCCACGATGCCCGACCCGCGCCCTTTACTCAGTGGCCCCGCAATCTGGCGCGATTCCTTGTCGAGTTGCGTGATCTCGAGGCGTTTCTTGAAGGCCTTCATCGCCTTCTTCAGTTCCTGCGGCGTGATCGTGCCCGGTGCAGGAGCAGGTACAGGAACAGGCGGGGACGTGGTTTCGTCAGGCATGGGCGCGGACCAACCACAGTGGGGCATCTCGACTTTCCACTTCACGTTCTCCTTTTCGCTTCTCTTGGAGAGAACGTACACCGAGGGACGGGAAAGTAAATGGAGGAAGTGAGGAGGGTTTGGCCGAGGGTGGAGTACCGGTTACCCGTTGGGTCTTCCGGATCTTCTCCCCGCTCCGTGTCTCCGAGCCCATGGTGAAATGACCGCCATACTTTTCCTTCTTTACACGGGTCGGACGTCGGCGTAGCTTTCGTTTCACTGGATGGCGAATCGGACGCACAGACGAGGATGATCATGGCCAAGTTTCGTCTTCTGGCGCGAGGCGTGTTGCGTTCGGGGGCCTTCATCCTGCTGGCGCACAACAAGCGAAAGAAACACACGTTCCTGCCGGGCGGCCGAGTGGACTCGGGAGAGTCCGTACCCGAGGCTCTGGCGCGAGAGTTTCGCGAGGAGACGGGGCTGAAGGTCCGCGCGCGAAGGTTTCTGGGAGCGGTCGAACACCGCTGCCTGCGAGACGGCGTTCAGACCTATGAAGTGAATCTGATCTTTCTGGTCAACTGCGCGAAGGCGAAAGCCGGCCGGGGGGTCCGTTCACGCGAACCCCACCTGGAGTTCCTGTGGCGCGAAATCGAAGACCTGGGCACGGCGCACCTGGAGCCGTACCCGCTGCGCCGGTGGATTCCGCTTGCCCTGGGCGCCAAGGTTCCGGCCATCTGGGCCAGTACACTGAGACGTCGCACAAGAGCGACCCGGAAGACCACAAAGACCCGAACGTAGGATCCCCACAGGCCGAGGCGCGCGACCGGGCCCGGCGCGGTTCGCCACCGTCCTATCGATCGTCGAACGCCAAACCCGCACGAAGAAAGCGGGAGCGTCAACGCTTCAGTGCCCAATGGAGCACGATGGCGACCAGAATGGCCGTCAGCAGGAAGACGGCACCGAGAAGCGCCTTCCGCGCGATCGGTGACATCCGCACGGACGCAAACGGCCCGGTCCAACCTCGCCGTCCGCCCACCGCGCGGTTAGCACACGGCGTTAGATCAACGACCGGCCGACCGCGGCCCTCCTGCACGGTCGTCGGTTGCGTCGATGGCGGTTGTGGTCGTCGGGTGTGCCCGCGCCACAGGGCGCGTTTTTGCAACGGGATCTCGCCACGACGGACCCGTTGGATATCCTCCAGCAGTTCCTCCGGCGTCTGGTGCCGGTCTTCGGGCCGTTTGGCCATCATTTTCTCGATCAACCGGCTCAACGGATTGGGGATATCCGGGTTGACTTCGATCGGCGTCACCAGTTGCTCGGCAATGTGCCTCGACATCACCTCGATGGCATTTCCGCCCGGGAACGGCAGACGACCCGTCGCAAGGTGATACAGCGACGCGCCCAGACTGTAGATGTCGGAGCGCACGTCCACCAGAAGTTCACCGCGCGCCTGTTCGGGTGAAATGTAGTAGGGCGTACCGACCGCGACCCCCGTCGAGGTAAGCCGTTTGTCCTTGCCGTTCCGCGCCGCCAGCCCCAGATCGGTCAATTTGTACGTCCCGTCGTTGTGCTGGAGGATGTTCGCCGGCTTGATGTCGCGGTGTACGATGCCCGCCTGGAACGCGCAGTCCAGCGCGTGTGCCATCTGTTCGGCAATCATCAGGAGTTCATCGGTGGACAGGCAACCGGACGAACGCTCCTTCAGCTGCCGTTCCAGATCGGCGCCTTCGATGAACTCCATGGCGATGTAGTGGTAGCCGCCCGCCACGCCGACATCGTAAGCCGTCACGATGTTGGGGTGATTCAGTCGGGCGGCGGCACGCGCTTCGCGGCGGAACCGCTCAAGAAACTCATGATCGCGCGCCATATCGAGCGGCAGAATCTTCATCGCCACGAATCGGTCCAGCGAACTTTGGCGCGCCAGATACACCGCCCCCATCGCACCCTGGCCCAACTTGCTGATCAGTTCAAAGTCGCCGAAGAGCCGTTTCTCCGGCAACTCGCTGCTGCGCAATGCGAGCGTCCTGCGTTCCTGTTCCTGAGCGAGCAGGACCCGTTTGATGTTCTCGCCGCCGATGTACCCCAGGCCCTGCAGGACCTCGCCCACCCGGTCGCTCTGTACCGGCGGGCCATCCCCCTTGGCCGCTTCCATCCCACTCCGCTGCTTGGCCTGAAGCACCACGCCTTCATCGACCTGCTGCTGTGACACGAGGCCCAAACGCACGGCCATCTCGCCGAAACGCGCAGGCTGCCGATCGGATTTTTTGCGTTCGTCCGTCACGCCGCTCTCCCGACAGACAGGCAGGCCATACCGGTCAGCTTGCGGTATCTGTCATCCAACAAAAACCTTACGCCCCGTCTTGCGGTCCTGCGATCCCTGCTCATCGTCAAAACCATACGCTACTTTCACCGAAATGACAAACGGTGAGCGCCCATCAGGGGAGAGAGGCTCCCTCCACCACCACACACCCTGCGGCTGAACCGGTCATTTCTGCGCCGCGCGGTCCAGCGCCAACTGCACGAACGTGGCCGTCCCCCAGGCGAGCGCTTCTTCGTCGATCCCAAATCGCGGGTGATGCAGGCTGCCGCTGTCACGTGTCGATTCGCTTCCGGCCCCCAGGAAGGCGAAACAGCCCGGCACGCGTTCCAGATAATACGCAAAATCCTCGCCGCCCATCGTCGCGGGGATCTCCTGGTCACGACCACCCAACGTTCGAAAAGCGCGCAGCATCCGTTCGACCGATTCCGCCCGGTTGGCCAGCACCGGCGTACCGTGGTCGTACTTCAGCGCCGCTTTCATTCCATGCGCCTTGGCCACGCCTTCGCCGATCTCTCCGATCCATTGCTCCAGGCGTTTGCGCGTCCCGCCGGAAAGACTCCGCGCCGTTCCGGCCATCCAGCATTCCTGCGGGATCACATTGAACGCATGGCCGGCCGCGATCTGGCAGACGGACACAACCGCCGGTTCCAGCGGATCGACGCGCCGCCCGACGATCGTCTGCAGCGCCAGGACGATCTCCGCCACCACCGGAATCGGGTCGTGTGTCAGATGGGGCATGGCGCCGTGGCCGCCGTGACCCGTCACCGTCAGTTCGAATCGATCCATACTGGCCATCAGCGGTCCGGACCGCGTGCCGAGCGTGCCCACCGGCAGTTGCGGCGTCACGTGAAGTCCGAAAATCTCGGCCACACCATCCAGATAGCCAGCGTCGATGAACGCCTTGGCGCCGCCCGGCACGACCTCCTCGGCCGGCTGGAAGAGGAATCGGATGGGAAACGGAAACCGCTCCCGCATCCGTCCCAGGATCCCGACCGCGCCCAGCAACATGGCGGTATGCGCGTCATGACCGCACAGGTGCGCTTTGCCGGGCACCTTGGATCGGAAGGACAGGGGAGCTTCTTCCTGGATGGGCAGTGCGTCCAGGTCCGCACGGAATGCCAACAGCGGTCCAGGGCGGTCCGCGTTCAGATCGGCCACCAGGCCGGTACGACCGTCCAGCACCCGCACGTTCAGACCCGCACAACGACACTGGTCGGCCACGAACGCGGTCGTCTGGACCTCCTCCCAGGCCACCTCCGGATGCTGATGAAACCGACGCCGGAACTCAACGATCTGCGGATGAAGGTCGCGAGCCCACTGCAGCGCATTCCCCATCGGGGCATTTCTCCATGTGACCTGAACCGGCGCGGATTGTAAGTAACCCATTGAGACTAGCAAGGATAGGTAAGCGTCTCGAGAACGGCTTTCCTGGAGGTAGGCGGCCTTTTTCACTACCATTGGACAGAATGCCCATGTCCCGTAAGATCGTCACGCATGCGTGAACCGAGTCTTCCAGGCCGAAACCTCTGCGCGTTCGGCAAGAGGTTTTTTTTTGTGCTCGGGGCCATGGCCCTGAGCGCAATCGCGGCGGACTCGGGCAGCGTCGTCATCCATCTCGACGAAGAGCAGCTCCAGGATGGCGTCCTGCGTGGTTCGGTCAGCGGCGACTGGCAGAATCGCGTCTTCCGGCTGGTGTGGGTAGACGGGCTGGGGCATGCCACGGCCCATGTCGAGTTCCGCCCTAAGGCTTCGCAGAACGCCGTGCCCTTTGCGCTCGATGGCAACGGAGCACTGGGCACGCAGCATCGCCTCTTTGTCATCGCCCCTCCACCACTCAAGGACAGGAAGGCACACCAGGAGTGGTCCGTCGTTGCCAAAGCGGGCTTTCGCACCATCCTGACGGGCCATCGACCGGCCTTCCCGATCTTCAGTGCGAGCACGGAACTCCCGGAGGAACTCGCCGACCTCCCGGTGGGTCCCATCCTGCAGGCTTCCGCGCTGGCCGACACGCCGTTTCTGCCGCCCGGTTCTCCGCTGCTGGTGCACACACCGATCCCGTTGCGTTCGCCGTTACGGCCACGCACCAACCAAGAATGGGATCAGGAATGCTGGCGCTTCCTGACGGACCGCATGCCCGGTCTGCGGGCACCCGATCTCTTCGATGCTGTCGCCTGGGAGAAGATGCGCACCGAACTGAGTTCCGCCGCCCGCCAGGCGCGACCGTTCGGCCCGCACGCGCTCATGCTGGGCACCGGCATGGCCCTCGCGCCGCCCCTCAGGCTCTTCGAGTACGGTCCCGACGCATTCACGCTGGATCTCTTCCGTGCGTGGTTGCGCCGGCGCTACGAAGACCTGCCCCAACTGAACCGCCAGTGGGGCACCACGTTCGAACGATGGGACGATGTCGCGCCACTGACCACCGACGAGACCAAGGCGCGCCGCGACGCATCGTATGCCGCGTGGCTGGAACTCGTGCGCCAGGGCGATCCCGAGAAGAGGCTGGCCAGGCGCCAGGACCGCTTCTATCTGGCCGCCAACCTCAAGACGCTGCCTCCGCCCGGCGGCGAGAACTACTCCTCGTGGTGCGACTGGCATGCCTTCCTGGACTTCTCCTTCGCCCGAATGGTTGGCGAAGTGCGCACGGCGATGCGGAAGGCGGCGCCCGGCGCGTGCGTGGGTTTCCAGGAGCTGCTCCGGCCCACACCGTGGAGCGGCCAGGAGACCTACGAACTGGCACGCGTCGTCGACTGGTCGGCCACGCCGGATCAAGAAGCGCTGGCCCTGCTCCTGCGGTCCTTCCGTCCGGACGCAACCCGCTACGCCCTGGTGGGCGGCGTCGGCGATACACAGGACACCCTTTGGAGGGACTGGCTCGACGGCGCTTCCGGTGCCCTGCTGGCCCTGCCGGAACGTAGTCCCCAGCCCGGTACGCCGATGCCGTCGAAGACCCTGCGGGAGATGGAATGGCTCACCGCCTTCCGGCAGCGGATGACGCCCGTCACCGATCCCGTCGCGCTGTACTACTCGCCACGTTCGATCGCCGTCCACTGGATGCTCGACAGCCAGCTCGACGGCTCAGACTGGCCGCGCCGCGGTCTGGATGGCCTCTCGGGCGATACGCCCTGGCTCAACTACATGGCATGGGTAGCTTTACTGCGCGATCTGGGCATCGCGCCCAGCTTCATTGCTCCCGCACAACTGCTCGCGGGACAGGTCACCGCGAAAGTGCTTATCCTTCCAAAGGTACTGGCGTTGAGCGAGCAGGAAGCCCAGGCGATCCGCGACTTCACGTTGCGTGGCGGCGTGGTCATCGCGGACAGCCAGTGCGGTACGTTCGACGGGCTTGGACGCCGCAGGCCTTTTCCCGCCGGCGGCGGCGTCGTGGGCGTGCTCGATACCGAATTCGGCATCCGCCGCGAGAACCTGTGGGCGCACGAGCTGAACGGCGCCTTCAATGGTGATCCTGCCGAAGCCCGCGTGCGGCTCAACGATCCCCGCAGTCCCGCTCCCATGGGTCCATCCTCCATCGAACTGCGTGTCAACGAACCCGGCGTGCGCGGTACGGCTGCGTGGCGCTTCGGAAGCGCCAGGAGCGGCGCGGCGGCCGTGCTGACGCGGAACGGCGGAACCGGACGCTACATCTACCTGAATCTCGCGATCCAGGATTATCCGCAACTCCGCGAACGCGATGGAGGTGATTTCTTCTTCGCCGGCCAAGAGCCCAAACGGTATGCCGCCCTGTATGGCGAACCGACCGGCGGCGAAGCGCTGCGCGTGCTGATCGGCGACATGCTGTCGCAGAGCATCGGCGAAGAACCTGTGGCCGTTCGCGACGACGGCGGACGTCCACTGCGCAGCGTCCAACGCCTCCGCTGGGCATCCGGCGATACGGTGTTGATCGGACTGAAGGCCCCGCCAAGAGGCTGGGTCAAGCCGGCGTCCGGCGAACCGCAACCCCCTTGGCCGTCCGAGACGCCGTCCAGCGGGGAAGCTGCGGCAAAGGCGCCACCGGCACCCGAGCTGGCCCCCACCACGGTGGTGAAGATGCTCTTCAACCGCCCCATGCACTGGTACGATCTGCGTCGCAGCCAGTACCTGGGTTTCGGCGATTCCTGCAACCCGGTCGTGGAGGAGCGCCAGCCGGTGCTCCTCGCAGGCCTGCCCTACCGGCTGGAATCGATCAAGGTCAAAACCCGTCGGCTGGACCGCGCGGGAGCCTTCACCGTGGAACTCTCGCTCCAAACCACAGGGAAGATTTCGAATGCCAAGGAGGGCGCCAGCCACCATGTTCTTGCCGTCGAGGTGTTACGCCCCGATGGAAAGCCTGTCCCGGAGTCTGGCGGCAAGATCGACTTGGTCGACGAGGCATGGAAGGGGACCGTGCACCTGGGGCTGAACCAGCCGGCCGGCGTCTACCGCTGGCGCGCGCGCGATCTGGTCTCGGGCGTGGAATGCGAGGCACATCTGCAGAAGGATGAAGTCCTGTACGCCGACCTTTTCCCACCGATGGATGCGACGAAAAAAACGACCACCGTGAAATAATTCTGTCGATGGGGCGCTCCGACGGGCAAGCGGCGACCGCCGCTTGAGTGTGGTTAGAGGGGTCAGCAAGCGGTCGGCTTGGTCGCCTTATCGTCCGCCTTCGCTCCGGTGTCCTTCTTGGCGGGCTCCTTCTTCTCGTCACTGGCCGCCGGCGGAGGGTTGTTCGCAGCCGGAGCCGCTTTGGCCGGAGTCGTCACCGATCCGCCGCCGCATCCCACCAGGACCAGGGCAAAGCCCACGGCCAGGCACATCGACACGAATGAGCGCATGGTTCTCATTTCCTCACTGAAAGAAGGGAGGCTCCTGCCCCCCGCACTACAGCCTTCAGAGAATACCCTGAGGCGTGTCCTTTTCACCCAAAATATTGCCCCACCCGGAACGTTGTATTTCTGCGTTCTCCGAGTTGGCTATTCCAGCAGTCTTCGGCACTCCCTCCTCCCGGGCATAAGCGCTAACCTAAGGTGGCGTGGTCTAGTCGGGCACGGGCAGGGGCAC
>CAYSBP010000098.1:0-1309 GCA_964429255.1 uncultured Planctomycetia bacterium
CCCCCCCCCCCCCCCGCCCCACCGCATCTTGGATCGTCACTGTGTCGTCACAGGAATCGACGGTGTCATTCGCACCGGCATCAATCACAAAAGTTTCCAACCCGCTGAACGTTACGGACTCGAAGGGAACACCATCGCTGGTCCCCGACACCCGGTTCTGGCCCGCGACCGGACTGTCCACCACTATGACGTCCGCCCCGCCGGGTGTCGTGAAAGTAAATGATGACTCACCGCCGCTCCCGTCTATGATCACGGGTTCCAGTCCAGTGAAGTAGAAGATGCAGCCGTTCGTCTCGATTGTGCCTGAGCCGAAGGTGTCGACGTCGGGCGTGTATGTGCCGCCGTCGACACCACGAACAATGATTGTGTCGTAACCGCCAACGCCGCCGTTGAAAGTGATGAAAGGAGGAAGTACGTCGCGCGAGAAATCTATGACGAGAGTGTCATCGGTCTCGTCGCTGCCGTCTATGATAAGATGCGTACTGCCGCTCTCTGACATTGCGTCAAGAGGCAGGCTGGAAAATTCAATCAGGCCGGACGCCTGAAAATAGAACTCATCATCTGGAAGAGCATCGTTCGAGAAAAGTGTTTCTCCGTCCACCCCGGGCGGAGGTTGGCCGGCCAATTCGAGTTCCACCAGTTCGCTCACATAACTCGGGACGTCCGGATTGTCTCCGGGCGTTATTCCGTCGGCCAGGGCTGCAAACGGATCGACATTGTAGTCGATCGGAAGTTGCGCAACGTCATCGGGCAGAATATCTGCCTGCTGACCGGAGGACTGTACCGATTGAGCCCCGTATTCATCTGTGGTGACGACTTGCGGTTCCATGCCGTTGAAGATGTCGGCTGACGGTTCCGCAGTTTCCTGCATCGGAGCGCTTTCGGAAGGTTCGATGGTAATGGCGGGATCTAAACCAAGATCTTGTATCAGGGCCGCGTCCGGCAAACCGATGCCGATCGGATCTGCGGAGAGGAGTACCCTCGGTTCAAGCGGCTCGATATCGAAAGACTTCGTTATCTTGTTCAGTCGAGCGCCCTCCGAAAACCGCTGTGGACAAACAGTTTGACAATACCTGAATCACGGTTCTGAAGCCACTACTTTCTTTATACACAGGCTTTTTCGAAGCGCTCGTCGGGTCGGATCTTCTAATTCCACCTCAAAATGCGGCCAAGAAATGCGGGTCCGCGCAGAGGGACGCTGCCTCTTTTTTTTCCGCTGGTGTGTAGCAAGTATCGATTGACGGAGGTGAGTTCGGACAACGGTCATGTTTTGAAGCGGTTGCAGGGCCTCGCGACACTCGTCACGGTC
>CAYSBP010000098.1:1319-8171 GCA_964429255.1 uncultured Planctomycetia bacterium
ATGTATCAACCTTCAGAATTTGCTTCCTCTGACGTGACGCGCGACCGGTTGCCCACCACTGCGCTCCCCGAAAGGCAGAACGGCACACCGCCTGACCCTTCTCCGGGTCACGGCTCAACACACGTGCGAGCTGAATGCGAACAGCGCGCGGCACGTAGCGCACGAGCAACTCGTCATCGAGACTCGCGAAAGTGATGGAACTACCCGGGTCTCCCTGTCGTCCGCTTCTTCCATACAGCTGTCTATCTATTCGGCCCGCCTCGTGGTACTCCGTGGCAAGCACGTGCAGTCCGCCTTTCTTCGCGACGCCCCGGCCAAGTACTATGTCGGTTCCCCTTCCCGCCATGTTCGTGGCAATCGTAACCTGTCCCTCGTCTCCGGCACCTGCAATGATCTGAGCTTCTTCACGATGCCGCACTGCATTGAGAACAGCGTGTTTGATTTCCTGTTCCCCGAGCAGTCTGCTGAGGTGTTCGCTCTGACGAACAGTACGGACTCCCACGAGTATGGGTCGTCCGTTCTCGTGCATCGTCCGAACTTCCGTAACGACTGCCTGCCATTTCTCTTTCTCGCTCGCGAAGATCTTTGCAGGCAGCTGCGTGCGACACAGCGGACGGTTGGTCGGTATGCTGACGAACGGAAGACGATACACTGCCCAGAACTCCGGTGCCGCTTCCCTCGCAGTGCCGGACATGCCCGACAAGCGGCGGAAGAATCTGAAGAACTTCTGAAAGCTCAGTCTCATTGATGTTTCAGTCAGGTCGGTCTGATCAAGCCCTTCTTTAACTTCGACAGCCTGGTGCAATCCCTCGCGCCAGGTTCGTTGATGCATCAGTCTGCCGGTGAACTCGTCGACAATGATGATCTTGTCGTCCTGCACGACATACTCCTTGCCGTTCTCGTAGAGGTGCCGGGCTTCCAGCGCCTGCGTGATCAGTTCGGCAGCGCGCCTGTGCGCCTTCCATAGTCCGGGCATGCGGTCGGCGATCTTCGCAATCCTGTCCTCACCCGCTTCGCTGAGTTCGATCGTCCTGTAGCCGTGGTCTACCGTGAAATCCCGGTTGAGTTCCATCTGCCCGGCGATCTCCGCGGCGTCAGAGCATGCCTGCTTGAAGACCGCGTTTTCATGACGCCCGGATATGATCACCGGGGTTACGGCCTCGTCGATCAGGATGTGGTCGGCCTCATCGATGATTGCCGTGTGCAGGCCGCGCAGCACTGTCGGGGCCCGTTTCATTATGTCTGAATGAAATATTGCCAGGGCTTCCCTGCGCGTGTAGTCCTGGAACTTGCCGAGTATCAGCCTGTCGCGAAGAAAGTCGGCAACGAGTTCCTTGCTGGTCGTGTAGGCAACGTCCCGGGAGTAGGCCTCCCGGCGTCGCGCCTGGTCGAACTCGCCACTCACGTATCCGACGGTTAATCCGCAGAATCGGTAAAGCGGCCCCATCCACCCCGCGTCCCGTTGCGCGAGGTAGTCGTTTGCAGTCACGATGTGACAAGGCCGGGCCCTCCATCCTTCCAGCACAGCGGTTAGCCCTGCGGCCAGTGTCTTCCCCTCACCGGTCACCAGCTCGGCCAGGTAGCCGCGGTGCAGGGCAAGGCTTCCGGCGAGCTGCACAACATAAGGACGCATCCCGAGCTGGCGATGGGCGACTTCCCGGAGCGCAGCCAGTGCCGGGAAAACAACTTCCTCGCTGCCCCGGGCGCCGCGTCTTACCACGCTCCGATATTCTGCAAGTCTTTCTCGCAATATGCGATCACTGCAGTGATCGAATTTCGATTGCATCTCGTCGACAAGGCGGGCGTCGTCGAGCAGGCGGATCAAGACACCCGGGCGCCGCTTGAACATCCCGACGATCCGGTGCGCCAGTCCGTCAAGACCGTGAGGAAGTTCGTCGACGTCCTGGTGTTCCGTCATCCATCGGTCGCATGTGGGTGTAAGAACCTGGGTCATGATGTATGCCGATCGCAGCGCTTCCTCTTATGCGTGATTATTTCTGTTCCTGTTCTACAGCCGATACCGCTTCTGCAGCATCTGGAACAACCGCCGCCCCAAACGAGTAAGCAATGGTTCCGGTGGAAGTTTGAACCTGATTCGACCTGCCAGACCGTGTCTCAACACGGCAGCATGGTCGCTCATTGGAACGGTCGCGATCACCTTGAAGAACGGTTCGCGTGCCGTCAGGCCGGACGGATCGGTAAGATCGGTCTCCACGTCCCCGCCGGTCCGCCACCCGAGACTGTAAGATGGGAGTGCCTGCTGTTCCATCGGAACAACGTGAAGGGAAACAACCCGGAGCGTGTGCTCCGCCTGTCCACGAAGTCTGATCTCCGCGCGCCTTATCTGCTCGTTGAACAAACGCGATGCCTCCGCCTGCGAAACAACGGCGACAAACTCGAAACCATCCTCCCCTACGATCCAGCCGAGTTCAGTGCCGACATCGAGCCAGCGCCCTGAAAGCTCCATGAGGTCGGGCCCGACCCAGCGTCCACTGTCCTGCGAGACTACTGTCAGCTTTTCGAGATCGTCCCGAAGGCGATCGCAACGCTGCCTTATTGCTTCAACCAGGATCTCCATGGACTGGAGGTCGGCCTTGCTGGAATGCATCGCCTTTCGTTTCCTGGCCTCGGCCTCGTTGAGTTGTTCCCGGGTCATCTTGAGTTCGAGCTCGAGTTCGGTACTATCGAGTTGCGCCAGCAGCATACCCGGCAGCACTTGCGTGCCTGGCTGTACCTCAAGCTCCTGCAATCGTCCCGGTACGCGAACGTAAATTCGTCTGCAGGGCCGGGCCTGAAGAACACCTGGGGCCGCAAAGGCGCTCGGGAGCGGGACAAGACGAAGGATGCCGACGCAGAGGAGAAGCATCGCACACGTAACGCCGATAGCCCTCGCCCTGCACCGCGACAATTGGGGAGCCGCCGCTATATAGCGGGCAAATCGCCAGATCGGCACAACCACCCAGGCAATCGCAAAGAGCAATGCCAGCACCATACCGATCACCATCAGCTGGTCTGCAACGAATAGTATGATCGAACTGAATACAACCAGGCGATACAAGCCGCTGAGTATACTGAAAACCACGAGTCGGCGGGATTCCTTCCTGGAACCGGCGATACTGCGCGCTTCCTTTCTTCCGAACAGGTAGCGTTCCACAACATAAGTAAGTTCCATCCGTGAGCGTGCGTGCAGGTTGGGAATGTCGAGGTAGTCCGACAGCATGTAATAGCCATCGAAACGCAGGAGCGGGTTCGCATTGAAGAGCACCGTCGATATCGACGCGATGAACATCACGTTGTAGCAAAGACTGTGGAACAAACCGCTACCCGTGTATGCCCAGGCGATTGCCGCAAGCGCAGCTATGAAAATTTCGACCAGGATGCCGGCTCCCGCAACACGCAGCCGCTCGAACCGGGACCGGAGCGTCCACGAGGACGTGGCGTCCACGAACGGCAGCGGGGTGAAGATGAGGAACATGACGCCCATCCTGTGCACTTCCCCCCCCGCCTTCCTGCAGAAATAGGCGTGGCCGAATTCGTGGAGCACCTTGACGAAAATCAGGGAGAGGTAAAGCCAGCCGAGGTTCGAGGGAGCAAGTATGCCCTGTGCCTGGTCGAACGCCACGTCGGCATGGTCGATGAAACTCTTGAGGCCCAGCAGGACAACCACGCCCCACAGGATTGCACCCCCGCGGCTTATGAGCCTGCCCACTACCGGCAACGTACGTTTCACGAAGTTGTCGGGATCCAGCAGGGTGAAACGAGGGAACATGAACCCGAGCAGCCGGGACCGGGTCTCCTGTTCACCCTGTCGCTTGAATCGCTTGAAGAGCGCTTCGTTGTCCGCCTGGTTACTATACTGCAACAGGTTCGCCTGGTAGAGAGTCGTCAGTATCCGCAGGACCTCTTCCTGGCCCGGTGCATCGTCGGCAAACAGTGTGAGGCATTCTTGCCAGACGTCTTCGACGTTGCGGTCCATCCTGAGTCGGACAACGAATTCGTAAGCCGCAGGACGCAGGCGGTAGAACTGGTTGTTGTAGGGATCATGGAGAACATACCACTTCTCACCGCGGTAGAACTGGCGTTGCGTCCTGACGCTCGGACGCAGCGCTATTGCTTGTTCTGCAATGCGGTACCACGACTCGCTGAATGTCTTGGAAGCTGGGGACATCTCACCACCACATTTCCCTGCGCAGGAAGTCAGTAGTCCTGTGAGTAAATATCCACCAGAGGCTCCGGCGTCCCACATCGAGCCGCACGACACCACTCATTCCGGGACGCCACCATTCCTTTATATCCCCCAGCAGTTCCGCACGGGCCATGAATACCGGTTGTTTGTCACCAGGCACCGCCGCCGGATGGATCGTGGTGACCCTGATCGGGTACTTCGTACGCGGATCGCTGAGAAAAGCAATCTCTCCTCTAATTCCCTCGCGCATTCGCGCAATGTGCGAACTGTCGATTTTCAGCTCAACATACATACCATTGAGTTGAGCGACTTTCAGTAGTACCTCGCCGCGTCTAACCGGGGAGTTCACCTTGTCGGTCCAATCACCTTCAACCAGTACGCCCCCGAACGGCGCACGGATGATAGAACGTTCAAGCTGGTAGTTCACCATGTCCAGTCTCGCCCTGGCCTGTTCCGCAAGCGCTTCGTTGATACGCATGTCGGCGAGCTTGTCCTCAGCCTGGTTCTTCTCGGCTTCGCGCTGGTAGCGCTGAAGATCCGCAGTCGATGCAACCTGCTGAAGCAACAGTGCCTTGCGATCAAGTACGATCAGGGGTTGGCTTTCCGTAACGTTGTCGCCAAGCGATGCGTTGACCTCGGCCACGGTCCCGTCCGAGGGTGCGGAGAGGTAGCACATCTGGCTCGCCTTGAGAATGAACGATGCTTCAGCACGGTAATTCACGCGAAAGAGAAATAGTACCCCCAGCACAAGGACGCCGGTCAGCCCGGCCACCTTAACCCATGTCCGCTCAGTACCGACAAAGCTCGCAAGAGCTCGCCTTGCAGAATGCAGAATGCGCAGAGGCAGCCAACGGTCTCTATCCTCAAGCGCCAGCAGACGACCGGCCGACAGATCGCAGATCAGGCTGACCTGCCGCAGTTCGGACTCCGAAAACGGCCTGTCGATCCGCTCGCAGGTGACCGCGGCGATAATTTTGCCGGCATTCTTAACCGGGATAGTGCACAGATAGAGATTGCCCCGTTCGCGGGCGTACTGCTCGTGTGCGCGTGCAACGTATGATCCGCCGACGATCGGCCAGAGGACTTCTTCGGCCTGGTCCACCGCCTCTTCCATCGCCACTTCGAGGTTTCGAACCAGGCTCGCTTTCGCGTCAAAGCGTGCCATCTGGCTGAGCGCTTTCAGACGTATGTACTCGGCATTCTCGTAAGTGCCCAGGGCAACCTGCTGGCACTTGAATCGCACCGCAAGCTCGTTGCAAAGCGTCATACATGCAGCCACGAAATGATCGTGCCTGTAGATCGCGGCAACTGATTCAAGCGCCCCTCGGTATGCACTCGTTTCGGAATGAGCCGCAGCAACCGAAAGCCCCCGCTGGAAATCAACAGCAACATCGGCAACTGCTCGCACTCGCAATGCTCGGCGTGCGGCCCCTTCCTCGTCGATTCCCGGAAGAACGAAACCCGCTACAGTCTGAGAACCGCCCCCGACAGAAAGGGTGACACCCAACAGGTACAGGCTGCCGTCTCCGGGCTCGGCTTCTATGCTCTTTGTTGCCCAGCCTTCTGCTGAAACGGTGGGAAGAAACCCGGATAACTGCGGCGCGAGGTCTTTCGGGAAAGAATCGCCCGGCGGCAAAGAGAGCAGGATCTTCCACTCACTTCTGCCGTTCTCTTCGTAGAGACGGAATATCGCTGCCGTCTCGGCGGACGCGGCTGTGGCAAGCAGATCCAGATAACGCCCCCAGAACTCAGGTGCGTCTCCGGTGAATGCGCGCAGCTCGCGTGCGCCCTGCAGGATCTTGTCCAGTGAATCCAACTCCCCGCTCAACGCAAGCACTCCATTTCTATTCCAACGTCACCACGCCCCTGACACCCGGGCTGATGGCGCCGTCGGCATTCTCAAATTCCAGCCTGATTTCTTTCAGGCCGCTTGCAGAATCAACCATCGGGGATATGAAGATCACCTCTCCCTCGACCTTCTTCGGTCCATCGGGAGAATCACACTCAATCGTCAGTTTCTGCCCAAGCTCAAACCGGTATGACAGCTCGGCCACAGCGTTACAGGTCAGGTGGCACTTATCCGTGTTGACCAGGCGAACCAGAGGCTGTTGCTGCTGGGCATACTCGCCCGTTTCCACGTGGATTTCTATAACAACACCCGGAGCAGGGGCGGTCACCTGGCGGCGCTTCTGCTGCTCAACCGCCATGTTATACTCAATCTCTTCCCGCGCCTCGATCATCTGTGCCTGCTTGACCTGTGCTTCCGAAAGCATAAGCTCGAGTTCTTTCCTATCGAGTTCGTCCAGTCTCACTGAACGGGACGACTCGTAAAGGTTCCGAGTTGCAACCGTGTCCTTGGTAATGGTTTCCAGGCTTTGCTTTGCCGCTACGAGTTGGGTCTTGTCTTCCCATATCAGCTTCCGGCGCTGTACCTCAAGTTCCTCGCTGGTCTTTTCGAATTCGAGGAGCACGTCACCCTTCTCTACCCTGGCACCAACCTTCACCGCTATCCTGCTCACCAGGCCCGGCGTGCTGCATCCCAGGTCCGCGTCGTAGACAGCGGCTGTCAGCCCGGTGATCCTGATCGTGTCGGCCGCGCCGACGACCGGAAAAAGGACGCACGCGAGCAGTGATGCAAACGCTATACTCTTCTTCATACTCTAATT
>CAYSBP010000098.1:8181-10488 GCA_964429255.1 uncultured Planctomycetia bacterium
TGCCGCCGTCCGAAACATCCAGCTGGACCAGCACCTTCCGCCAACCTGCCTGGACATCGAGGTACTCGATGCGCGACTTGGACAGATCTTCCTCCATCTCGAGTACTCGTCGGCTGGTGCTCTTGCCATTCGCAAGCAGCACTCTCTCGCTCTCCAGGGACATCTCGGCAATCTCAACTTCCTCTTCCAGCGCCCTGGTCATCTGTTTGAGCAGCGTTGCACGTTCAATTGCTGTCCGTAGCGCATTGACAACATCCGTTCTCGCCGCCCTGTAACCTTCGAGCGCCTTTTCCTTCTCGGCTTCGGCCGCCCTTGCCACGTACCGCCCCTGGTAGTCAAACCCAAGCGGCAACCTGAAGACACAACTCGCAGACCAACTCGGATAATCGGCCTCGTTCAGCTTGTCCCACGATTCCCGTTCGGTAGTCCCGAGGCCGTTCAATCCGTAGTTGGCGACCAGGTTCAACTCGGGCAATCGCTGGTTCCGGGCCACCAGCAGGCGGAGGTCACCCAGTCTTATCTGTGCCTCGGCAATAAGAACATCAGGATGATTCGAAAGGGCCATCTGCACTTTCTTCTCAAGCTCGATATCCTGGTTCTCCAGCGCCACTTCGTCGAACTTCATGGACAACTCCGTGTCGTTCATTTGCACACCCATAGCATTCATAAGGTCACAGGCCGCCTCCTTGAGGCTGACCCTGGCGGTCAGCCACAGGCGCTCGCGTCGGCCCGCTCCAACTCTCGCCTGGGCCACTTCTATTTCCGACATCTTACCTTCCTTGAACCGCTCCTGGTTGTCCTCGAGGAGTTCGTTTGCAATGGCCAGCGACTGCTTCCGAAGGTCACAGAGCTGCTGCGCGTACCACGCGTTCCAGAAAGCGACTTCCGTCCTCGCAATCGTCAGCATCGTCTCCAGCCGAAGCTTCTGCCGCGAAATCGAACGACGGAGTTCTGCATCTTCTATGCCGCTTCTCGTTACCCGCATGCCGACATTCTTCAAGATGGGCTGAGTTATGCTGACGCCCGCGAAGGACGCGTATTCGCTTTCAAACGGTGCCATCTCCCGAAACGTCAGGTTCGTCAGATTGTTGGCGGCATCCTCAAGGGTATATCCGATCTTGTATCGCGCACCTGTCAGAAACAATCCCTCGACGGCCAGTGAATAGGACATGTTCCGCTCTTCGAGAACCGGCGTGAACAAGCTGAGTTCCTCTTTGACCGTGTTCTCACGACGCTGATCCTCATATGTGGCCGAGACGACAATCGCGGGTTCCCAGTAGCCCTTCTGGCCCTTCAGCCTGAAATCTGCCGCCTGGGAATCTCTTTGCGCTGCACGGAGAAGCGCGTTGTTGGTAAGACTTAACGCAACAGCCGACTGAATCGTGAGCTCCATTGTCCCTGCGGCCGGATCCTCATCCTGAGCATACAATGGGCATTGTGCGATGAACGACGCTACTGCCAGCAAGAAAAACAACTTGATGCGCACTGTCATCAACATATCCCCCTCCGATGAACGACATAGAGAAAAACCCGGGCCCTCGCCGACTCCCGGCCACATTTGTGAACATATCAACGGCATATGGAAGGCGCAACTGGTTTGCAGCTCTTTTTGTTACGCGTTTTGATCAGTCCAGACCATCGGCTTTCTCTGCCCGTCAAGACTGACTGGTTGACACTCCACTGCTGTAATGTGATAGATAGAAGGAAAGGTAACTCAAAACAGGAAGACGTCGCGGAAGGAATCGCAGCGCTGTTCCGAAATCAACGGATTTCACAATGTTGCAGGCTACAATACCCCCGGGAAGTGTGTCGATTTAAGACGGGGCGATTGGCACAACGTCGCGACTAAACTGAGCCGTTCGTGAGCAATGCAGGTAAGCCGACAAGCAAGTTGAAGAAAGGGCATGATGTGACAAAGCAAAAAAACTTTCATTCTCAAGAGATTCCATCAAGGCAGACCTGGTGGCAGAAAAGGACCGCATGATGTTCTCTCTGTCGGACACTAAGTCCGGCAAAACCTGGGGGGCGGTTCCATTATTGGCGCTCGAAGTGCATGACACCACCATTCGCCGTACTGAACGACTGGAACGTTATCGCATCGACCTTGTTGAGAAAGTTGACGGTGGCGTGCACATCGTTGTCGGCCATTCCCAGTACCGGGTGGAAGTCGGGCTGTAAATTCGACTTCGAAATGGTGATCTTTCGGTGATGCTGTCACCGCCGGAAGTGTATGAACGGCTGCCCGCTGCGTACCGGATCTTTGCCATCGACGTTTTGCCCGGCCTGATGAGCGTTGGATCGAAGGGT
>CAYSBP010000099.1:0-10366 GCA_964429255.1 uncultured Planctomycetia bacterium
CAACCGTCACATCACCGCCGCCTCTCACCATCGGCGCTCCCGCGCCGGGAGTACGGGCTGATCACGATTTCTGCGATGCACAAATCGCGCCAGCCCTGTCCCCGCACGCGGCCCCTTTCGCCGCGTGCCCCCAGAGGAGTGCTCCCGCACTTGTATTGAGCGCAGCGGGCGGCCCCGGCAATGCTGTTTCCCCCCGCCAGGTTTCCCCCCCTGCACCCCCCCTTCCGGGCGTCCCCCCTTCAGAAAGGAATCCGGCAGGGGGGGAAACCTTCCTGGGGGGACACAGCACGGCGGCCTTTGCGGCGCGGCCGGACGGCTCTGCGCCCCTTAGTCGGCGGCGTTGCCGCCTTGGGGCGCGTCGCCTGGCCGCGCGCCGCCGCCCTTCGGGTTGCCGGATGCCACTCCGCTGCTTAGCGTCCCCCCAACCCCCCGGCCTGGGGGGCAGGGTCAGCCTCCGGCCGGCTCGCGCTCTCGCACGGCCTGCGGCTTCCGTGGAGTTCGCTGCGCTCACCCGACAATACAAGCCCCCCTTGCGCCTTTCGCCCCCCGAAGCGGGGGGCGGGCGCGTTGGTTTTGCAGCGGCGCGCCGGCTCGCGCGCGTAGGGCGCCTGCAAAACAAGGAAGGGGGTTCCCCCTTACCCCCAATTCGCGCGCGATCCGGCAGCCGGCATGGCAGGTCCCAGGTTGTCGTTGAGCTCATCGCGTTCTTGCCTCTGCCAACGTATTCCCCACAGTGGTGTGCCCGCTTCGCGGTCACCTCATTTCGGCAACCGTCGCAACGCTCCGTTGCCCGTTGTCCTGCGCGCTTCGCGCTTGCCGGCCCGCACCCCTCACCCCAGCCGCTCCCCGCGGCGGCCTTGCGGTTCCGCTTCGCGGCCCTCGCAAGCCCGCCGTGCCATATCCAACAACAACCTGTACAAATACAACCAAACCCCGTTTTCTTCCAAACCAAGACCCCCACCTCCGGGTTCAAGACTACGTTGCTCCGCAACTTCGTCTTTCCCCTCCGGTGCCCCAGGGAAGAAAACGGAAACGGAAGCGCTTGCCCTGTCGCGTGCTTTGCTCTCCTTCAGGGCTCCGCCTGCCCGGACCGATCTGCCTACGGCAGAGACGCTCGCCGCAAGCGGCTCACTGGTCCGGGCGAGGTACACCGGGCACCGTGCTCCGCTCTGGTGCCCGGCTCCGCGCCTCATCCTTATCAAAAGCCGTCGCTTCAAGCGCGCCAGTCTCGCCGCTCCGCGTCTCGTCTCCGCCCGCATCAAACTCCGGCAACAAGACCCGCCCACCGTCACGCCATTGCGTCCTCAAGCCTGCCGCATTCGCGTGCCTCCAACCCAACAAACAAGAAAGCCGCCAGTGCCCACGCACCGCGGCCCGTTTTCCGCCAGTTCCTGCAGGCACATCTAATCGACCCAACGTTCTACACGGCTTCGCACTTTCCCAACGTAACATTGGACATCCGCCACCACGAACGGGCCACAGAGCCCATCGCCACCACCACCAAGAAGTTCAACGAAGCAACCAAAGGCCTTCCCGTTCAACTGATGCTTTTCTTCACACGTCTCCCACGTTTGGAATTCGTGCACCACCATCACCCCAACCCCACTGCCGTCACGTTCCGCCTGCAGCGCAGTCCCACACACTGCGGTCAGTAGCTGATACGGAATCTCCGCCCACGCACACTCGTCAGCATCAGAGCAGTCCACACCAACCATCCGCAACATGGCCGAGATACGACCCGGTACGCCTGTCCGCTCTCCCTTGTCCTGTCGATTCCTTGCAGACCGCCAGTACGAACCCACAGTTTCCGTACCGAACGGCTCGTCAGCCTTCGCCTCGATGCACAGGGTAAATTTCTTCTCCTCAGCCTCGCACAAAGCCCACAGATCGTGATTTCGCCCCTCGCCCCGCTCCGGTAACGGTGTCACCAACTCCGGCACCGCCTCCTGCACAACAACATCCGGGAATATGCCGTCCGCCTGAAGGATATCACGCACCTCTCCCGGCATAGAAGGGGATGCGCATCGGAACCACGCGCGCGCCAACTCCACAGCGCTCCTACCAGGCTTCCAATGGTACGCTTTCTTCGGGCGCGTCCAGTCTTCCCACCTCGTTATCGCCATACCCTTTGGTCTGTGCAGGTCCATCACGGCATCATACATGGACGAAGACACAAACACCATTCACAATCCGGATCCAGTTGCGGCAGCCTGTCGGACGTACCCTTGCGCGGAGTCTCATCGCCTCAGAACCGTTCCCGCTCCGGTGCCGCGGGCCGACCACCCAGCGAAAAGGTTCCCCCTTGCAGGAACCCCCTCCCGGCAAGCGCCTCCATGCCGCCACGCGGCACCTCGCTGACTCGCTCCGCACGTACGCTCGTTAGCCGCGCGCCGGCACTACGGCTCACGATTTCCGACGAACCCCGTAAATCGTCGGAAACCATCGGAAGCCGTCGATCACAAATGGGGCCCCACCGCAAGCGGTCCCCGAGAACACAAATGGGCCTGCCCAGCACCGTGCTTCGCGCTGGTGCTGGGGCCCCCAAGCCTATAAATCCCTGAACCATACTCCGCGAAATCCGGCGTAACTCGCTGGACGCCATGCCGTTCGGCTCCAAACGCGATAACACGGAATCAGCCCCGATCCGCCAGAATACGGGCGATTTCGGCCCGTATTTCCAGCAATCTGGCCTTTTTTCGCGCTGTTACGTCCCGGATATACGCCTTCAGAACGCTCTCCTCCCGACGCAACGCCACCAGCTTTCGTTCACCCTTTGCCATGCGCTTTCTCCAATCGTCGCCGATGCTTGACGACCTTCTCCGGGAACATCCGCTCCAGCTCCGGCCACATCCGCATCGCCCGCCTGTGCCGCGCCTCGACCGCGGCCATGGTCACACCCTGAATCTCTGCGATGTCCTTGTACTGCATACCGGCGAATCGCCAGCACACCACATCCCGCAACTCCGGCGGCAACTCCAACAGACCCACCACAAGCGATCGCAGCACATCCACCGGGATCAGTTCCTCTTCGCCCGGCCGCCCGCTCGATACCTCGCCAGCCTCCCGCTCCGGATCGAACTCGATGGACGAGGGGAACGACTCCTTCAACTCGCAGACGGCACAAGGCGTCTGCTCGTAGGGGACCCGCCGATACTTCCCCGCCGCCACATCCGCAGCATGCTCACAGTTATGACATTCCATCGCCTGCCTCCCCAGACCCACACGTCGCCTCGAACTCATCGCGGCGAAGACGGGCCTCATCAACCACGTCAAGCAGTCGAATCAACATCTCAACCTCCACGATCACGACCCACGGTTTCTTGTTCGCCCTGTGCATTACCACCGGCACTTGGTCCACGCTCGCGTCTTGCCGTGCCTGCTCGACCGCTTCCCACAGCCGCAACCGCTCCGTCCGCTTCACTTCCACATGCAGCCCCGGCACGTCCCCGGTCAGGTCCGGGGAGTCCGGCCCGCCGTGATACTGCCGACCGCGCCGCAGATGCGTCCCCAAGACCCTGTTCAGCGCCGCAGCCGCCTCAAGCTCTCCGGCAGCTCCCTTGCGTTTACTCATTCTGCCCATCTCAAATCCCCCTTGCCCTCCTTAGCCTTTGGCGGCGGAGGGTCCGGCCGCCATGCCTGAAAGGATTGAAACTCCCGCCCCCCTATAGGGGCGGAGTTTCAATCCGATGGCATGTCTTTCAGCCCTTTCACGCTGCTCCTACTTTCGTAAGTGCCTGTTATTTCCAACCACTTACATAAGGATTGAAACCTCCATCAGGGGGTTTCAGTCTCTAATCCTGTCCAGTCATACGCGCTCGGAGCCCGATCAACCTTTTGTGCGCCTTTTGTGCTCAGCGAATACCGCTTCTCGCGCCCGACTTCCACGAATCGGATACACCCAGTTTCCACGCCATTTCGTACCGCGACCTTCGCTACGCTCTCGGAACAACCCATCACGCTCGCGATCCTCGCCGTATAAAATCCCTGGCTCTGCCCCGGCCGTGCCGCTATGCAGTGCAGCACCTCAACAGGGTCACACTTCCGCGGCCGTCCGCCCTTCTTGCTCAAGACCGCCTCCACTTCATCCGGCCGTGCCTCCCGCCAGCAGATCACCCCGGGCTCGTCATGGTGGGCGATGTACTTCACGACCGTCCCCATGCCGTCAGAGTCCTTCCAGCCCAGCCGCCTCCCGCGTTTCGGCGCCCTCAACTCAAAAACCGTGTCAGAACCAAGCGACCGTATCGCCAGTGCCGCCCGTGCCGGGTTTATCCACTCAGCGGATCCCGCGCCCAGGTATGCAAAATCGCCCGCAGCCCAACTGTCCTTTTCCTTGCCCCTCAGCGGCTTGTTCGTGTGGTGCGTCAGGATCATTCCCACCCGGTGCTTCTGCAGGATCGGGTTCAACAGCTCCCGCATGAAGAAGCTCACATCCTTCTGGCTGTTACTGTCCCCGCCCAGGTAAGCGAAAGCGGGGTCCGTGATAACCAGGTCGAACGGCCCATGCTCCGTCACCAACCCAGCCAGGGCCTCCGCGAAACGTTCCCCGCTCCTGTCGCAGATCGTGCAGATCGTGATATTCCGCAGAGCCCGCGCCTTTTCCTCGTCCGTCAGGTCCGTACAACCACGCAGAACCCCGTCCCGCATCTCCGCCAGATCACCCTCATCGTTCTCAGCCTGAATCAGCAGTACATTCATTCCCACACCGATGAACCGCTCCGCCGGCCGTATATCGAAGAGCGGCTTGCCGATCGCCACGTGGATCCCAAGCTGCATATCCAGCGCCGACTTTCCTATCCCCGTCGGCCCCAACAACAGAGCCACGCCCCCGAGGTACAGGAACCGATCCTTGATCAATTCCGAGGGGTCGTTCCCGTAGACCGGCGTTGCCAGCTCGCCCAGCTTCTTTACCGGCGGAAGCTCGTTGATCTTCGATACTTCCTGCTCCACCTCCGCTACGCGTTCGGCCGGCAGGAAGTCGGCCATCAGAATGTCCAAGGGCGTCCGTTCATCCATTGTCGTCACTCCAATAAAGAATCCTCTGGCGCACATACCTGCACCCCGCCTGTCCTGAGCCTGTCGAAGGGTCCACAACACGCAGCCCTCCGGGCATGCGTAACCATCCACACACATCCCAGCGTGTCGGGTCCGCCCCCAGCACGCACGCCACCGCAAAGAACCGCGCCTGATCCCTGACGCTCATCCCGTCCACGCGATACCACGCATGTACGCTCTTCCCGCCGGAATACACTGCCATGACGAAAGGGGCCAACTGTCCAAGCGCCGATGCAAGCTGCGCCTGCATCCGCTTCGTAAGAGAGGCATCATCAAACTCCGCGACGATATGCCGCCGCACGCCCACATTGCTCTGGCACCGGGCCGACGGCTTCCCCTGGCGCGTCAACCCGCTCAACCCCTTCATTGGATTCACCACGATGAACTGCAGCCGCTCCGCGTCTGCCAGTACAGCATCAATCGGCCGCACAACCGCCCGCTGACTGTCTGCACCTGTGCACACCAGCTCACCCGGCGAGAATAGTGACGGCAGTACATCCGACGGCTTCATCCCTGTGCTCTGCTCGCCCTCGAAGACCGGTTCAACCTCGTTCAGTACCTTCCCGATCGCTCCCGCATCAGGCTCAGGCCACTTCAGCGCTCCGCGCCCGAAGTTCACCCCGGACCCCTCGCTCGCATACGCAAAATCCACCGCCCCCTCGATCTCCCGATCCGGCACCAGCCTGTGACTCACCAGCTCGTCACAGCACCGCCGCAGAAACTCAAAACAATTCTCCGCCGGCAAGAACCCGCTCAGCCCGCTTGCCACCTGCGCAAGCCACCTGTGCGTATTGCCGGGCCCCGGCATTGCCCGCAGCCGCGCCACAGTCACACTCGAAAATGGATAGATCTCTGCCATGTTCGTTCCTGATTCTCCTCAGCCATGCCTGCCCTGAACCGTGCTCCGCTCTGGTTCGGGGATCATTTCCGGTAATGGTCCATGAGATCCCCGTCACACTTCAGCGGCAACCCCGCAGCCCAGCCAAGAGGCTGCTCCATGATTTCAATAATCGTCGCCAGGTCCCGCTCCGCGGTTCCTTCCGGCACCTCAAACACAAGTTCATCGTGAACAGAGAGCACGGGGACATATCCTGCTGCAGCACAGCGCAACCAAGCCGAGGCCAACACATCCCGCGCCGTTGCCTGCGTCCAGTTCTCCGCAAGCAGGCCACCGTAGATCCGCGTACGCTCCCCGTTCACCGTGCAGAGGATTCCATCGTCATCGAACGCGATGTCCCGGTAGATCAGGTACCGCATCAACTCCGGTCGCACCTGTGTGCAGGGGAGTGGCAGCACGTAGTTCCCGCCTTCGCACGAGGTGCAGGCATCACCCAGCCGGCTCCAGAGCTCAACCACCTTCGGATTCGATTCGCGATACTCCTTCACGATCCGATCCGACTCTGGGTAACTGAGATCCAGCCCCGCCATCACCTTTGCCACCTCAATGAACCGCTTGGCCCCACAACTGAACCCCAGACCCAGCACACGCGCTTTCGCCAACTGCCGAAGATTCGATCCCGTACGCTCGCAGTAAGCCTTCAACGTCTCCGATTCCGAGGCGGGAGCGGCGGAATCGCCACGACGTAGTGGCGCAGCGCGCCCGAAGTCGGGCGCCCTCCACCCCATGGTCCTGCGGGCATGGACCTCGTACGCATCCACGTCTGGATTCGCCCGAAACATCTCCAGCGTCTCCAGGTCACCGGCAAGAAAGAGGAGCACCCGACTCTCGATCTGGCTGTAATCCACCACAGCCAGCTTCATGCCGGGAGGCGCCACGATCGCACGGCGCAGGTCTACGCCCTCCGCCTGCTTCCGATTCAGGTTCTGCATATTCAGGCCACCGCCGCCCGACCACCTGGCCGTGCTCGCGCCGCAGTACTTGAGCTGATACGCCATTCGTCCGAATCGGCGTTCATCGGCGTCAATCTGCGGTTCCACATCTACGTCACGTCTCTGACTTCTGCACTCTGACCTCTCAATTCTCCTCAGTTCCATAGACTCCAGAACCTTCGCCGTCCTGTTTGCCGATCTGATCCGCTGCATGTGCCGCACCCACGTTGCCGCATCGCTACGGATATTCTCCCTCAGCCACCGCATGAAATCCGTGTCACTTGCCGACGTGCTCTTCGGCGGCGCTACGCCCGCCGCATCGCACGCCAGCCGGAACTCCTTGATCGAGAGGGGAGGCGACCACGGCAACGCGGCCGCCAGGGAGTCAACAATCTCCTGCAGGTCCCGTTTCCGGCTCGCGATGTAGTCCCAGTCCATTGCCAGCCCACATGCGCCCATGTTCTCAGTCAGTTCGAAGAGCCGCCGCTCATGATCCGGCCACCCGTGCTCAAGCTGCACCCACAGCCCGAGGCACGCCTCCGCATCCGTCGCCGCATAACGCAGCAACTCCTGATTCACCCCGAGCAACTCCACCCTCAGGTCGACGCCCTTGAGCTGCCGCCGCAACCCCTTGTCGATCGTGATCCCAAAGACCTCACGTACCGCCCCCTCCAGATTCCGAGGCAACTGCAGGTACGCGCACAACGCCGCCGTACAGTGCCACTTGGAGGGACGCGCTCCGTCGCGTCCGATAACTCCCACTTCGACAAGTCGGTCGAACACCGCTTTGTCAAACCCGCGATTGTGCGACACCCACAGCATTCCGTTGATGGAAGCCCAGGGGAAATCCTCCGGCCTGCACACGCACGTCTGCACGCCATCCGACACCGCCACCAGCGAAGCGTGAAACCGTGGATCATGGCAGTACGCCCAATCGCCAAGCTCCGCCACCGAGTACCCCGTCGCGTAGTATGTTTCAAAGTCCACCGACACCACCCGTCTCGAAACCTGCCCTGCACCGTGACGCGAAGCATCTCTGGTGCACGGGTCCACGCCAAACAGGCTCCCGCCCGGCTGCCACTCCTCCGGTCTCACAAGCTGTGTAGCCTCAGGAAACATCAGACGCCTCTCTCTTTTTCCCGGCGAAGCCGGGGTGAAACCGCGGCTTTATTTCGAATCACGAGCAAATGGCGCGCAAGTTTGCGTGAGACGTTGCATTCCCGACGGTGACGCTGGATAAGCATCCGCGTCACCCGAGGGAATGCGACGGATTGCGTGAAATCGCGCAGCCGGCTTGCTCGCGAAAGAAAGCCGCATATTCTCGGAGCAAACCCAACACTCACGACACGACCCTCGGATCATACCCTGACTGATACCGCCACAACGCCGCCACCAACTTGAAAGCCTCCCAGTCCCTGGCGATACCCTCATGCTTTACCACGTCCATCCGCCCCGGCTCCGTGCTCGAAATGAACACGTTCGCAGCCAGCACCCGGTCGATATTCTCCTCCCCCCAGTACGTCGCCGCGTACGCTGCGAGCTGCAGCGCCTGGTTGTCGTATGCCCGCAACTTTTCGCCCGGCTTCGTCTTACGGGTCTTGTAGTCGAGGATCCCGATCCCGCGATCTCCGTATCGGAAGAACACGTCAGCCATACCGGCGAACCCGTGGTCCTCATTCACCAACCGGATCTCACGCTCAACGATCTCGATCCCCACAGAAGCCTTCCACTCCATGACCGGGTCGACGTAGACCGCCAACTCAGGGTCGAATGCCTCGCCAGCCATCGCCTTCTCGAGAGCGCCGTGAATCATTGATCCCTTGTCTGCGGCCTGTTCCACCTGCTCGAACGCCGCCGACCGAACGCGATTGCACCAGTACTCATCTCCCTCGTTCTCCTGCTTCGGCGACCGCAGTGTTGCGAGGGCAACCTGGTTCAGCTTCCACTTCTCCAGTCCCGGCTTCGCCAACACGTTCAGGATGCTCGTCACACTCGGGTAAAGCCCCATGCGCCGCGCATCCCGAATCGTTGTCGCCCGTTCACCACTCCCGTCCGCAGTCCGAAGCCTGTGCATCGGCGTCCCGTCCTTCTGATACCAGTGCGATCCCGGAAACTTCGTCTTTGTCAAAACAGCCATCTTTCCACTCCCTGCGGGGCGACCCGTTTCCGGGCCGCTCCCGCCATACGTCTCATCTGTTCCCATCCGTCCCATTCCCTCAGAACGGAATCGGATCATCCTGAGCCACAGGTCCCATTGCTGGCCCGACGGGGGCCATGACAGGAGCCACCGACGGCATCGCCGCCATCGGGGCCTGCGTTACCGCGGCCGCCGCACGAGGGGCCGGGGCACCAAAACCGGCCGGGACCGGTGACAACGCCGCAATCGCAGCGAAGACACCGCTGCCATCACGTCGCTGGATATGCTCCACCGTGAGCAGGCACTGCCTGCCCTTGAGTGTGCAGTAATCCCAACCGAACTGAGGCGCGCGCCCCAGCAGGGACTTCAGGAACCCGAAGAGCGAACTCTTCTCATTCCCGCTGATCCTCATCCTCTTGCTCGACACGCGGTGCTCCGCGCCCTGTGCGTCCCTGAACCCGAACAGGAAGCACGTCAAATCGACCTGCTCCATTTCGGTGCTCTGGAACTTCGTCCGCTGGACCCCGAACTCATCCTTGATGTCCAGGATCGTTGCCACGAACGTCCCGGCCGGAGCCAGATCGTCGCCAATCGAATCCACAAACGGATTCCCGTTGTTTGTAGGTTGCTGTAGTATTGCCATGACCTTTTTCCTTTCCTGCTTCTCGTTACTCGCCGACCACCGACTTGAACACTTCCGACACCACCTGAGCCCCGATCATGGCGAGCCAGACCGGCAGCCACACGCCGAACACACCAATGTTGATCAGCCATGCAGCCCCAACCATCACCGCTACAAGGAGAGCCCAGTACGTTCCGGCTCCCCACACGACGCAGGCAAACTTCTTGAGCTTGTCGCACCGCACCACCTTTGCTTCGCGCATATCGCTCATCGCGTTTCGCGCCTCCATATCCGGGCTATTCAAATCGGAACCGCCGCCCGCCCGGGCCCGACGGCAGTTCCCATACATCACTGTTTCCGATTCTCGCGGAGATCAGCCGATACCCTCTTGAACTCATCGCTTTCCAGGTAAGCCTGCACCTCACTGATCCGGAACCGACGTCGGCCACCCAGCTCGTGCCCGGGCACTTTCCAGCGCCAAAGTGAGCAGGCACTGACACCCAACTGCCCGGCACATTCCTTCAGCGTCACGAACTTTTCGGCCGGCGGCGTCGGGCTTACGTTCTCGCCGCGAAGAACCTTGAGCGCGGCTTCCTTCCGCTCAGGCGTCGCTGCAACAACCGCTGCCAGTAATTCTCCGGTCAGGTCATTCATGGCCCGGATCCTCCTGGTACAGATCAATCCCGCTTTCGAGGAATACATCGTGGCGGGCGTTGTCGGCTTCA
>CAYSBP010000100.1:0-10337 GCA_964429255.1 uncultured Planctomycetia bacterium
TGGGCATGGATATCGACGCCGGCAACTGGAAATGGGATGTGGCCGCCAACGCCGCGCTTCCGGTGGGCTTACTGGCACTGCTGATAATCGGCCTTGCTGCGGCACTCACGGCCTCCGGCCGCGCCAAAGCGTCTGCCAAGCCGGTCCTGCGCCGCTTGCTGCCGGGCTTGACGATCCTTTTGATCCTGCTCTTCGTCCTCGCGGGGGCGCTTCTGTATCAACAGCATCAAGAGCGGCTGAACGAGCGCACCGCCCTGGCGGCGACTGAAGTCCAAGGCGACCTGCAAGAGTTTTTGGATCTGCAGGCCCGGGGGCTGGCAACGGCGCTTCATGCCATCATCATGGATGACCGCGCGCGCCAGGGGCTTCAAAACAGCGACCGGGAGCGGCTCCTGGCCGACTGGAGCCCGTTATACGAAACACTGCATAAGGAACAAGGCCTTACTCATTTCTACTTTTTCGACGTGGACAGAGTCTGCCTGTTGCGTGTCCACAATCCGCAGAAGTACGGCGACACCATCGGTCGTTTTACCGCCACCCAGGCCGAACGCACTGGTAAAACCGCATCGGGGATAGAGCTCGGCCCGTTAGGCACATTCACCCTGCGGACGGTAGCGCCAGTCTTCGACGGCCCGACCCTGCTCGGGTATGTGGAACTGGGCAAGGAAATTGAGGACGTTCTGCAGACGATCCAATCCGACAAGCCCTGCATCGAGTTGGTGGTGACCATTTACAAGGATGCGCTTAAGCGTGAGACCTGGGAAGCGGGCATGCGCATGCTGGGGCGCGAGGCCGATTGGGACCGCCTGTCCCACAGCGTGATCATCTACGCCTCCCAGGGACGTCTGCCCGACGCCTTTGCAGCTTTCACCGACCATGATCCGGCCAGCGGCCACGAGCACGGTGCGACCGACCGGGAGATCGCCGACGGCAACAAGGCCTGGCGCGTTACGGCCCTGCCCCTCCAGGACGCCTCCGGCAAGGAGGTCGGGGACCTGCTGGTCATGAACGACATCACCGAACTCAAGGCCGCCTTCAACCGCGACATAACCCTTGGCGACACGGCCGGATTGACCCTGCTGGCAGCGATCTTCGCCCTGCTTTTCGTGATGCTGCGCCGCACCGATGCGGGCATCCGCGCCCAACAAGAGGTCTTGCGCGAGCGCGAAGAGAGATTCCGTTCGCTTGTGGAAGGTGCTCCCAACTGCGTCAAACTCTTCGACAAGGAGGGACGCTATGCCGCGATCAACCACAGTGGTCTTGAGGCCATGGGCTGGACCGAAGAGGACGTGTTGGGACGCCGGTTTCCCGACGTCTGGCCCGAGGAAACCCAGCCGGTCGTCGAAGAAGCGTTAGCCAGGGCATTGCAGGGAGAAAAGTCGTCGTTCGAAGCTGACTGCATACGTCCGGATGGCACGCCTGTGACCTGGTGGGTCGTTCTCAACCCGATCCGGAACGATGATGGCTCCATCACGCAACTGGTTGGAATCTCGACCGACATCACCGAGCGCAAGCAGGCGGAAAGCCAGATGGCGGAGAATGTCTTACAGTTAGAGCAAGCCAAGGAAACCGCCCTGAGCATGATGGAGGACGCCGAGGCGGCCCGAAAAGAGACCGAAGAGATCAACGAACATCTTGAGAAAGCAACCGCGCGAGCCAACGACATGGCCGCCGAGGCGGCGATGGCCAATGCGGCCAAAAGCGAGTTCCTGGCGAACATGAGCCACGAGATCCGCACGCCCATGAACGGGGTCGTCGGCATGACGGGTCTTCTGCTCGACAGCGAGCTTGACGAGGACCAGCGGCGCTATGCCGAAATCGTCAAGTCGAGCGGCGAGTCACTCCTGGGGCTGATCAACGACATCCTGGACTTTTCCAAGATCGAGGCCGGTAAACTGGACATAGAGACCCTGGACTTCGACTTGCAGAGCCTCTTGGACGACTTCGCCGCGACCATGGCGCTCAAGACCCACGACAAGGGCCTGGAGCTGCTCTGCGCCGCCGACCTCGATGTGCCGACCCTGCTTTCGGGCGACCCGGGCCGGCTGCGCCAGATCCTCACCAACCTCACCGGCAACGCGGTGAAGTTCACGCACAAAGGGGAAGTGGCGGTGCGGGTCAGTAGAGTGCGGGAGACGGAAGAAAGAGACAATGGTTCCTGTCTGCTGCGATTCTCCATTCGCGACACGGGCATCGGCATCCCGGCGAACAAGATCGGCATGCTGTTCCAGCAGTTCACCCAGGCGGACGCCTCCACCACGCGCAAGTACGGCGGCACGGGCCTGGGCCTGGCCATCTCGAAGCAACTCGCCGGGATAATGGGCGGCGAGGTCGGCGTGGAGAGCGTGGTGGGCCAGGGGTCTGAGTTCTGGTTCACGGCGCGCTTCGGCCAGCGGGCGGACGCGGCGCGGGAGGTTGCGGCGCTGCCCGCCGAGCTTTCCGGGGTGCGGGTGCTGATAATTGATGACAACGCCACGAGTCGGGAGATCCTCCTGACCCGCCTGAGCTCCTGGGGGATGCGTCCGGAGGAGGCCCATGACGGGCCGTCCGGACTGCAGGCGCTTTACCGCGCCCTGGACGAAAAGGACCCCTTCCGGCTCGCCGTCGTGGATATGCAGATGCCGGACATGGACGGTGAAGCGGTGGGCCGCGCCGTGAAAGCGGACGCAAAGATCGCGGACACGCGCCTGGTCATGCTCACGTCGCTGGGAGCACGCGGCGACGTGAGGCGTCTGCAGGAGATCGGCTTTGCCGCCTACGCCACCAAGCCGGTCCGGCATGAGGAGCTCAAAGGCGTGCTCTCCCAGGCGCTAGACTCCGGCGCCGACGGCGCGCCCCGGCCCATCGCCACGCGCCACACGGCCCGTGAGGCGCTGCCCAATTTTACGCGCCGCAAGGCCCGCATCCTGCTGGCCGAAGACAACATCACCAACCAGCAGGTGGCGCTGGGTATCCTCAAGAAGTTGGGCCTTTCGGCCGACGCTGTGGCCAATGGCGCCGAAGCGGTCAAGGCGCTCGAGACCATCCCCTACGACGTCGTGCTCATGGACTGTCAAATGCCCGAGATGGATGGCTACGAAGCCACCGACGTTATCCGTGACCTCAAATCGGCGGTTCTTAACCACGATATTCCCGTCATCGCCATGACGGCCCACGCCATGCAGGGCGACCGCGAGAAGTGTATCGATGCCGGCATGAGCGACTATGTGGCCAAGCCGGTGACGCCGCAGGCCCTGGCCGAGGTCCTCGACAAATGGCTGCCCAAGGATGGCGCGGAAACCGGGGTGCAGGAGGCAGCAGTAATAAGTCAGAAGGCGGAAGAAGGCCATCAGCCTTCACCGGTGGTCTTTGACCGCGCCGGAATGCTGGAGCGGCTGATGGGCGACGAGGAACTGGCCGGGACGATCCTTGAGGGGTTCCTGATGGACATACCCCAGCAGATCGAAGCCCTGCGGGGCTATCTGGATGCTGGTGACGCCGCCGGGGCCGAACGCCAGGCCCACACCATCAAGGGCGCTTCGGCCAACGTGGGCGGTGAGGCCCTTCAGGCCCTGGCATCCGAACTGGAGCAGGCCGGCAAGGCGGGCGACCTGGAGAGTATCAAAACGCGTTTAGATGAACTGGCAGCAACGTTTGCAGAATTGAAACAAACCATGAAAGGAGACACACCATGAAAACACTGATTGTCGAGGATGATTTCACCAGCCGCCTGCTGTTGCAGGAACTCCTGAAGAGCTACGGACCATGCCACATCGCCGTGAACGGCAAGGAGGCGGTGGAGGCCACGGCCGTTGCGCTGGAAACGGACGAGCCCTACACCTTTATCTGCCTGGACATCATGATGCCGGAGATGGACGGCCAGGAGGCCTTGCGCCGGATACGGGAGCAGGAAGAAGCCCGGGACACCCTGTCGTCGAACGGGGCGAAGATCGTCATGACCACGGCCCTGGATGATATCAAGAATGTCATGGCGGCCTACCAAAGCCTGTGCGACGGTTACCTCACGAAGCCCATCCAGAAGGCCAAACTGCTGGAGGAGCTACGTAAACTGAAGCTGATACCATGAAAGGAGCCCCGCCATGCGCATCCTGATCGCCGAAGACGATTTCACCAGCCGCGGCATGCTCACAGCTGTGCTTAAAAAAGCCGGGCACGAGCCAGTGGAGACCGTCAACGGCCTCGAAGCGTGGGAAGCGCTGCAGCAACCGGACGCGCCCCGGCTTGTCGTCCTCGACTGGATGATGCCGGAGATGGACGGCCTGGAAGTGCTGCGCCGGGTCCGCGCCCTGCCCGGCGACCGGCCGCCCTACATCCTCATGCTGACCTCCAAGATAGACAAGGCGGAGATCATCGCCGGGCTGGACGCCGGGGCCAACGACTACCTGCCCAAGCCCTTCGATGTGGGCGAGCTGCGGGCCAGGGTCGAGGTGGGCCGCCGCATGGTGGAGATGCAGGACGCGCTGGCCGAGAGCCGGGAAGCGTTGGCACATGAAGCCGCTCATGATCCATTGACCGGGATGTTGAACCGCCGGGCCATTCTCGACCTATTGCACAAAGAACTTGCGCGGGCCGGTCGCCATGCCGATGGGGTGAGCATAGGAATATGCGATATTGACCATTTCAAATCGTTCAACGACACCTACGGCCACCAGACGGGGGATGATGTTCTCTGCGAATTGGCGAGGGTTATGACCGCATGCTGCCGGGTGTATGATTCCATCGGTCGCATGGGGGGCGAGGAATTCCTCATGATTGCCCCGATGAAGGCAGGTGTGGATACCAACAGTCTATATGACAGGCTCTGCACATCGATCGCCGGGACCACAATGGAGACGAGATCGGGAGCGTTGTCCATTACGGTGAGCATCGGCGCGGCCATCGCCAACAGCGGTGATACCGTGGACGATCTCGTGGCCGCTGCCGACGCGGCGCTCTATCGCGCCAAGGCGGAGGGTCGTAACCGGGTAGTGTTCGCGGACAATGACTTTCGAGGAGCCCCGCCATGCGAATCCTGATCGCCGAAGACGATTTCACTTCACGCGGCATGCTCACAGCTGTGCTTAAAAAAGCCGGGCACGAGCCAGTGGAGACCGTCAACGGCCTCGAAGCGTGGGAAGCGCTGCAGCAACCGGACGCGCCCCGGCTTGTCGTCCTCGACTGGATGATGCCGGAGATGGACGGCCTGGAAGTGCTGCGCCGGGTCCGCGCCCTGCCCGGCGACCGGCCGCCCTACATCCTCATGCTGACCTCCAAGATAGACAAGGCGGAGATCATCGCCGGGCTGGACGCCGGGGCCAACGACTACCTGCCCAAGCCCTTCGATGTGGGCGAGCTGCGGGCCAGGGTCGAGGTGGGCCGCCGCATGGTGGAGATGCAGGATGAGCTTGCCGGGAAGATCGGGGAGCTGCAACGGGCGCTGGCCGAGATCAAGACCCTGCGCGGCATTGTGCCCATCTGCGCGAGCTGCAAGAAGATCCGCGACGACCATGGCTACTGGAGCCAGGTCGAGGTCTATGTCCGTGACCACACCGAGGCCGAGTTCAGCCACAGCGTTTGCCCGGAGTGCATGAAGAAGCTCTATCCCGAATTCGCCGGGGACGCGGAGGACACATGATGAAACCTTTGGAGGCGTTATGAACAACAAAGAAACAAAACCCGCGGCCGTCGTGGTCAACGACGATACGACCCAGCTTGGCATCCTGTCCGGGCTGCTGGCCAGGGCCGGCGTCGAGGCGCGCGCCTTCGAGAGTGCCGAGGCGGCGCTGACCGCCATGTGGACGGCCGACCCGCCCGATCTGGTCGTGACCGACCTCTACATGCCCGGCATCGACGGCTGGCGCTTTTGCCGCCTGCTGCGCTCGCCCGAGTATGAGTCCTTCAACGAGGTTCCCATCCTGGTGGTCTCGGCCACCTTTGCCGGCGACCATTCTGAACATATCTCCGCCGATGTCGGGGCCGACGCCTTCCTGCCCTCCCCCGTGGACGGCAAGGCGTTCACGGCTCAGATCAAGGCCCTGCTGACAGGAAAAGAGGCGCGCCGCCTGCCCCGGACGCTGATCGTCGAGGACGGCAAGACCCTGGCCGGGCTGCTCAAGAAGACCTTCGCCGCCAACGGCTACCGGGCGGATGTGGCGCTCACGGTCCGCGAGGCCGAGGCGGCCCTCGCCAAAACACCCTACAATGTGGCCGTGCTGGACTATCACCTGCCCGACGGCACGGGGGAAGCCCTGCTCGACGCCCTCCAGACCGAGCGGCCCGACTGCGTCTGCCTGATGATGACCACCGACCCGACGCCGGAGCTGGCCCTGGACTGGATGAAGCGGGGCGCCGCCGCCTACCTGCGCAAGCCCTTCGAACCCGAGTTCCTCATCGAGCTGTCCGCCCGGGCCAGGCGTGAGCGCGCCCTGCTGCGCGTCCAGGACCTGCTCGAAGTGCGCACGCGGGAGTTGCGCGAGAGCGAGGAACACCTCTCGGCCACCCTGCGCTCCATCGGCGACGGGGTAGTCGCCTGTGACCGCGAAGGAAAAGTCACGAGCATCAACCGCACGGCTGAGATACTTACCGGCTGGACCAGTGCCGAGGCGGCGGGACGGCCTCTGGAAGATGTCTTCCGGATCATCAACGCCCAGACCCGCGAGACCGCCGACAACCCGGTGGTGCGGGCGCTGGCCGAAGGCGTGACTGTGGACCTGGCCAACCACACCGCGCTCATTGCCAAAGACGGCACGGAACACCAGATCGCCGACTCCTGCGCGCCCATCCGCAACGCCTCCGGGGCCGTCAGCGGCGCCGTGCTCGTCTTCCGCGACGTCACCGAGGCATACCGGCGGCGGGAAGAGTTGCGCGCGAGCGAGGAGCAATACCGGCTACTGGTTAAGAATATGCACGCCGGCGTGGTCGTGCATGCTCCAGACACGCAGATCATTCTTGCTAACGAACAGGCGTGCAGATTGCTGGGCCTGTCCCTCGACCAGATGACGGGGAAAACCGCCATCGACCCGGCCTGGCGTTTCGTCCGGGAAGACGAAACCGTCATGCCGCTCGAAGAGTACCCCGTGAACCACGTTCTCGCCACGCGCCAACCGATGCGCGACCTCGTGATGGGCATCGACAGCCCCGCAACAGAAGATCGCATCTGGGTCCAGGCGAACGCGTTCCCTGAATTGGATGCCGATGGGCGATTGCGCCAGGTCGTCGTCACCTTCTTTGACATCACCGAGCGCAAGCGGGCCGAGGAGGAGAACAGGCGATTCAAAATTATTTCAGACAATGCGGTTTACGGCAAGGCGATTGCCGATCTTCAAGGCAATCTGCTGTATATAAACCGATTCTTTGCCGAAATCCACGGTTACAGTCCCGAGGAGCTCATTGGAAGGCCTTTGTCCATTTTTCACAGCCGGGAGCAAATGGAAGCGGTGGACCGTCTCAATGCATCCTTGATGCAGGAGGGGCATTACGCGCCCACGCCCGTCTGGCATCGCCACAAAGATGGCACGGAGTTCCCCATGCTGATGAGCGGCGTCCTGATCAAGGACGATGGCAACCCCCAATGCATCGCTGCCTCGGCCATCGATATAACCGCCCAACACCAGGCGCAGGCGAATCTTGCCGAGAGCGAGGAAACACATCGGGCGCTGGTCGAGGGATTGCCCGATACCGTGATGCGTTTCGACCGCGAGGGGCGGCATCTGTTCGTCTCCGACAATGTCCGCGAAACGGTGGACATGGAGGCGGCGCAGTTCATCGGCAAGACCCACGCCGAACTGGGCTTCCCGGAGGCCCAGTGCCGCTTCTGGGAGGAATCCATCCGGCAGGTGTTTGACAGTGGCGCGCCATCCGAGACCGAGTTCACCATAGAGGGCCTACGGCAGGCTGTCTTGTGGCCAACGGTCTTCAACTGGCGGCTTGTCCCCGAACGGGACGCGCAGGGAGCCATCTCTTCCGTGCTCTCGATCAGCCGCGACATCACCGCCCGTCGCAAGGCCGAACAGGAATACCGGACCCTGTTCCGCGAAATGCTGGACGGCTTTGCACTGCACGAGATCATCCTCGATACGGCCGGAACGCCGGTGGATTACCGTTTCCTGGCCGTCAACCCGGCATTCGAGCGTATGACCGGACTGAAGGCCGGGGACATTGTGGGCCGCACGGTTCTGGATGTCCTGCCCGGCACGGAGTCGCACTGGATCGAAACCTACGGCAAGGTGGCGCTCACCGGCGAACCGGTTCAATTCAGGAACCACAGCGCCGACCTCGGAAAGTATTTTGAAGTGACCGCCTTTCGTCCCGCGCCGGGACAGTTCGCCTGCATCTTCCAGGACATCACCGAGCGCAAGCGGGCGGAGGAGGAACGCGAAAAGCTCCAGTCCCAGCTCAACCAGGCCCAGAAGATGGAGTCCGTCGGCCGTCTGGCCGGCGGCGTGGCCCACGACTTCAACAACATGCTGGGGGTGATTCTCGGGCATTCGGATATGATCCTTGAGGAGATGGACCCGGATCAGCCGTTTTATGCCGATCTTACGGAAATCAGAAAAGCTGGTGAACGCTCCGCCGATCTGACTCGGCAACTTCTGGCGTTTGCCCGCAAACAGACCGTGGCCCCCAAGGTGATCGACCTGAACAAGACCGTGACGGGCATGACCACGATGCTGAAACGGCTCATCGGCGAGAACATCGATCTGGCCTGGATACCGGACGATAAATTGTGGTCGGTCAAGATCGACCCCAGCCAGATCGACCAGATCCTTGCCAACTTGTGCGTCAATGCCCGGGACGCCATTGCCGACGTCGGCAAGGTGACCATCGAAACGAGCAACACCGTTTTCGACGAAGCCTACTGCAAAGATCACTCTGGTTTTGTGCCCGGGGAATATGCTAGGCTGGCCGTGAGCGACAGCGGTTGCGGCATGGATGCCGAAACGCTTGATAATGTCTTCGAGCCGTTCTTCACAACCAAAGAGTCGGGCAAAGGCACCGGCCTGGGCCTGGCCACGGTCTACGGCGTGGTCAAGCAAAACCAGGGCTTCATCAATATCTACAGCGAGCCGGGCCAGGGAACGACTTTCAAAATCTACCTGCCGCGCCACCTTGCCAAGACGGCGGAGACGGAGGAACGAAAACCCCAGGCGGCAGCGCGTGGCAGCGAGACCATCCTGCTGGTGGAAGACGAACCGGCGATCCTGCGCATGACCACCATGATGCTGGAGCGGGAGGGGTACACAGTGGTGGCGGCCGGCACCCCGGGCGAGGCCATTGAGCTTGCCCATATACACAGCGGCGAGATCCACCTGCTCATGACCGACGTAGTCATGCCCGAGATGAACGGCCGCGATCTGGCCAGGAACATCTTGAGTCATTACCCCAATCTCAAGCGCCTGTTCATGTCGGGCTACACGGCCAACGTCATCGCCCATCACGGCGTCCTGGATGAAGGGGTGAACTTCATCCAGAAACCGTTCTCGAAAGGGGATCTGGCTGCTAAGGTGCGAGAGGCGCTGGAGAGAGAATAGAAAATGGGAATCGAACCATGAAACAGGATAAAGACAAAGGAAAGCTGCTGATTCGCAACAGTACGGCTGAGTTTCTGATCTTTACCGGACAGGCGGGCGATCAGAGCATCGAAGCCCGGTACGAGGATGAAACCATCTGGCTGTCCCAAAAGCTGATGGCACAACTCTTTGATGTGGATGTACGTACCGTTAGTGAGCACCTGAAAAATATTTACGATCAGGCTGAGTTAGCTCGTGAGGCAACTATCCGGAAATTCCGGATAGTTCAAAGTGAGGGCAAACGCGAGGTCTCCCGGAACGTTGATTTCTATAACTTGGACGCCATCATCTCGGTGGGCTACCGGGTCAATTCGGTACGGGCTACCCAGTTCCGCCAGTGGGCGACTCAGGTTTTGCGGGAGTTTGCCATCAAAGGCTATGTGCTGGATAGAAAGCGCATGGAAAATGGAACCTTCCTCGGTGAGGATTACTTTGAGCGCCTCCTGGAAGAGATCCGGGAGATCCGTCTCAGTGAACGCCGCTTTTACCAGAAGATCACCGACATTTACGCCACCAGCGTCGATTACAATGAAGATGCCCCAACCACTAAGGCGTTCTTTGCCAAGGTCCAGAACAAGCTACATTTCGCTATCCACGGCAGTACTGCAGCCGAACTGATTATGCAACGGGCGGACAGCACCAAAGCCCACATGGGGCTCACCTCATGGGAAAAAGCTCCTGACGGCAAGATCGTGAAACCCGATGTATTCGTTGCCAAAAACTATCTGGCCAAGGATGAGTTGGAGTCACTGGGACGCATCGTCAACGCCTATCTGGATCTGGCCGAGG
>CAYSBP010000101.1:0-8808 GCA_964429255.1 uncultured Planctomycetia bacterium
CCGCCCCGCCCAACGGGCAAACAGCCATGACCAAGACCAACGACAATCGGCCCCCAGTCACCTTGGGGCCTCTTTGTCATTGTGGAAGACCCCGCGCTGCTGGGCAACGGATTTACCCCGCAACCCGTCCGCAGGTCGGACGCAGGCAAGGACGCAGGCAAGGACGCCGCGCATGGAATGTGTCATGGGCATCGCCAACGAGTTAATTGACGACATCCGCCGCGAGTGTGGCTGGTCCACCGAGCAGCCCCGGCCCGTCAAGGACCTGACGGATCGCGCCACGCTCAACCGGCTGATCAACAAGCGTCAGCAGCAGCTCGACGAAGAGAAGGCCCTGCTCACTCTGCTCGACAACGGCATCGACCCGACCGACCCCAAGGAGTGGCAGCGGTTCAAGCGCTGGGAGCGCGAGTTCGACGAGTCCATCACCGCCCAGTTCGGCGTCCACCAGGCCGTCACCGCCATCATGACCGACGCCCGCCGCCGCACCGGCAACAACGGCCAGGCCGTCACCCCCAGCGCTTTCGCCGGAGGCCAACCATGATCCTCGCTCTCATCATTCTCGGTCTCTGCGCCCTCTGCGTCCTCTGCGCCTCTGCGTTCACGTATTGGCGCTTCCGCTGGATGCTCGACGACACCGTCCTCGACGCCCAAGACGAATGGCTCCTCGAACGCATCGACCGCAAAGAGCAAGGGGAGTAACTGTCATGCAGCGCGTGGAAGAAAGCTGGACTGACATCAAACAGTGCCCCCGTTGCAGCGGCTACTGCAACCGCGAGCACTACGCCGAGGAGCCGATCCGCGACGGCAAGATCACCCTGTTGTACTGCGAGTTCTGCCGACGCGGCTGGGAGACCGTCTTCCGCCTCGACGGCGACCAGTACGTCTACGACTTCCACGCCGAGCATTCGAGCGACCGTCCCATCGAGCTCGGCAAGTTCCTGCAGCGGCTCAAGGACGCCCGCTGCATCGCCGCGTAATCCCGCAAAGGAGACCCGCACATGTACGAACAGCAATACCGATTCGGTCTCGAAGGCATCAGCCCGCTCATCATGCACTGGGACAACATCGAGTGGGCCGACCGGATCGAGGAGGAGCGTTCCCGCATCAAGAAGGAGAACAAGGGCAAGTTCAAGGCCGGCGATGACCGCTGCCCGCCCGACACCTGGAAGGGCTACACGTATCACGACGGCGAGCACATCGCCATACCGAACGACAACCTGCGTTCGTCGCTCATGCGCGCCGCCGCGAAGATCGAGCTCAAGGGCCTGGAGACCTTCAAGCGTCTCAGCCAGAGCGCGATCTTGTTCGATGATCTCTTTATCCCCCTCCAGGTCGCCGGCCGGCGCGTCAAGATCGCCGACGTCCTCGCCGTCGACGGCACGTTTACCGAGCAGGCCGCCGCCGTTCGCGTGTTCGGGTTCCAGCTCTTCGCCAAGCGTGCGGCGGTCGGCCAGGCCAAGCACGTGCGCGTGCGCCCGCGTTTCGACCAATGGGCGCTCACTGGGACGTTCACCGTGGTCGACGACCAGGTCACCACGGAAATCTTGAAGGAGATGTGGCGCATCACCGGCCTGCACGTCGGCTTGTGCGACTGGCGGCCGGGTTCAGCGAGGTCGCCCGGACCGTACGGAAGGTTCACGACGTCGCTCGCCACCGTATAGTGAATCGCCAAGGCGCGGCAGGGCAGGGCCTGGTTCGGCAGGGCTAGGCAGGGTGGGGCCAGGCACGGCAAGGTGAGGCGTGGGCGCCAATGGCGCACGAGAAGGGAACGCAAGATGACACCGGAAACGGTCCACAATCACGCGGCGAGGCTGGGCACGGTCTGGCGTGGCGAGGCTGGGCGCGGTGGGGTGTGGCCGGGCAAGGCATGGGCGCCAATGGCGCAAGTAGGAGTCTGAGATGCCACTGACAACAGTCATGAACGGCGTGCCCCGGACGCACGCGATCGAACGGGTCTGTGCGAAGTTCCGCTCGCTCGACGAGGGCGACTTCGTCAGTCATAACGACCTTGCCCGGATCGTCGGCGAGCGCTACGGCAGCCAGCGCTATTACGGGATCGTCAACAGCGCCTGCACGCGGTGCCAACGAGACGACGGGTTTGTGATGCGAAACGTCCAGGGAGACGGCTACGAACGCGCCAACGGCCCAGAGCAATTGCGGGAGAGCGCCAAGTACACCGGCCGGGCGATTCGTTCGCAAGACCGTGCCCGCCGCATGGCCGAGACGATCTCGGACGAACGCCTCCCGCTGAAGGAGCACCGGGACGCGCGGGACTTCATCGTCCAGCGCAGCAACTACATGGTCGCGTTGATGCGCGGCGATCGCAAGGCCCTAAACGTCCAGCTCGATCCACCGCAGGTCCTGCCCCAGAAACGCCAGCGGGCCTAAGGGCTTTCTCGCGGCGGGGCATGGCAGGGCCGGGCGAGGTGCGGCTAGGTCTGGCGAGGCTAGGTCTGGCAAGGCAAGGCAAGGGCGCCAATGGCGCACGGACGGAGAGACTGAAACGATCTTCGCGGCAGGGCGAGGCGAGGCGCGGCTGGGCGAGGTGCGGTGTGGCATGGCAAGGCATGGGCGCCAATGGCGCATAACTGAAGGAGTGGGTGCCCCATCTCTTCAGAGGTGGGGGCCGGACGACGGATAGCTGAGAGCTTCTTATGACGATGCCCGCAGACAGATTCATCGAGGTCCACGCCAACCAAGACGATTCGTACGTCGTGACGTACTACGGTGTCAAGGGCGGCGACGGCTATCCGCCCAGTGCCCGGTGCATCTCGGCGGTTTCGGTCCGCCGCGTGGTCACGCGCTACAAGCGCCAGTTCGGCGAGCCCAAGTACGTCATCGACCGGGCAAACCTCGGCGTCGCCGAAAACTGCGGCGCCGCCCCGAAAGCACAGAAGGCCAAGGACTGAGCATGGCACAGGCAAACGCACAACCCACACCCCAGCATCCCGGCAACGACGTCGCCGCCACGTGGATTCCAGGCGCAGACCTTGGAGTCTCTGATCGCCACATGCGTCGCCTGGCCGAGAGACTCAAACCACTCGGCCAGGCCCGCAAGCTCGGCCAGTCGTGGCACTTCGACCCAGCCGTCCACGAAATCCGCGCGTTGCTCGCTCCGAACCGCGACCGTGAGGGAGCGGCTCCCACCCTCGCCGGCCTCAGCACCGCCCAGATCGATCGCGCCCGCGCGTGGGTGCGCATCATCGAGGAGGGCCGCCGCCAGGTCCGCCAGCGCATGGCCGACACCGGTGCAGGCCGAACCGTTTGTCTCGAATGGTTCGTCAAGGATTGGTTCCCGTCTTCGCCCCTGAGCGCCAAACATGAAGGGCGCCTGACCGTCCGGACTTTCCAGCGCCGCGATGCCCGCTACGATCGCCACCCGAACAAGATTCTCACCCAGGTCGATTCGCGCGGCCGTCCCGCCGGCGCCGCAGTCACCATGCCGCCGGCGGCGTGGGACTACTTCTTGTCGCTCTGGCTGCACGAGAACCGCCGATCGAAGAAGCTCTGTTTCGAGCTCGTCGCGGATCGCGCACGCGAAGTCGGCTGGGAACTTCCAGGCTATGCCACGTTCGTCCGTCGCGCGAATGCTCTGCCTCGGTCCGTCGTCGTTCGCGGCCGCGAGGGCGACCGTGCCTACAAGATGCAGTGCGAGCCGAAGATGCAGCGCAGCCGTGAGCACCTGCCCAGCAACTATGTGTGGTGTGGCGATGAGCACGTTTTCGATATCCATTGCCGCCAGCAAGACGGCTCCGGCCAGTGGAAGCGCGTCCGGCCGATCCTGACGGCCTGGCTCGATGAGCGCTCGCGCGTGTTCGTCGGCTGGCACATTGACCGCCGTGCCAACACTGATTCAATCCTCGCCGCGTTCCGCATGGGCGTCGAGAAGTACGGCCCGCCATGCGCCGTCCACATCGACAACGGCACGGACTACAAGGCCAGCGCCAACCGCAAGAAGCACAAGCGCTGGGTCGACTTCGACCAGTCGCGGCTCGCCGGGTTGTACGGCGAACTCGACATCGACGTCCACTGGGCGATTCCCTATCAACCGTGGGCCAAGATGATCGAGTCGCATTTCCGACCCGTGTGCGACACGTTCAGCAAGCTGTTCGACGTGGGCTATTGTGGCGGCTCGCCACAGGCCCGGCCGGAGGGTGCCGCCAAGATTCCGATTCACAAGTTGCCCACGATCGACGAGGTGCGTCAGCGTTTCGCCGAGTGGCTCGACGCGCATCATGCGCGCACCACCACGATCGCCGAGTTGTACGGACTCACGCCCGCCCAGGCGATGGTTCAATTTCGCGGGCCGGTCAAGCGAGAGGTCCCGGCGGGTTACCTGCTCGATCATCTCTGTGCCCGCGTCGCCGGCCCGATCACAGTGACGCGCAACGGCGTGCGGTGGATGGGGGTCTACTACGGCCAGGGCAACGACGATCTCTACAAGCTTCTCGGCCGCGAGGTCCAGCTTCGGATTCAGCCTGACAGGGCCGACTTCGTCGACGTGTGCGACCTCCAGGGCCGCATGATTACGCGTGCGACCCAGCAGCGGCTCACGGGTGCCACTCAGGAGGACATGCGTGAGGCCGGCCGGCGCCGCAAGAAGTCGCGTGCCATTGTCAAGCAGGCCCACGAGACCGCGCGTGACCAGTTGCACACCCCCGTCTCCGGCGCCATCGCCGCGATGGCCCGCCGCAACCGGGCAAAGCAAGCCGAGGTTGATCCCCCAACCGAGCCGCAGCGAGTGAAGCTCACCCGCCCCGACCTCCGCGAATCGGTCGAACGGGCGATCGTCGAACCCCGTTCGGACGCCGGTCGGCGCCGGTCCGAACGCGGTTCAAACACCATCGACTGGGCCGCCGTCAACGCCAACCTCGGCTTCGGCGCCGGCCCGGGCGAACCGCTCGACGACGAGATCGAGAGCACCGGCCCCAGCGCGGAAGACATTCTGACCACCGGCCGCATCGACGGTCCCGGCGAGGACACCGAGGAGGATTCGCCCGCGCGCGACGCGTTCGACGTGATACGGAGTGCTCGCCATGCCGGATGAGCAAGGCCACAAACCAGACACTCTTGAGCTGATCGGCCAGGAAGGCCGTCTGGCAAGGACGTCAAGGATGATCGCCGAAAACGAACCGATCAACGCGGCGCGCAAGGTTCATATCCGTGACCGCGCGAATGAGTACCTGTCCAAGCACGGCATCTCGCAAACCGACCTGGCCAGGCAGATCAACGCGAGCAAGGGGACGGTCTCGGAGGTCCTCCGTGGCACCTACGGCCAGAAGAAGCGCAGGGGCGGGTGTGACGACACGACGTATCTGCGTCGCATCAACAACTGGATGGAGCTCGACGCGCGGCGACAGAACCTCATCCAGAACCGCGAGTACGTCGAGCATTCCGTCGCCAGGGAGATTGTCGCCGTCGCCGAGATCGTGGCCGAGACGTGCAAGATGGGCATCGTCTTCGGCCCCGCCCAGATCGGCAAGAGCTTCACGCTCGCCAATCTCGACGACGCCGACCGGCTCGGCAATCCGGTCCTCTTCCGCGTGGGCGAGGCGCACGTTCGCCCGCTCCCTCTCTGCCGGATGATGTGCGAGCGCCTCAAACTGCCGGCCAGCTATACGTTCGACAAGCTCTTCCGCCGCCTGGTCGGCCACCTGAAGGACACCAAGCGCATGCTCATGATCGACGAGGCCGACCGGTGCTCGTACAGGGCACTGGAGTTCATTCGCGACCTGCACGACGAGACCGGCTGTCCGGTCCTTCTCGCCGGGAAACCGGCCATCTACGAGAAGTTCGGCTTCCGCCAGACCGGCGGCTACCGTGAAATCGTCGACCAGTTGTCGAGCCGCGTCGTGATCCGCCGCGACCTCACCGAGCGCACGCGCAAGAACAAGGGCGGCAAAGGCCCCGACCAGCCGCTCTTCACGAAGGACGATATTCGCAAGCTCATTCAGGTGGCGAGCCTCGGCGTCCAGGTCTCTGAGGGCGCCGTAACGTGGCTCCAGCGCCGCGCCTGCGTACTCAGCCTGGGCGGCTTCGGCATGACCAAGATATTGCTGTTCTTGGCGTACAAGTACGCCGTGGGCAGCGGCGCAACAACGATCACCGTGGAAATCCTGGAGAGCGTTGAGGAGCTCTGTGTCGGTGGCGAGTCCGTCGAGCGAATCGAGGACGTCGTTGCCGACCCCAAGGCGCAGTGCATCCCCAAGATCGCATAGTTGACCATGACCGACAGCACCCCCCAACCCGGTGACATCTTCATCGCCCCCGACGGGGACGGCAACTGGGCCGATGCGCTGACGTTCGTCAAGCCGGCCACCGAGGCAGGCTCCGGCATCTTCACGGACGGCAAGGCCCGCTACAAGTTCCGGTTCGACGCGATCCAACGCCCGCTCGTCGGGGCGGCCGGCCCCTCAAGCCCTCGAACCCTGGAACCCTCAGTCCCCAAACCTCTTGGCCCCTCGGACCCTGGCACCATCACGCGCAAACAGAACGCGTTGATCCACTGCTTGCGTCACGATCTCGCGTTAGACATTGACGACGTCCGTGCCCTCACGCCGGCCGGCTCGATCTCCATGCTTTCGCAACGCGAGGCCGCCCGGCTCATCGAGCGCCTGCTCGGCGTCAGCACCGCCAGCCCCAAGCAGAAGGCATATGCGATGCACCTGGCCGAAGAGGCCGGCATGGACACAGACCGGTTGAACCGCTGGCTGGAGGCGCAGTTCCGCGTCAAGTCCGTGGACGACGCGAAGTTCGACGCCGAGACGGCCAGCAAGGTCATCTACGCGCTCAAACGCGTCCGCGTGTGGCACGAGAAGCGAAAGGAGGCCACCGGATGACCCCCTTGGCCCCTCGAACCCTCGACCCCTTGAACGCTCGTTTTTCGGCTTATTTCCCCTCCGGAAGGCAGAGGCGCCCGGGCCACAGGCCCGGGTGCCCGCCTTCTTTGTGCGGGGCCTTGCATAGGATGGTGACCCATGACTGTTGAACCCATATCCGCAGACCCTCGGCTCAGACAGCTCAAGGCCATCCCCCGCCTGGCCAAGCCGCACATGACCTGTCCGCTGGCCAAAGACGCCATCACGAACGTCGATGACCCCGTGCTCAATGAGGTCGTGCGCATCATGGGTTCGGTCTGCCTCAGCGGTCGATGGTATACCGACGACACGGTTCAGGCCGCCGCGACGCTTGCCGATCGTCACGATGCGAAGATCGACATCGAGTTCTCGCCGTACATTGTGCTCAATGGCGACGAGCACAAGGCACAGGTCAAGGACTTGTCCACGCCCACCAACGACGCGGTGGTCCGCGAGCAGGTGGAACTCGTCACACGCCTGGCGGCTCTCAGGTCACGGCTCGGCAGCTACATAGACAAGCCCATCGACCACGTCCTGGTCGACTGCGAGCTCTGGCGTGGCACCAGCGGGTCACCGGAAGAGAGTGCGAACCGCGAGTTGCGTTATGACTTCGTGCAGACCGCCCTGCGCCATCTGTTCGGCCCTGATCTCGGCATCGTCTGGTACGATAGCGGCGCCAAACAGGTCAACCACGGCGACAACTGGCTCACGTCGCCAAACCTCTACTTCGCCGACGCCAATCGCTTCGACGTCCTCTGTCCATCGGCGTATTACCCCTTGGACCTGCTCAAGACGCTGGAGGCGATCCACCACACCGCGCAGATCAAGGACGTCCCAATCTTCCCGTGGGTCTCACTCGGGGCAAGCTGCATCGTCCCGCACCGGCCGCACGACGATCCGCGTGCCTTTCAAGTCGGCTACGCTATCGACTTCGACTACCCGTACTACTATTCGTGGCACCTTGGCCAGATGTTGTGCGGCGGTGCCGAGCCGGAGCGCTACGGCGAGCGTTACGCCGCCGCCCTGAAGCGGGTCAAGGGCGTCGTGTTCTATCCCGCCGCCCTGAACCCGGCGACGCCACAGTGGCTCGACCACTTCATCGCCTACTGCCACGGCGCAATGAACCAATACAAGGACTGGCTCCCCGCCGGGGCCGAGACTGAAGACAAGGGAGGCTTGGCACTGCCACTCGAAGACGCCGACGCCCCCGCCGAACTGACCGCTGCACAGGTGAACCCATGAAGATTCGCCTGACGTTTGATTTCGACGAATGCGACCGGCGGGCCGTCGCCCTCGCGTTCAAGGTCAAGCGGCCCGCGAAGCGGACGGAGGTGGTCCAATGGGTAACGGGACTGTTGACCGCCAGCAAGGCCGAGTGGCTCCAGGAGCTCCGCCGCCGCGAACTCAATCCCGACCCGAACCAGCAGACGCTTCCCGGCATCGAAGTTGACCCGTGATGTACAGAGTAAGTATCGATGGCAAAGTAATCGAATGCTGGGCATGTGGCACCACGTACAGGTTCAGACGAGGGGCCAGACACCAATGTCGGAAATGCGGAACGTGGAGCGGGCCTCACGGCGGTCCAGACACCACCGTAGAGACCGCCATGATGCTAACCCTTTCCGTTCTCGTGGGTCTCGGGGTGTTGGCGTTGCCACTGATCGCCTTGTGGGGCATCGTCGACTGGCTTCTAAAGTAGGCTGACTGTCCAGGCATTGGAGTTGAACCACGATCGATGACATGACATTCGACGAGTGGGCTGACTCGCGCGACTTGGACCCAACCACTCGCCGCCTCTGTTGGGAGTATCTGTGCTGGTGGCGGAAGCAGCAGTTCTTCAAGTGGCTGCTGAACTGGGCGACCGAAGGAGCTCACGCAAATGGAGGCATCGGAAATGACTGACTGGCAAGCGATCACACCATCGGATGCGGCGGCTTTCCTGAACGAG
>CAYSBP010000101.1:8908-10328 GCA_964429255.1 uncultured Planctomycetia bacterium
AATGACTGACTGGCAAGCGATCACACCATCGGATGCGGCGGCTTTCCTGAACGAGCTGCTGGAACGCGATCCGGCGACCTTCAGCTCGCTCTTCCGCGTCCTGACGCCGAGCGATCGTGGCCTGAAGGACCATCCGTCCCTGCAAGTGAGGTTCCAGTGCGGCGGCCCGGTATTCACCATGTTGGGTCTGATCAATGGCATGTTCGGCGTCGACGCGCTTGGTTCCGGCCCCATCGCCGCCCTCTACGATGACGACGCGCCGCACCGAATCAATTGCTTCGTCGTGCGTCGCAAGGTTCGACATGAGAAGGCTGACGGCTAAGAGCTGAGAGCTTACACCCATGACCTGCCCACTGTTCGACATCGACTCAACCGCCGTTCAACCGGCCGCCAAACGGTTGTCGATCGACTACCCCGGCTGCACGTTCGACCTCTGCCAGAAGGGCCTGCACGTCGTCGGCATGATCCGCCTCGCCGAGCGAAACCCCAAGCACCGCCTGGAGTGCCGCGTCGATTACCGCATTCCCAAGGTCGCCGCACAGCGATACTGGACGCAAGAGTGCAACGCCGCCGCGCTGCGCGTCGCTGCGCATTGGCTCAAGGACCTCGGCGGCTTCGCGGTGCTGACGCGCCGCCAGTTGTGCCACCTCGTCGCACGATTCAAGCTCGGCCATTCCGAGCAGGCCATGCACTGGGCCATCGACGCGTACGTGCAGAGCGACTGGCACCGAAGTCGCAGGGCATGGACCACCATCGGCCGGTTCTTCGCTCGTGAGCACTTCGACTACTGGCTCGACGAGTCGCCGGCCTACCAGCGTCACATGCAGCAGAAGCTGGCCCGCACGGCCGCCACCGCCCAGGCCGAGGCCCAACGCGAGCAGGCCGCGCGGGAGCAAGGCCGGCCCGCGATCGCCGATCTCAGTGATGACGATCTGCGCCGCCAATACAACCTGGCCGTCGAGGATAACCAAGCGAGAGAGACCGCCCGCGCCGCCTACCAGGAGCACCGCGAAGCCATCTACGAAGCCGCTTGGGAGTCCCTCGCCGTGCCGGAACGGCGCCGCGTCCTGGACCGCGCCCTTCGCCAGCTCGCCGACACCATGCCCGAGAAGGACTTGCACCTGGGCAACGACCGCTTCCGGTTCGCCGTTCACCAGCGAGCGTTCATCGCCGTCCTCCACAAGGACCAGGCCGCGATGCCCACGCTCCGTGACCAGGCGGAGTTCCTGGCCCGCAAGCCACAGGCCCGCTACAATCGCGAGGTTCTCCGAAACGAGATTCTCCGCCGCGCGTGCCAGGGCATGGTGGCGCCGGCGGGACCGCCGGCAACCTGGTCGGAAGATGATCGCGACTTGGTCGAGGCCGAACGCGACGCACGGTTCGAGTGCTGGCTCGCCGCCAACCCGTTCACCGGCCCGCC
>CAYSBP010000102.1:0-10212 GCA_964429255.1 uncultured Planctomycetia bacterium
CGCGCTCGTGACGGAGAAGAAGGGTGCCCGCCGATTCGGCCACGCACCCCATCGTGCGCCGTGGCGGGAGCGCTGTTTGACGATCCGAGTCCGGGCTGGTACACCGCACGGAGTAAGCGTCGCCGGTTTCCGGAGGAGACGGTCATGACTTGGATGGAGTGGGCGGAGGCCCTGAGTTACGTCGTGACCATCTTCGGTTTACCGATGGCCATCCTGGTGTTCATGCACGAGCAGCGGCGAGAACGGCAGGGCGACGACGAGGAACTCTACCAGCGGCTCTCGGATGAGTACACCAGCTTCCTTAAGATCGTCCTGGCCAACCCGGACCTGCAATTGTTACACAAGAGCGCCCTTGAGCAACCGCTCAGCGACGAGCAACAGGAACGCAAACTGGCCATCCTCACCATCCTCGTCTCCCTCTTCGAGCGGGCCTATATCCTGGTGTACGAGGAGAAGATGGACCGCCAGACGCGACGCCTGTGGCTGTCCTGGGAGGATTACATGCGCGAGTGGTGTCGCCGGCAGGACTTCCGCAAAGCCCTGCCCGAACTGCTCGAGGGGGAGGATCCGGACTTCAGCGAGCACATCCAGCGGATAGCGAGCGCAGAAGCGACGCCATCGAGGCGACCCGACGGGGCTTGAATCGGTCGGCCAACGACAGTAACCGCCAAGACGCCAAGGACGCCAGCGGAACGACAACGACAGTAACCGCCAAGTCTGGGAACTTTTCTGAAACACACCCCGGCTCGACTGCGCGCGCCTTGATCACGAATCCAATCCCGCACCGCGCGGCCCCAGGGCTTTTTCAACGGGCTGCCTATGCCGATCGCCCCGCATCCTTGGCATCATCCGTGCCGTTCGAGCGGACGTCGATGCGGAGCCCGTCGTCGCGGGACGGCGGCGGGCGATGGACGATTCGACCGGAAACGGGTCTCGATGGCGGCGTTTCGTCGGGCGCATTCTGGACAGGAGCCGTTTGACCGTGTTCGTTTGCGGGGAGGGTATCCGTCGTCGCGGGCGGGAGCGCTTCGGTGGGCGGCGGGGGCTCGGGGGGGGGCGGCGCGCCTTCCGGCGACGGACCGGTTGCGATCCGGCCGCCGTTACCGTTCTGCGCATCACCGGTCACGGTGAAGAAGATCTCTTCGAGCGTGCTGTTGGCCGCGCAGCGGGCGCGCAGATCGGCGAGCGTGCCGACGGTGGCCAGGCGTCCCTGGTAGAGGATGGCGACGCGCGTGCAGAGCCGTTCGGCCTGGTCCAGCAGGTGGGTGCTGTAAAAGACCGTCTTGCCGGCGGCCGCCTGGGCGCGCACGATTTCCAGGAGCGCGCGGGTGGCGTAGGGGTCGAGCCCGTTGGTCGGTTCGTCCAGGATCAGCACCTGTGGATCGTGGAGCAGGGCGCAGACGAGGGCCAGTTTTTTGCGCATGCCCTTGCTGTAGTTCGCGGCGTACTCCTCCGTGGCGTCCTTCAGATCCAGTTTTTCGATGAGCGGTGCGACACGCCGTGCGATCTCGGCGCGCGCCAGCCCGTGCATCTCGCCGACGAATTGGATCAGTTCGCTACCGCGCAGGTAGTCATAGAAGGCCGGTTCGTCGGGGAGGTAGCCTACGAGCCGCTTGACGGCCACGCGGTCGGTGAAACAGTCCCGTCCGCCGATGCGTGCCGTCCCGGCGGTGGGTTGAAGGATGCCCATCAGCATGCGCAGCGTGGTGGTCTTGCCGGCCCCGTTGGGACCCAGCAGCGCGAAGAGTTCGCCCGTGTGAACCTGAAGCGAGAGATCGCGGACGGCGTCGAAACTTCCGTAGCGCTTGGCGAGGCCCTGGATGTCGATCGGGATTCCGTTCATGGGTATGGTCTCACGAGGTCGTGGCGGGTTGGGCGGCCGGGCCGGAGGGCGGTGTGTCGGGGGGGTCGACCTGTCCGGATAGCGCGGGCCGCGGTGCGATCAGTTCGGCGAGCGTAAGCGCGTTGACTGCCGTAAGGCCGTTCCTGTCGACTCGCGTCAGGAAGCCGCGCGCGCGTTCCCAAGAGAGGCCTGAACCCTCGGGGCCTTCCTCTCCTCGACAGACGCTCAGCATCAGGTCGGCGTGGCATTGAGCGGGGTCGCGCGCCGGCAGGAAACGCGGGTCCTGTCCACTCAGGCTCACCGTGTGGTCGGCCACCTGCGCCAGGAGCCCGCCGCGAACCAGACGATCGATGGCGCGGCTCAACGGCCCCGTCTCGACCCCCAGGCTCTCGGCCAGTTCCGAAAGGCGTACGCCTCCGGGCCGCGTCCCTTCGCGAAAGAGGCGCGCCACTTCGCAGAGCGCGGCCAGGGCCATGGCGGGGAGCTGACCGGCCTCGCGCTGCACCTGATCCATCACACCGGCCAACCCGCGCGCCTCGCGCTGCCGCGCCTCCCATTGCTCGACCATCGCCCGATGGTGCTGGATGATGTACGCCAGCTCCGCGCCGGCCAGGACGACCAGCCAGCTCAGGTACACCCACGCGAAGACCAGCGGGACCAGACCCAGCGACCCGTAGAACCGCGAGGCGCCCACGGCATGCGAGATGTAGATCAGCATCCCTTGCTTGCCGATGCTCCAGACGACGGCGGCGAAGAGGCCGCCCGCCAGCGCCGCGGTGAAGCGGACCCGGGCGTTGGGCATGATCAGGAAAAAGGCCGTGAACCCGACCGTCGAGAGGAGCGTCGGCATGCACCACCGGTTCAGCAGAGGAGGAGCGTGGCCGTCGGTCAGCGAGAAGGAGAGCAGCAGGAAGACGGGACCCCAGAAGATGAAGACGGTCAGGATAGCGACCTTCATGAAGAAGCCGCGACCCGAGCGCACCTTCCAGATCCCGTTGAACGTTTCCTCGACGGTGCGGTAGAGCAGCCCGGCGATGATCAGCAGCGCGATGAACGAGAAGGTGCCGATCGATCCCAGGTTCAGCGCCATGATCTGGATCGTGTCGCGGCACTTCTGCTTGAACTGTTCCTGGGGCTCCGACACGGACGAAGCGAGGTTGGCGTCCGCGTCGCGCGCGTCGAGCGGTTCAGGGACCGGCGGCACCCAGGCCGTGGCGAGCCGGTCCAGAACGATCTCGCGCTGCTGTTCGAAGGCCGGTCCGGAGAGCACGGCCATCGCGATGGCCAGCAGGGGGAGCCACGAGGCCAGGGTCTGGAAGGCCAGTGCGGACGCGCGCAGGGGAATGATATCCCGTCGGACCTCGTCCCAGACGAGACGCCAGAGCGGAGGCCGGGGACCCAGAAAGGTCAGGTCCGAAAGATGAACATCCATGGCCCCTATCCTACTGCACGCGTTACGCAATGCCACACGCCGTGGGGCGCATCACCGGACCGCGGTACACGTCGCTGAATGCAGGAGACGTGGTGCCATGGATACGCACCCAGCTCGTGGAGCAGAGAATGCATGGCCTACGTGCGTATCCGTGGCGGGATCCCAAATCCAGACCGTGCACGGACACCGCATGCAGCCGCGGTGTCCATGGCACCAGGATTCGAGCATTCAGCGACGTGCACCCACCGACCGCGGATTGAAGTCACGTGCATGGCGGATAGCCACGACGGGTGGGGCAACGGGGCCAGTGGCCCCGCGAGTCAGGCCACGGACCTCTTCCGGCCCTGCTGCTTCATCGCGGCGGCGGCCACCTGGATGCCCTTTTCAACAAAGTACCTCGCCGTGGCGTACTCGACCTCGGGCGGTTCGCTGTGATCCGTGTGCAGGATAAAGTGCCCGCCGTTGCCGATCACGGGCATGATCTTCTTCTCCAATTCCGCGTCAATCTGCTTGCGGTCGTTGCTGATCAGCGTGCGCACGTCGATGTTGCCATAGAACGAGAGTTTGTCGCCGAACTGTTTGAAGATCCGCGGCATGTCCATGCCGGCCTTCACTTCCATGGCCTGAAGACAATCCATTCCAGCTTCGACCAGGCCGGGGACGAGGGGTTCGACGAACCCGCACGAATGGACAATGACCTTGCATCCTTTGGCATGCGCGTAGTCAAAGAGCCGCTTGTGCCCGGGCTGGAGGATCTCCTGGTACATCCTGGGCGACATGAAGGGCATATGCTTGTAGCCCATGTCCTCATAGAACATGAACCCGTCCGGCGTGCCTTCCTCGGCGAAGAGAATCTCGAAACAGTCGATCGTCATGTCCGTGTAGGTCTTGACCATGTCCTTGACCCAGTCCGGGTCCTCGGCCATGCCGGCCAGCATGTGCTCGTGCCCGCAGACCGGGTGCATCAGTTCGAAGGGCGCCACGCCCGACCAGGCGAAGAAATCGCCACGCACCTGCGCCAGGGCCTTGCTGTTCCGATAGCTGTCGAAGGGAATTCGCTGTCTCAGGTTGCTGGCCAGCAGTTTGGGCTTGGCGTGCGCCTCCCACGTCTCCCGGTCGCGGACCGTGAAATCGACGTGCTCAGGCGTTGTCTCGTGCTGTTTGTGGCGGCGCAGCTTGGCGCCATTGCCGTCGAGCACCAGGCGTGTGGTCTCGGTCTCCTCCAGCGTCACCGGTATGAAGTCCAGATCGGCCACCATGTTGAACCATCCGCCGGAACGGATCGCGTTGCCGAAATGCTGCCCGACATCCCATCCGTGCTTGAGGTGCCCTTCCTCCGTCCACTTCGTTACCGTTTCGCCCCAAGGCGAGACCTGCGTGGGGATGCGATCAACGGGTTTGTGCTGCAGGACGTTGTGAACACGCTCGCGATTGCTCAACTCGGCCACGATAGTCTCCTGAGCATCGAACCTGCGCCCGCCCCCGTCACCTGCACCACACCCCGCAGAGAACGTGCGCTTAACGGCCGAGGAGGCCTTCGACAGCGGCAGGCTTGGCGTCTTGCGGCCCGCGCTCCGTCCACGTGCTGCCGTCTTCGAAATTGATCTGAACCTTGGCTTTTCGCGTTCGATCGGCCTTCTCCTTGTTCTTGGCAATAGCCACGAACTGAAAGGCCGATTCGGCAAAGACCTCGTGCGACCCGCCCGTAATCGCGCCCTTGGCCTGCTCCATCGGATCGGCCGCCGTCTTGTCGAAGTCACTGTATTGAAAATACACCTCGGCAGGACAGAGATCCCCGTCCTGGAATGAAGTGAAGGTCACATCCGGACGCGCGATCCGCATGTTCTTGGAGGTTTCGTTGAAGACGTGAATGTACGCGTACAAGTACTCGCCGCGAACCTCGACCTTGTCGACCGAGAGGCGCGGTGGCTTGTCCTCCTCACCGTAGACCTTGAAGGGACCAGGCGGAGGCTTGGGCGCCTCATCTTTCTTCTCCGCGGCATCGCCCGTCTTGGCGGGAGAGTCATTCTCCTGTTCGTCGGTCTTCTTGGTCTCCTTGGGGGCCGTTATTCCCGCCAGCTTCTTCACCTCATCCACAAGGGCCTGAGCTTCCTTCTTCTTGGCCTCTTCCGCGGCTTTCCGTTTGACGTCCTCGTCCTTGGACGCGTCGGTCTTTCCCAACGAAACAACCTTCTTCTCTTCTTCGGCCCTCTTCCTGGCGGCTTCCTCCTTGTCCCGTTTCAACTTCTGATTCATCTCCAGTTCGGTGACCTTGGACGTCGCCCGCTCTTTAATCGTACGTAATGAGGATCGCTCGTTGATCGTGGCATGCTTCATTCCGGTCTCGATCTTCCCGAGGACTTCTCGATACATAGCGATCGCCTCGGTATCCTTCCCTTTCGACTCGTAATCCATGGCCAGTTCTTCGGACTCACGGGCCTCCTTCAGCTGTCGATGAGCTCCGCTGGGTTTAGGTGGCCCACCGCCACAACTGCACAGAAGGAATGCCATCGTCAATGTAAGGCCAATCGAGAAAAGACGTTGGATGCGAAAGACGGGTCGCATGCTTTTCCTCCAATGCCGCACGAGTCTTGGGTTACCCAAGACTGACTGAGTTTACAACGTCCTACCAGGCCCATTCGTTCATGACAGTTGCGAGTTTTAGCCGCAAACCCCGTCAGGATCAAGAACCGTGCTTCCTGATTCGGCCCCCGCCCCCCCCGCATCCGCTTCACGCACATCGATCTCTCCCACGCCGGGGAAGAGGGCCGTTCCGCATTTCTTTTTCAAAAAAGCATACGTCCGGTCCAAATGGTGTTGGTCGCAGCGCCTATTGGTATACCACGATGGTGTGCACCTTCAGGCCTCGGCAGTTGTAGCATACGAGGGGGTCATTCCGTCCCGTCCGCCCAATGGCCCCCTTTCCCCCGCATTCGGAGCAGGCCTTGCCCTGCAATTCCTTGACCTTGAAGAGGCTCTCCGCGGCGAAGGCGCGCAGGATCTTCAGTTTGCTCTCGTCGTTCTGCACCTTCCACCACACCTCCGGGTCGTCGGAATACTCGGGGAAGATCTCCTTCAGCTTCGCCTGCTCGTCTTGCTGTCCCTGGCGGGACGTCCCCTCTCCGCGCAGCCAGGAGCCCTTGTCGTAGAACGCCTTGTTCAACCGCGTGTAGACCGGGGTCTTGGTCAGCACGCCGTCCTTCAGGACGGCCGTCTGCTTGAATCGCCCTTCCCACATTTCCCGGACCTCCGCAGGTGTCTTGCCCAACGCCATGCTGATGCGGTTGATCATATCGCCGCCCAGGCCGCCACCGGCATCCGTGACGTAGGTCTTCAGTTCCTCGTAGGTCGGCGGAACCATCTTGACGCCCCGGCTCAGATCGATGTCCTGGATGGTCAGAATCTCCTTTTCGGGAATCTCGATCGTCAAGTCGCCCTGGCGGATCTTCACGACCCTCCCTGAGGCGGCCATCTCGCTGCCATGAGGTTCGCCGCGGATGATATTCCCCGTGCGCGTCGTCACCTGCTTGCCGGGGATGACCGGGACCGACCGGCCCTCCCCGTCGATCTTGATCTTCTTCGCCATCCGATCCTGGATCATTGGAGACAACAGATGGTAGTACATGAAGATCACCTGCTTCGATACGTCCACCTGGCTCTTGTCGGTGATCTCGGGCATCAGGCTCTGCACTTTGGTCACCCGTTCCGAGTTGGGGTAATTCGAGATGAGCTTGTTGCACCTCGCCAACGCACTCCCGTACTCCTCGCGATGGATGTCCATCACGATCTGTTCGTAGAGCTTCGAGGCCTGTACTTCCTGGTGCTTGACCACCAGTTCCTTGCGAAAATCCGTGGTCCGCTCCTCGGTCGCGGCGTCGATGGCATTGGCCATTGCAAGGTAGTCCATGGCCTGCTCGTACAGACCCATGATGGAGCACTTCCGCGCCAGCTCCAGATAATCCGCGGCTGAATCCGGCTGCGGCGGGGTACGCAGAAGCAGGATGCTGAGCGCATCCTCCGGAGGATAGATGTCGCTCTCCTTCTTCCTGATCGGCTCCATGCCCAGCACGTCATTCTGCGGAACCTGCACCACCTGTGTGGCGTTGCGAATGCAGTGGAAGCCAGGCAACGCCCGGTCCGGCTCCAGCTTGCCTTCCAGATAACGGTTGTTGGGTAACTTCAACCGCACACACGCTACCTCTTCGCCCCACTCCAGATGCGTTCCCCCATCGGCCACCTGGATGCCAAAGAACCGCTGAATCTTCGTCCGCTCGCTCTCCTCCAACGTACTCCAGCGGAAGGTCAACAGATCACCCGTCTCGGTCCAGCGGAACTTGAACCCCGCCTCGGTCGCCGGCGGAATCAGATCGCCTGTGTAGGGCTGGCCGCCAACCACCATCGTGACGTTCTTGATCTCCTCCACCCCAGGCGTCGGATCGTCGGCGCCGTACACTTCCACGGAGGTCAGCAAGGCCATCAGCACGGGCAGAACTGCAGTGATAAATGCTTGTCTAGAAACGACTTGTAGAATCACGGGCGTCTTCCTCGCCAAGGCTCTTCTCTCGGCCGGAAGTAAGGTTCCGGCATGGATATGACGCGCAGGTCTCGGGCTTGCTGCTCAAACATGGAGCCTGCGTCGGTTTCCCGGGTTACGTCTCTCGTCCCTCTATGGCCAGCAACGATGCGCCCACAGGAACACCAAGCCAAAACCCTTCATCTGGACGGCAACGGCAGACTCCATTCTCGGCAAGATCAAGAGACATTGTCAGCGGACTCTATAGGACTCGTTCACCCGCAGGATGCGCAGGGCGGCCATCGCGGCGCCGAAACCGTTGTCGATATTGACCACCGTCACGCCGGCCGCGCAGGAGTTGAGCATGGCCAGCAGCGCGGCCAGACCATTCAGGCTGGCGCCGTAGCCGATGCTGGTCGGCACCGCGATGATGGGGCAGGCCAGCAGTCCGCCGAGGACGCTGGGCAGCGCGCCTTCCATGCCGGCGACCGCAACGACAGCCGTGGCTTTGCGCAGCGCGGGCAGTTGGTGAAGCAGGCGGTGCAGGCCGGCCACGCCGACATCATAGATCAGTTCGACCGGCGCGCCGAAGGCGGTCAGCGTCTCGCGGGCCTCTTCGGCCACCGGCAGATCGCTGGTGCCCGCGCTGACAACCGCGATGGTTCCTTTGAAGCGGACCTTCGGCGTGCCGATCCGGGCGATACGGGCGCGATCGTTCAGGTGGGCTTTCGGGTAGCGTTTGCGCAGCGCCTTCACTTGCGCTTCGCCCAGCCGCGTGGCCAGAAGCACCGTCGCGTGCTCCAGCGCGCGTTCGGCGATCGCCACCGTGTCGCCGGGCGTCTTGCCGGTCCCAAAGATCACTTCGGCAAAGCCGGTCCGCACCGCCCGGTGGTGGTCCACCTTGGCAAAGCCCATCTCGGTGAAGGGCAGCTGCGCCAGGTGTTCCATCGCCTCTGCAACGCCGACCTTTCCGGCACGGACGTCACGCAGGAGTTTTTCCAGCGCTTTGGGGTCCATGGCCCTCCGGTCTCTATGGTCGGACGTGTCGGACAGGTCTGACGCGTCGGCCAAGCCTATCCTTTTGCCACAGTCTCAGCGACCAGGTCGCCCAGTTCGGTCGTGCGGAAACCCATTTTCGTCGCAGCCTGACTCTTCATCTTCGGCGTGATCGATCGGACGGCGTCTTCGATGGCGTTGGCGGCCTTCTCTTCGCCCAGGTTCTGCAGCATCATCGCGCCGGCGCAGACGGCAGCCAGCGGGTTGATGACGTTCTTGCCCGTGTACTTCGGGGCCGAACCGCCGATGGGCTCGAACATGCTCACGCCGTTCGGGTTGATGTTGCCGCCAGCGGCGATGCCCATGCCGCCCTGCGTCATGGCGCCGAGGTCCGTGATGATGTCACCGAACATGTTGTCGGTCACCAGCACGTCGAACCACTCGGGGCTCTTGACCATCCACATGCAGGTCGCGTCGACGTGATAGTAGTCGCGGCGGATCTCGGGGTAGTCCTTCGCGCCGACTTCGTGGAAGGTGCGTTCCCACAGGTCGAAGACGTAGGTCAGGACGTTGGTCTTGCCGACCAGGCCCAGTGTGTTCTCCTTGCCCACGCCGCGTGCCTTCTTGCCGTACTTCCTGGCATACTCGAAGGCCCAGCGAATGCAGCGCTCGACCTGGTGCCGGTTGTAGACGTTGGCCTGCACGGCGACTTCGTGCGGCGTGCCCTTCTGCTGGATGCCCCCGATACCGGTGTAGATGCCGCCCGTGTTTTCGCGGACGACGACGTAGTCGATCTCCTTGGGGCCCTTGTCCTTGATGGGCGTCTCGACCCCGGGGAAGAGCCGCACCGGGCGCAGGTTGATGTATTGGTCCAGCTCGAAGCGGACGCGGAGCAGGATGCCCTTCTCCAGGATGCCGGGCTTGACGTCCGGATGCCCGATGGCGCCCAGCAGGATGGCCCGGTAGGTGCGCAGTTCGTTCAACACGCTCTCGGGCAGCACTTCGCCGGTCTTCTTGTAGCGTTCACCGCCGATGTCGTACTCGGTCTTCTCCAGTTTGAACTTGAACTTCTTCGCGGCGACGTCAAGGACCTTGACGGCTTCGCGGGTGACTTCAGGTCCGGTTCCATCTCCGCCAATCACGGCGATCCTGTAGCTCTTCATCCTGCGCGTTCCTTTCTTTGCGTAAGAAACTCATCTTGCCGGGGTGGGTTACCTCGGAAGGAAAACAGAAGACTAGCGGATTGCGGGCCGGCGGCAAGGTGAGGCACGTCTCCGCGTTCGCGTGGTGACCGGTTTTCCATCCCCCTGCGGCGCGCTGAACGCGCGCCTGGGGGAGATGTCCTTTTCTGTGGCGTCGCTTGTCCTACCCCCCCCGCCCCCATAAGCGTTAACCTACGAATTGGCTTTTGAGGAGCTTCTCCCGTCT
>CAYSBP010000103.1:0-5338 GCA_964429255.1 uncultured Planctomycetia bacterium
AAAAAGGTTAAAGCCGATTGCTTTTCAGGCGTCCCTAGATAAACGGAGTCCCAACACCCTTCTTCAGGAGCAGCAGAGCAATGTTCAGATTTGCGTTCGTAACAGGCTCGGTCTTGCTCACGATCGGTTCACTGCTGGGCGGCCAGGCGCCAACGACGGCCACAACGACGGACGACTCTGCGCCGCGAAAAGATGACTTCACCAGCGAGGAACTGCTCAAGGCCATCATCCAGCGGGGGAAGGATGGTATCAAGACCAGCGAGGCGCAGGCGGCCCTTTGTCGCATCTGCGGCCAACCCTTGTACTTTCACACGAAGGATGGATTCGTCTGCAAACCCGCTGACGCTACCCTCCAGAAGGTGGATTATGTCCAGGTTGTCTGCCCTGTTTGCACGACGGGTTTCCAAACAGCGAAGCCAGGTAACATCAATGCCGAAGGTGGACGAGACCGCGATTTCTGTCCGCACAGTGTGGGCCGCTATGCGGTCCACGCGTCCGTATGGATGTGTCCCGATTGCGGCTACAGCTCACCGGTGGAGAGTTTCCTGCAGCGCCCACCGGTGGCACCCAGTCAGGAGTTGGTGGAGTTCGTCAAAACGAAACTGACCCCATCTACGCGCGAGTTCCTGTCCCGATTGGCTGGACTGAAAGAGGGATCGGCCCAGTCCGCAGCCGGGCAAGATCGATTCTCGGAGTATGTCGACCAGACGACGATCCCGGACTGGCTGAAGTATGCCAACGCGCTGGCTCCAATCGAAGCCGGCCTCATCCGCCTTCCCCACGGCATCAAGGCCAGGCTGTATTGCGAAGCGGCACATTCCTGTCGCCGCTTTCTCAGTTTCGAACTGGGAAGCGCCCTTGAGAACCAGACCATTCTGGCCGGCTTGGGGCACACCGCACGCCGCGTCAACGACTGGCTGATGGCCGAATGCTTCAGAGTGCGCGAGGATCGCCTGGGAGAGCGTCCGGATCCCAATCAGCGATTTACCTTGCGCCTGATGAATGCCGCGCAAAAATCGGAAACGGATCCGGCCATACTGCTTCAGGGCGCGAAACTGCTCCACCAGAAGATTGAAGAAACCATCCGGCTGGAATCCCAGCAGGACCCCGATCCGGCCAAGCCCAGCAAGGTCACACGTCTGGATCAGTACGTGTTCCACATCCGATACGCCGGTATCCTGGATCGCGTCGGCGACATGAAGGGTGCGATCGCACAACTCAAGAATGCGCAGGGATGCGTTCCCCAGGAAGCGCCTTCCTCGCCCCAACCGTTGTCCCCAGAAGCCAAGGCCAATGTAGATGAAGTCCTGACGGCGCTGAAAGGGATTACGGAGGAACGCATCGACCTCGTCAATCGCGAGAGCCAATACCTCTTCCGCGCAGCCGAACACTTAATGCAAGCGCTCTACTTCGAAGAGCAGGCTAAGAATCTGGACCCGTCCTTGAACTGCTACCTGATCGGCGAATTCCTGCGCCGAAGCGAAGGCGAACCGGCTGCCGCCAGCGCCTGGTTCGACGCCGCCCGACAGCTCTTCCAGAAGATCGAACCAGAGAAGGCGCCGTCGAATATTCCACCGGGTACCAACGCGGAGGACGCCGCCGCCATCCGCCAGCGCGCGGTCGCGGCGCTGGAGGAGAAGAAACGGGTCATGTTGAGTTGGGTTGAGGAACAGCAGCGCTCCGTCAAGAGCATCGCCGCGGGAAAGGAACCTGAACCGCGGGTCAAAGCCGCGATTGCCAAAGCGCTTTCGAGTGGCGGGATCGCGACCGCTGTGCCACCGAACGTCGCGTCTGTCCAGGATCCGCGCATCCCCGAAAAAGCCCCCGCCCCCCCCACCGTCCCACCCGCGAATGCGGCCAAGACCCCCGCGGTGGAACCCGGGAGCGGCCCTTCACGCGCAGCCCTGCTCAAACGCTACCACGAAGCCATTCTCTCCTATCAGAAACAGAACGGTGGCCCGCCCAAGCTTCTGAGGGATCTCGTGACGGCAGGGATACTGAACCCGGACCATTCCAACCTGGATGGGCAGGGGCGACTGACCTGCCCCGAAACAGGCGGCGCGCTGATCTACATTCCACCGGCAAGCATGGGCGCCCATGACGCAATCATTGTGCCCTCCTCAAAGGACACCCATCGCGTCCGGCTCTTTGCGGACGGTCAAGTGGGCGAGAAGTGAGGTTCGGTGTTTGACGCACCCCTGACAGGCCTATAATGCCGGACCACACTGGAGGTCCTCCATGCCCATACGCCTGCTCTGTCCGAGCTGCCGTCAGCCACTGGCGGTCGCCGACCGCCTGGGCGGCAAACGGATTCAATGCCCCAAGTGCAAGAACCCCGTGCAGGTGCCTGCGCAATGCGATTCACCTGTTCCATCCATAGACCCTGAACCGGCCGCCCAGGAGCCCGACCCAGACGACGACTTCCAACTCAACATTCCAGGCCAGGAGCAGACGCGCAACGAGGAGACGGCAAAGACCAAGCGCTGTCCAGGCTGCAGCCGCGATCTCCCCGAAAGTGCCGTTCTCTGCACGGGTTGTGGTCATGATTTCAAGACGGGTAAGCGCCGTAAGGGCTTCGAGATGGTGGATCCGGAACGGCGCAAGCGCATCTTCGACAGCATCGTCCGCAACGGGTTCTTTATCATCATTCTCTCCGTCGCCCTGATCGGGACTTACTGTGCCTACTATAAGAAGGGACCCTTCAAACCACCCAAAGTGGAGCAGGAACAGAAGCAGGAACAGAAGAAGGAGGAGGCAGGGAACGAGTCCGTTGCCGTCAAGAAACCCAAGAAGAAGGAGCCGCCACCGAAGCAGGAAGAGAACAAGAACTCTCTGCTGGTCGTGACCAATAACCGGTTCAACAACATCGTCCTCTTTGCGAACAAGGAACGGCTCGGCGAAGTCGGATTCCGCAAGACGGAGAAGATACTGGTTCCTGCGCCTGGCCAGGGGAAAACGGTGGCGATCACCTTCGACGTGACGCCTCCGGACGGGCAGGAACTGGCCGATACCGTCCGTGCCGCCCTGGACAAGGGGCTGCCGTTCGCCGGAACCACGAAACAGGGTGCACGGATCGTCTTTGCCGGTCCCGATCTGGCGCCTGAACCCGATGAAGTCATCACCGGTGTGCTGGTGGATCTCGAGGTCATCAAGGACTCGACGCTGAACATCGGGCTGATCTCGATGATCAAGTACAAGAATTGTACCCTCAAACCCGTCGCCCCACGGACCAAGCTGCATCTGGCGTACGGAAAGACCGACACGAAGACGGTCGTCAAATGGATCGTCCAGGAGGTCATCGTCGAACAGAGCGGCAAGAAGGTCTATGAGCCCCGCCCGGTTCCCTTCGAGAAGAAGTCATCGTTCGAGATCGTGCTGAAGGACGGCGTGCCCGACGTCAAGTAATAGGTCAAGCGTCCGGGAAAGGGCGACAGCGCACGTGGTGTTCGGCCTTCGGGAGCGAAAAGAGATATCCTGTCCGGTCTGACGCGGGGATTGAGGTCGTGATCGAGGCATCTGGCGAAGAGCATGGCGGAAAAACAGAACCCCCGCTCTGCGGCGGGGGTTCTTGATCGGGCACTATCCTGTGTTCAGGCCGTTACACCCTTAACATTGGTCGCGCGGGGGCCCTTTGCGTCCTCCTGTACTTCGAACTCAACGGCTTGACCTTCCGACAGGGTCCGGAAACCGTCGGACTGAATCGCGGTATGGTGCACGAACAGATCGCGACCGCCACCGTCCGGTGTGATGAAACCGTAACCCTTCTGATCGTTGAACCACTTCACCTTGCCCATCGGCATCGCACATCTCCTTCTTTACTATCACTACCAGACCCCGCCCGGAAAGCCCACTGCCCCCAATTCGGAATCCAGCAAACCCTCACAACCCGTACGGCCCGCCTCCCCAGCCAACTGCATGGCCCATGGACGTCAATGGAAATGAAGAAGGGGTTCCGGGCGTCATTACACTCAACTCTGCGGGAGAATCCAAGACAACACCATGCAGCACAACAGACCTCGCTGAGGGGGTGAAACGTGGGGGGCAACAACCGGCTGCATGCAAGAAACGACCTCTACACCTGACGTTCCGGCTGTCTTACGCGGCAGGACGGCGAAGTGCAAGATATTTTTTTCGATTCAAAAAAGCGGAAACAGGAACGACGGATCTCACGAAAAGCCACGCCGTACGCAACGAACGGAGAGGGTATGCTCTCGGTGGCACATCGTGCCGCCCAGCAGCCCGTTGGAAAAAAACGACCCGCAAAAAGGTTAGAAGAGCGAAGCCGTCTCATCGCCTTCCGGTGCGACAGGCTTCAGCCCCAGATGCTCGTAGCCCTTGGCCGCCAGCACACGACCGCGCGGCGTCTTAAGAATGTAGCCTTCCTGGATCAGGAAGGGCTCGTAGACTTCCTCCACCGTATCGGGCTCCTCACCCACCATCGCCGCGATGGTCTTCACGCCGATGGGCGCGCCGTGGTGCTGCGCCATGGCCTGCAGGATTCGGCGGTCCATGCCGTCAAGGCCCTTCTGGTCGACGCCTTCCTGCTCCAATCCCTTACAGGCAATCGCGTGTGTCAACGTCCCATCGCCCTCCACGTCCGCCCAGTCACGCAGTCGGCGCAACAACCGGTTGGCGATGCGCGGCGTCTTGCGGGCACGCGCCGCAATCTCCTGCGAGGCCTGCGGCTCGGTGGCGATCGTCAGGATGCCCGCCGAACGCCGGACGATCCGCGTGAGTTCCTCGATCGAGTAGAAGGCCAGCTTCTGCGGGATGCCAAAACGGTCCTGAAAGGGCCGCGAAAGCAACCCATCGCGCGTCGTCGCGCCCACCAGCGTGAACGGCTTGAGCTGAAAGCGGATCGGTCGCGCCGAGGCGCCCTGGTCCACCGTCAGGTCGATGAAGAAATCCTCCATCGCCGAATAGAGGTACTCCTCGAGCTGCGGCGTCAAACGGTGGATTTCGTCGATGAAGAGCATCGCCCGATCCGGCAGGCTGGTGAGCAATCCCACCAGGTCACCGGGCTTCTTCAACGCCGGCGCGCTGGTGCCGTAGAAGTCGACCTTCATTTCGTTGGCGATGATGCGGGCCAACGTCGTCTTGCCCAGTCCCGGCGGCCCCGACAGAAGGATGTGGTCGATGGCTTCGCCACGTTTCAAGGCCGCCTTGACGTACACGCGGAGGTTCTCGACCACGCGTTCCTGGCCGACGAAATCCTCGAACCGCTGCGGCCGCAATGTTACCTCAAACGCATCCTCGTCCTCGCCTTGCAGCGACGGCGCGACGGACCCACGCGCGGAGACCGGTCCGTCATCGCGCTGCGCGTCCGGGCCGCCATCGC
>CAYSBP010000103.1:5438-10184 GCA_964429255.1 uncultured Planctomycetia bacterium
CATCGCGCTGCGCGTCCGGGCCGCCATCGCCCTCCGCCGAGGACGTCTCGCTTTTCTTCAAGGAACCACGCGGTCGCGCCACGGTTGCCGTTCTCCTCGAATCCTTTCCGTGGCGAATGACTATTCGCCGCGCACCTTCGCCTTCCATTCCTGGATCAGCGCGGAAATATCCTTCAGTTTGGCCCGGTTCTCCCGATACGCCTTGTCCACCTCGACGATCGCCACAGCCTCGTTCCACTGCCCGGCAATAATGTACGGCCTGGCCTTATCCTTGAGCCGCTGCCGGATGCTGTCCAACCGGTCCTGCTCCTTGCTGGCCTCCTGCGCCTTCTCCATCAGTTGGCGCGCCTCGCCAGCCGCCTTGCTGTTCGGATAGCGCTGGATCACCGCGTTGCACAGCGAGACCACCACTGGATACTGCGGCTCCGGATGATTGGCGATGCCCAGCGCACGGTTCAGCATCTCGCGAGCCTTCTCCTCGCCTTGCGCCGACTGGAAGTCTTCCTGCGACTTCGTCACCAACGCCATCCAATCCGCAAACTTAACTTCGAACGTCGTCCCCGCCCACGGCGGCGCCTGGTTCTGTATCTGTTCCTTGACCGCGTCGAAGTTCTTCAGTACCGCCAACTGTCCCAACTGCGCCTCAATCGCCACCCCCACCGGCTTGAAGGCTTCTTCCACCCGCCCTCGCGCATGGATGGCCGCCTCGGCAGCGTCCTTGAATCGTTTACTGTAGGCCGCTTCCAGTTCATCGGCCGACTTGCAGACCTGCGCCCAGCTCTTTCGATGCAGGAAGTCGGCCAGCTCCTTCCGCTTGGCATCGTAGGCCGTCCGGGCGCCTACGTTCTCGCGCGCCACCTCGATCCCCACTTCCGCGGGGAAGTTGATGCACACCAGCCGCCGTTCGCCTTCGCGACGCGTCAGCAGTTCGACCGGTACCGTGAACTTCAGGAAGAGCTGCGGAGAACCGCCGGCATTGAAGAGCACCGCACCCACGTCGCTCAATTCGTGCTTGTCCGTCCCCGGCAAGATGTCCTCCGCGCCCGCCCGAACGACCTCCAGATCGCCCTTGGCTGGAGGTCCTACGATGTAGAACCTGAGCTGCGGGTGCGCCGTCTGCCCTTCCCCTCGATCCACCGCCAAAAAGAGATCCACACCCCACGTACCCGGCGCGGCCGAGATAATGTAATGGGTGAACTGTTGCAGGTTGAAATCAAAGAGCCGTCCACGAAAAGAATACTTCCCGTTCGAGAGCGTCATCGTCGGCACAATCGCCGAACGAATGGACCCGACCGGTTGCCCGCTCTCGGTCGCGAGCGCGAGTTCCACGCTCTCGATCAGCGACTGTCCTTCCGCGGCCGCCGAAAAAATCCCGCTGGGCGTCTCGAAGGTCACGCTCACCTCCCGGAAATGGACCGTCGGGAGGAGTTCCACCTTCGCCTTCTGTTTGAGTCGGAAACTCAGATTGTCGAAGCAGGCGCGCCCTTCCCGCCCTTCCGCAAAAACGCCCACCGCGGCACGATCCGCCCACGCCGGCGGCCGAACCTCGTGCCCACGTTCCTTCCATTCGGGCTGCGGCGCCACCAGCACGACCGCGTGCTGCTCCAGTTCACGGTCGCCCCTGAACCAGACGATGCGCAAACCGAAGAGCCCATCGCCATCGCTCTTCATGAAACCGGAGAATTCGTACACCTTGCTCGAATCCACCGGGAACTTGTCTTCGGTCATGACACTCGTCAGACAGGCGGGGTTCTTCGCCCCCGACTTCTGGATCACCAGCGCGCCCAACGGGGCCGCCGGACCCGGCTGGAGCGTCGCGTCCTCCTTGGTGTCGACGGTTACCCGAACCGCCGGGTCGACTCGCTCGGGCTTCCACCCTTTCGGAACGCCATCGTCGTTCACGCCTTCGCAAAAATCGCCGTGGCGGACCAGGTTGTCGGTGGACACCGGCGGCTCTTCGCTGTTCTTCTTCGGGTCGGTCGGTGCGGGAACCAGATTCAGGACGAGGTAGATCACCCCAACGAACACGCCAATCGCCAGCACACCCACCATCACTTTTGGAAAAACGCCGGGCCGCGAGGGCCGTTCGGCAATCCTGTCATGAAGCCTGACTGGATCGAGCGGCACCGTCCCCAGAAGCTGATCGTCGACCATCGGTCCGCTGATGTTGCGAAGCTCGAAGACCGTCTTGCCGATCCGAACCTGCATGCCGTGGGTCAAGGGCACCTTGACAATCCGCTCGAAACCATCCTGCCCCTTGGCCTTCACTCGCGTACCGTTGGTCGAACCCAGATCGGAACATATATATCCGATCGGCTCCTTCTTGATCTCGGCGTGGTAGCTGGAAGAAGCCTCGTCGCTCAACTGGAGCACGTTGCTAGGGTGCCGACCGATGGTGAAGGGCGCATGGCCCAACTCATATTTCTTCCCCGGATCCGGCCCTTCCACCATGACGATGACGTACTTGGCGGCCTCACGCGACGCGGACGGCCTCTCTCTGACCTCCGGCAGTGCCCCCACTGAAGCGGAGACCGGAAGGGGCGGACAGGGGCCATCGTAGATAAACGACGTCCCGCCCACCCTGATGACATCGCCCACGCGAAGGATCTTCGAGGCCACCTTCTCGCCATTCACCCGCGTGCCGTTGGTCGAACCGAGGTCCTTCACCCGGTAGTACTCGCCATCCTTTACAATCTGGAAATGCTTGCGCGAGAACTTCTGATCCGTGACATGCACGGAATTCTCGGGCGCCCGCCCGATGGTCATGACGTCGGATCCCAGTTCCTGGACACGCTCGACGCCGTGTTCGTCCTTGATGGTCAGCTTCGCCATGGGGCTTCCTCAGAGATGCACGTTCGCCGCCGAGCGGTTGCGTCTACCACCCCCGCCGCACTTCGCAGAGCGTCGCCCTCCCCACAGACTGTAACGCAAGGGCCCCGCTCACCTGAACTATGCTCGATCAGATCGATTCATACCGAATCGATCTGCCCGGTCAACTGACGGAGCGGGACGCCGGGTGCGGGACACGTTGGGCGCGCGTGTTTTCCACCTTCGAAGAGGGGGAAGGGTCTCCGTCGCCCGCCTAAAGTGCCCCGCACCCCGGAGCGCCTCCACACCAACAATCTCACCTTGGACGGGGTGATGCCTGGTTTCCTGCAACAATCGGTAAAGTTGTTCGCTAACGGTATAGGAAAACAACGGTTTCCGTCAGCTTCTCGCGACCGGCCAGCGAAGGGGGAAAGGCATCATGCGGCGCCGCACGACGCAACCCCTCCAGACAGGCCCGCACGGCCGTGTCGGAGATCGTCCCCGTTCGCGATACCTCCGACGCGTCGAGCAGTTTGCCGCCCTGGTCCAACGTGAACCGGATCTGCACACTCCCAAACTCCATGTTCGAAAGCGCACGGCTGCCCGCGAAGAAGACCGCTTTCCACTTGGCATCCATGCGCCGGAAGTAGGGCTTCAAATACGCATGCTCCGGCGTCGCACGCTTGCTGAACGCCACATCGCCATACGCAGAGGCCGAGGTCATCGTCGCGGAGATGATGTCGCTCACCGCGTTCAGTTCGCCGTCGCGCACCGTTCCGTTGCCCTCATGACCCACCTCTCCCTCACGGGTGCCCGCGCCGGGACGGGTGAGGGCCGTGTCGGGCGCGGCCTGCGGATTTTCGAGTATTCGCTGAAGACGCGCCAGTTCCGGATCGACCGGCGCCGCAACGGGCTTTCGCGCCTGCGCCACGACCGGTTCGTCCTTCGCCAGCTCCGGCTTGCGCGGATCGTCCTTGGGATCGAGCGGCTCACGTTCGAACTGGGCGGCCAGCGGCTGCTCCTCGGACGCCCGGATCTTCTCCGTCGGCTCCAGCACGGACGTCAGCTGCCTCAGTGGATCCACACCGTCCGGTTGAGGCTCAGACGCCGATACCCGATCCACGACCGGTTCGGCACGCGCCGGCTCAGCGACCTCAGGCTTCGCTTCTTCAGCGCGAGGCGGCGCAGCCAACTCCGTCGCCTTCGCCGGCTCGGGTTCCGGCTGCCTGGACGTCTGCACCTGCGGCTCGACCGGTTGGCCCGGTTCAGGTGTGCCTTCCTTCTCGACCGCGCCGACCGAGGGATCGTCGCGCTTGGCCTCCTTGTTCTCATTCTCGCCACGGCGGTCCGCAAACAGGATTTCGCCGGACTCGCCATCCACCTTCGGGTCGGGCCCGATCTTCTCTTTCTTCGAACGATCCGTGGCCACCGAATGGGTCGCCCCTTCGTAGAGGGCATTTTCTGGCGGCTTCTCCAGGCCCGCCGCCGCGTCATCCGCCACGCGCACAGAGTCCCATGCGGGAAGGTCCGGTTCGGCCGGCTTGGACACCGCAGCCGGCTCGGGCGCCGGCGAAACCGCCTTCTCTTCAGGTGCGGCAGGCAGCGGAAGCGTCTCCGGTTCCGCCCCGCGTTTCTCCGCGGGCACGTCGAGCGGCGGCTGAAGCGCCTCCGGCTCCGCAGGAATCGAGTCCACCCGACGGACCGCAGGCTCTTCCATCTCCGGCGCAGTGGCCACGATGGGCACCATGGAAAGTCGAAGCTGCCGCTCCACCACAGGACGGTCAAAGACCGGCGGTTGAATCGAAGCCAGTTTCAGGATCAGGAAATGCAGCAGCAGCAGGATCACGGCCAAGAGCATCATGCTCGACGGGGCCAGTGCCTGTCGTTGATAGGGGTACGATACACTCAATCCATTCGACATCGTTCCATCCCGGCCTA
>CAYSBP010000104.1:0-2745 GCA_964429255.1 uncultured Planctomycetia bacterium
AGCCGAGATGGCTGGGTATGGGCGGATCGAGTCTTCCAACAACGCGGATTTGATGGGCCCGTTCAACGACATCTTCGCGCGTATTCGCCGGATACCTGAAAAGGGACGACAGCTTCTTGCGGAGGCGCGGCAGGAGGTCCAGGCGTTACATGCGAAGTTCGGCGATCTGGAGCGTCGCCGCGATGCACTGAAGGAAGAGTTCGCCACTATAGAACGAAAGCTAAGCGCCGAGCTGCAGAAACAGGGCAACATCTCGGTCCGCCCGGACGATTTTATCCGTCTCAGCAAGGAGCTGCAGAACGCCAAATTGGCTCTTGAGGAAATCACAAAAGAGAAAGCTCGTAAGGCCGCCATGCAGGACGATATCACAAAGGAACTGACTGCGCTGTCAGACCTATGGCACCGGGAGTTCAAGCAGATCGAAGCTGAAATCAAGAAGCTGAACGACAGCCAGACGGCCCTTCGCATTACGGCCGAATACAAGGGCGACAAGGCCGCCTTCCTGGAGCAACTCAAGGAGAATGTTCGCGGAAGCCACAAGCGGGGGGCCACGTTGGAGACCATTGTGCAGCAGCACGCCGATTTCGCGTCCGTCTATGCGTCATTGGCCGTCCTTTGCGGGGAGATGGGCGATTCAGGCGAGGTCTTCCGGAAGTACTTCAACGAGGCCAAGTCGGCTTTGCTCACGTGGCAGGTGCCGAACCGCTTCATCATCGAATATCACGGCAAGGCGCTTCGTGACCATTCGCTTGGACAATGCGCATCGGCTTTGATCCTGTTCATCCTGAGCCAACGCGACAACGACGTCATCGTGATCGACCAACCCGAAGACGACCTGGACAACCAGACCATTTTTGAGGATGTCATAAAGCTCGTCCGCGTGTTGAAGAAGGACATTCAGTTTATTTTCGCAACGCACAATGCAAACTTTCCTGTCCTGGGCGATGCCGAGCAGGTAGGCGCATGCGCTTTTGCCACCGGACATGGCGATGTCAAGGTGGGCAGTATCGACGATACGGACATCCAGAAGGCGATCGTATCTATCATGGAGGGCGGTCGTGAGGCCTTTGCCCGGCGAAAGGAGATCTACCATCTGTGGAAGCAATAGAGCTTATTGAGTTGGCAGGTCGCGGCGAGGACAGCCGCACTCAGTTCAAGGAGAACATCACGAACCCCGAATCCCTTTCGGGAGAACTCGTTGCCTTCTCCAACAGTAAGGGCGGCAGGATACTCATCGGCGTGAACGACCAAGGTGTCATCGTGGGGCTTTCCGGAGAAGATATCCGGAGGGTCAACCAGCTTGTCTCTAACACGGCCACCAATCTGGTGCACCCCTCTATTAACCCAAACACCGAAAATGTGATGATCGCCGGCGGGCAGGTGGTCATAGTAGTTACTGTTCAGGAAGGGATCTCCAAACCCTATGCAGACAAGAACGGCGTGTTCTGGGTGAAGTCTGGGTCGGACAAGCGCCGCGTGACTTCCCGTGAGGAAGTCCAGCGGATGCTTCAGAGCGCCGATCTGGTTCATGCGGACGAGGTCCTCATCGCGGGTACCTCAACCGGCGACATAGACCAGGAGCACTTCAGGGGGTTCTACGAGAAACAGTATGGCGAACCACTTGATCGGGTGCTGGAGAAAGACGGTCTTTCGTTGGGGCGATTGCTGGGCAACCTTGGCTTGGCGCGAGAAGCAACACTCAATCTCGCTGGTCTTATGATGTTTGGGCGTCATCCGCAGCGATACCGCCCCGCCTTTGTCGTCAAGGCCGTCGCTTTTGTCGGGAACGATCCCGCTGGCAATAAGTACCGGGACAGTCAGGACATCGAGGGATGCCTGCATGATCTGCACAAGAACACGATGTCCTTCCTGACCCGCAACTTGCGGCGTCTCCAAGGCGACAAGAGTGTCAATTCGGAAGGTGACTTGGAGATCCCCCTGGCAGCGCTGGAGGAATTGGTCGTCAACATGCTGCTGCACCGCGATTACTTCATTTCGGCGCCGTGGCGTGTCATGCTGTTCGACGATCGCATCGAGTTGATCAGTCCTGGCGGCTTGCCGAATAACCTCACGGTCGAGAACATCCGTAACGGCGTATCGGTCATCCGCAACCCCCTGATTGCCTCCTTTGCCACAAAGGAACTACCCTATCGGGGGATTGGAACCGGCATTCGACGCGCACTGGCAGCCGTACCGGAGCTGAAGTTCGAGTCTGATCAGGACCGGAATCTCTTCACGGTCCTTATCCCCAGGCGAACGTAGGGAATCGCTCGTCCCACGTGCTGGGCGCCCGCATACCGGTTGGGAATCCAGGGATCTTCTCGCGTTGAAGGATCTGGTGCTCCAGTCGTCCGAACGATAGTTGGAGACGCGTGATGCCGAACAACACTGCCCGCGAGGAACTGCTGCTCCGGAAACTCGGCACCCGGGGCTGGGGGCGTGTGCACCAGTTCCGTTTCTACTTCGGCCAAGGTTGGGGCGAAACTTCACGCCCGGCGCTTTCTCCAAAGGCACTCGACGCTTTTTTCCGCTTTCTGGAAGACGTGACCTTCCCATCGGGAAAGCTGCCCAGCGTGTTTCTGACAGACGAGGGCGGCCTGGAATTGGTTTGGGAAGACGCAGCAGGCCAGTCCATCCAGGTTGATTTCCGGCCGCAGAGGATCGCGTACTATCGTGCGGCCCTCGACGAGGAGGGATCGGCGCCCTTCATTGAACTGAAGGAAGTGGCCCGACGCCTTTCAGTCT
>CAYSBP010000104.1:2845-10181 GCA_964429255.1 uncultured Planctomycetia bacterium
GAGGGATCGGCGCCCTTCATTGAACTGAAGGAAGTGGCCCGACGCCTTTCAGTCTGATTCTTACCGTCGAGCCCAAGCCCGAGACATGGAACCCCGCTCACGCCGAGATCCCGCAGCAGATCACGCGTGGTCTCGCGAACAAGATTCTGCCAAAGCTGAAGCTACACTCGCCACCATCCATCTGAAGGCGGCTGATCCTCTCGCTAATCAATCAATGGCACTTTTTGAGAAATTTGCCCTCGATTGATTTGAGCCTGTAAGTGATTTCAAGGCAATGCGTTACAAGAGAGCAGGTTAATGCGAAGCGGCTGGGTCTCGGTAGCGATCCCGGCATGGTTCAGAGCTGGGAGACAGTCAGCACCCAGGAGCGACGTTTGGGTGTATGGGAGTGAAGAGAGCAGTCGGGCACCCACACCTGTCTGTTACCTCCCTGTCCGGCATACTGAACCATGCCGGCGATCCCACCTTGCTCGAGAGGACAGATCCCGCCCGCTGACGCCGTTTAGCTCCTCGCCGCGTCGCGTACGGACGATACACTCCTTACCATGTATGTCCTGGCCATGGCCTTCCGCCTCCTCCGCACCCGCACGATGAGTTACGTCGCGGTGGCAATCATTGCCGCCATCGTCTTCCTTTACCTGCTCATCATCGCGGTGCTGGAAGGCTTCAAGGCGCACTACATGGACAAGATCCAGGCCGTCCAGGCGCACATGACGGTCCGCATCGGTCACATCGGAGACGGCATCACCAGGCCGGAAGAGTGGGCGGCGGAACTGGAAAAGGTCAAAGGCATCCGGGGCGTGACGGTCAACCTTGAAGTGCCCTCCCTGGTCCAGTTCGACCGGGGGCGCACCATCGGCCAGATGCGCGGCATCGACCTGGATCGCGATCTCAGACACGGCCGGATCAGGGAGATGCTCAAGCCCGACACGTTGACCAGCTTCGGTGAACACCCCGACCAGCGCGGGCGCAAGCGGCAGGGCTGCATTGTCGGCGGAGCGTGGCGGCGGCTCTTCGAGCTCAGGGTCGGCGATCTGGTCACCTTCTGCTTCACGGAGCTGGAAGGCGACGACACGCCGCGTGCCGTGCAGTTCAAGATCATCGGCTTCTTCGAGGGGCAGAGCCAGTACCTGGAGAATTCGGCCTACGTGGACCGTTCGTTCCTGGCGCGCCAGGTGGGCATCGAAGGAAAGGCCAAAACGCTCTCGCTGTGGCTTGAAGGCGATCCGGATCGACCGGACCTGGAAGAGATCCGCGAAGCGGTGCGCGCGCGAATGGAACAGTTGCTGCGCCAGGACGCCCCCGATCCGGAGCTCTATCGCAACGCACTCGTCGTCGACACCTGGCGCGAGAAGGACAACAACTTCTATCATGCCGTCTCGCGCGAAAACGCCATCATGCGTTTCATCATGGCAATCTTTCTGCTCTTCGCCGGCTTCATCATCGCGCTGATCCTGGGGCAGCTGGTGGCCGAGAAGATCCGCGACATCGGCACGTTGCGCGCGCTGGGGGCCACGCCCTGCGGCGTCCTGAACTGTTTCCTCCTGCAGGGCCTGCTGATCGCGGGGGTGGGGCTGGCGGCCGGTCTCCCGCTGGCCGAAGTGACGGTGTCGAACCTGAACGAGATCGAGCTGTTCGTGGCGAAGGCGCTGGAGTCGCTTCTGGGCATCCCGAATTTTCGCGTCTTCCCCGCTCAGGATTTCCTGCTGGACCGCATTCCGACCAACCTGCGTCCGCTGGATGTGATGCTGATCGTCATCCTCACGCTGACCTCCGGGCTGCTGGGGGCGCTGATCCCTGCGTTGCGAGCGGCGCGGAAGAATCCCGTGGAGTGTCTGCGCCATGAGTGAGCAGACCACGCGCATCGTCGCCCCCGTGCTGCGTGCCGAGAAGGTCGAGCGGACCTTCAAGGACGGCGAACGGACGCTGGCTGTCCTGCGCGGCGCGTCGATGGAGCTGCACCCGGGCGAAGTCGTGGCGCTGGTCGGGCGCAGCGGTTCGGGCAAGAGCACGCTGCTGCACCTCTTTGGCCTGCTGGACCGCTGCGACGGTGGCGAGGTGCTGCTGGACGAGACGCCCACGACGGCGCTCTCGGAATCCCGCCGCGCCGAGTTCCGCAACCGGCTGATCGGTTTTGTCTTTCAGCACTACTTCCTGATGCCCGAATTCAGCGTGTTGGAGAATGTGCTGATGGCCGCGCGCGTGGCGCATCCGGGGCCCGATTGGTTTTCGAAGAAGGCGGCGCACCGGGCCCAGGCGGAGCGCTTGCTGGACATGGTGGGTTTGAAGGACCAGGCGCGGCAGCGGCCGGCAACGCTCTCCGGCGGCGAACGTCAACGGACGGCGCTGGCCCGCGCGCTGCTGTTGAGTCCCCGTCTGCTGCTCTGCGACGAACCCACGGGCAACCTTGACCCGGAGACCGGCAGCCGTATCATGGATCTGATTTTCGAGTTGTGCCGCCGCGATGCGGTGGCGGCGCTGGTGGTGACCCACGATTCGGCCCTGACCGAACGGGCTGACCGTGTGCTTCGCCTCGAGGCCGGCTGTCTCCACCCACGCGTTTAGCGGGCCTCGCACTGTAGCTCCATTCCTCCTCCCTTGGGGGGAGGAGCGTGGAAAGGGGTTTTTCATGGGATTGAAGATCTGGCTGGATGGGCAGTACTATGATCAAGCGGAAGCGAAAGTCTCGGTCTTTGATCACGGACTTCTCTACGGCGACGGCGTCTTCGAAGGCATCCGCTGTTATCGCGGCAAGGTCTTTCGACTGCGGCAGCACGTGAAACGCCTGTACGATTCAGCCAAAGCGATCATGCTCACCATTCCGATGACACAGGACCAAATGATCCTGCAGATCGAGGATGCGGTGAAGGTCAACAACCTGCCCGACAGCTACATTCGCGTGGTGGTGACGCGCGGGGTAGGCGATCTGGGGCTCGATCCTCGCAAGTGTCCCAGGGCCTCAATCTTTATCATCGCAGCAACGATCCGCCTGTACCCGAAGGAAGTCTACGAGAATGGCTTGGCCGTCGTGACGGCGGCGACGCCGATCAGCCATCGGGAGAATCTGAATCCGCGCATCAAGTCGCTGAACTACCTGGCCCACATCCTGGCCAAGATCGAAGGCATTCAGGCCGGCGTGGACGAAGTGGTCATGCTGGACCCGGCCGGTTACGTGGCCGAGTGCAGCGGCGACAACATCTTCGTGGTGGATCTTCCGGACAAGCGTTCGCAGGGCCGCAAGGTGCTGCGCACGCCGCCCGCCAGCGCGGGGCTGCTGAAGGGTATCACGCGCGACGCGGTGATCGAACTGGCGCTGGACGCCGGCTACGAGGTCCGCGAGGAAGCGATGACGCGGTACGACCTTTTCGTGGCCGAGGAGGTCTTTCTGACCGGAACGGCCGCCGAGATTGTCTCGGTGGTCAAGATCGACGGTCGGACGATCGGAAGCGGAAAAACCGGACCGGTGACGGCCGACCTGTTGGGCCGCTTCCGCGCGCTGGCCGAACACGGGGAATGACAGGAAACCAGGCATGCCCCAGATCCGGATCAAGACCGGGCATCAGAAGGGTAGGATCGTCCAGATCGACGGCGAAAAGCCGCTGATCCTGGGTCGCGACGCGCAAGCCATCCTCCAGATCCTGGACAAGGGCGTCTCGCGCGCGCACGCCGAAATTTTTCGTGTCGGCGAGATGGTCTTCATCCGCGACCTGAACAGTCGCAACGGGACGCTGGTCAACGGCGAGACCATTAAGGAGGAACTGCTCCGAGAAGGCGACCTGATTCGCATCGGCAGCACGCAGATCGTCTTCGAATCCACCCAACCCAACCGCCGCGCGCCGGATGTCGAGTTCGACGAGAGCGACGTGCTGCAGAGTTCGCTCGAACTCAAGGTCGACGAACTCTTTGCAGATGCGCCCCACACGCTCTCTTCGCACGGTGAGCAGCATTTCGCGGTGCTTTGCCAGGCAACCAGCCTGATGCATTCGGAGTCGAACGAGAACAAACGCTACGAACTGTTGCTGGACCTGATCCAGGAACACCTGCCCGCGGATCATCTGTATGTCTTCCTGAAGGACAAGGAGACCGGGAACATCACCGCCCGTGCCGCGCGCCAGAAGGATACGTCATCGGGAGTGCCCATCTCCCGCACGATTCTCAACCGGGTCATTGCCGAATCCAAAGCCATCATGACGGCCGACGCGATGAAGGACGAACGCTTCAAGATGGGCGATTCAATCGTCCTGCATCACATCCGTTCGGTGATCTGCGTGCCCATCCAGAGTCCCGGCGGCCCGCTGGGTGCCCTCTACGTCGTAAACTCTCGACTGGCCGAGACCTTCGACCCTTCGGACCTGGAACTGCTTTCGTCCGTCGGCCTGCAGCTGGGCCATCTGCTGGGTGCGGAAGGCCTGCTGCTCAGCCGGCAGCGGATGTTCATCGGTCTGGCCGAACGCCTGCTGCAGCAGCTGGCAGGGAACGCGAACGACACGATTGCGCACGCAGAACGGGTCAGCGAGTACGCGGCCGCGATTGCTCGCGAGCTGGGGCTCCTGGATTCCGAAGTGCTGACCGCGCAATTGGCCGGCCTGCTGCACGACATTGGAAAACTTCCCGCGATCGCCGGACCGGGCGTCGTGCTCGAGCGGCCTGGCGATGCGGCCCATGCGCTTCGAAGCGCCGAAACGCTGAAGGACAGCAAAGGGCTCGACACCGTGAGGGCGGTTATCGCCAACCACCACGAGCGGTTTGACGGCAGCGGCGCACAAAAGCTGAAAGGCGAGGAGATTCCGTTGGTCGCGCGGATCGTCGCGGCCGCGGATGCGTTCGAGCATCTGATTGCGCGTGTTCCGCGCGTAGGCCTGGCGGAGCCGGATGCCGCGGCGCTGCGCGACATGTTCAATGAATTCAAGGCGCTGGGTCCTTCGAAACTCGACCCGGAAATGATTCGCGCGGTGATGTTAGCCTTTCGTGCCGGGTCGCTTCGGATTGGCCGGCGACAAACGGCCGGCCCGGGCGCGTTGCGGGCACCCACGGCAACCCTCCTCAACGCCGAGCCGCAGCCCGATCATCCCGGCGACACGCGCATCCCCGCGCCGAACCCCGGCGATGCTTCGACATAAGGAGTTATTCTTGCTCAGCTCCTGACTCGGATCATTCACCGCGGAGCACAGAGAACGGAATACACTGGTTGGGGTTCAACCCGATAGTCATCGTTCTCGCTGCGCGCTGTGATCTCAGTGGTGGATAAGGCAAGCCAAGGAAGGTGGTGGCCCATGGAACCGGGCGACCGACTGGGACCCCATGAGCGGAGTTTCCTGCTGCGTCTGGCCCGCTCATCGGCCACCGCAGCACTGGGCGGCCCGGCGATCGAGCAACCGCCGCCCGCCACGCCGCTCCTTCGAGAACCCGGGGCCTGCTTTGTTACGTTCAAACGCCGCAGTGCCGGTCCCGGCAGAGGCTTGCGTGGATGCCTGGGCACGTTGGAAGCGCGCGAGCCGCTCTGGGAGGCCGTGAAGCGCCTGGCCGCCGACACGATCACCGCTGATCCGCGCTTCCACGATCAGCCCGTGACGTTGGCGGAACTCCCAAGCCTCGAAATCGACATCTCCGTCCTGCATCCCCGCCGGAAACTCGACGACCCACTGAGCCTGGAACTGGGCAAGGACGGCATCGTCGTGGAAGGTCAGGGCGCCTGCATCGGCCGGAGGGGCGTCTACCTTCCGCAAGTCGCCACCGAGCACGGCATGGGCAAGGAAGAGTTCCTCTCGTCCTGCTGTAGCCACAAGGCGGGATTGACCGATGAAGCGTGGCGCGACCCGAGGCAATGCCTCGTCTACGCTTTCCGCGCGGAAGTCTTCTGCGAGGAGTGATGGACTGGTGCGTGGGCCAGATCCGCAATCCCCTTCGAACAACCGGAGGTCGTGGCGAAGATGGCGGAACGGTTGAAAGCGCTCCGTACCGGATCGCGCACGCGAAAGGCGTAGGCAAACCCATGGGCACCCGCAGTGCAATGCTGCTCAACGGGTTGGGTTGGACGTTTCCGCCGAGCACCGTCCTTCTGGTGGCACCGTTCCGTGGGGCGGACCTTCGTATGCTACGTTCCTACGGTTAAGACACCGGTGCCTCGCTTATCACGCCGCCCTGAATCGACACGGTGATCTCCGTGATCGGGACCGCTACACCCGATGCGGCCATGGCGGCTTGCGCCATGCGTGTCAGTCCACCGCAACAGGGCACCTCCATGCGAACCACCGTGACGCTGTGCGGATGGGCTTCGGCTAGGATCTGGGTCAGTTTGGGCAGATGTGGCATGGCGACATCAAGCTTCGGACAGGCAATCACAACGGGGCGTCCACCGCGCAAGAAGTCCTGATGGAAACTCCCATGTGCGAACGGCACACAGTCAGCAACCAGCAGCAAGTCGGCACCCTGCAGATAGGGTGCATGGGGCGAAACGAGACCCAGTTGAACCGGCCAGTTTCGCAGTTCGGAGGCTGGTTTCTCTGACGCAGCGACGGAAGGACAAGCCTCGGAAGGACGCTGGATCGTGCGTTGCGCCGCACCGGGGCAGGCACACGCAGTGTCCGCAAACATATTGGGCTTGGGCATCGCGCCGTGCACGGGCGCGCGGCTATGCGCAGCCTGAGTGTTCTTCACGACCGTCTCGTCGAAGGCCTCCGCATCACGCTCTTCGATGGAAATCGCATCCTGCGGACAGTGCCCCAGACATGCGCCCAGGCCGTCGCAGTACGTGTCGTTGATCAACCGGGCCTTTCCATTCTCCATACGGATCGCACCTTCCACGCACGCAGTGATGCAATCGCCACAACCGTTGCACTTGGTCTGGTCAATCCTCACGATCTTTCTCTTTAGTTGCATCCTTCCCTCCACGCTCACAGGCCCCTGTTCCGCTGCATCCGGCCTCGCTATGCTCAAATAACACCACGAGGTGCGATCTGTATTCCGGGAAATAAGGAGCGCGGCAGGGGTGTTTCCATGAGATCCGTGCTTTCCGTTCCGGACGCTCTGGACACCATGGGACCCTTGGGACAAAGCGGTCGGTTCTACGTAGCGCTGGCTCGGATGGATCTGGCAGGGAACGGCGAATCTCACGCCAAGCGCAGCGTGCTGCGGGCCAGACACCCGTCCGGTACTGCAATCGTCCCTGCTCCTGTCCGTCAAGAACTCAGACACCACGTCCGGACGAGCCGTGCCACGAAGCTACACGCCCGGCCCAACGCCAGACCCTTTCGAAGGCTCCGATTCCGCTGCAAAAGCGGAAGGCTTTGCCTCGACGGTCCCCGGGGCAGACAGCGGTGACGCATCGGGACCGGCA
>CAYSBP010000105.1:0-10170 GCA_964429255.1 uncultured Planctomycetia bacterium
AAGGGGATGGCTCTACCACTTCAACTTCTTAATCCGCTCCACCGCCAGCGCCAGCCGCCCTTCGGGCACCGTCAGTGTCGCGCGGATGTAGCCTTCCCCGGGTGCGCCAAAACCATTGCCCGGTGTCGTCACGATGTCTGCCTCTTCCAGTAGCCGCGCACTGACCTGCGCGCTGGTGAAGCCTTTCGGGACCGGGATCCAGCAGTAGAAGGTCCCTTCCGGTGGGCGGACATTCCAGCCGATGGCCTTCAAGCCGTTGCAGAATGTGTCGCGGCGCTGGCGATACATCTCCATCAGTGGAGGGACGATCCGGTCGTAGTGTTGCAGCCCCGTCGTCGCCGCGCGCTGGACGGCCGTGAAAACACCGCTGTCCACATTGCTCTTCATGCGGCCCAGACCGGCGATCAACTCCTTGTTACCGCAGGCCCAGCCGACGCGCCAACCGGTCATCGAGAAGGTTTTCGAGCACGAATGCAGCTCGATCGCGACATCCATCGCGCCCTCGACTTCGAAGATGCTGAGGGCGCGTCCGTCGAATGCCATCTCGGTGTACGCCGCATCCTGGCAGATCAGGCAGCCGTATTTCCTGGCGAAGGCGATCGCCTTCTCGAAGAAGGCCTTCGTCGCCAGTTTGCCCGTCGGACTGTTCGGGTAGTTGAGCCAGAGGATCTTCGTACGCGCCGCGTCGCGCGGGTCGACGCGGTCCAGATCCGGGAAGAAGTCGTTCTCGGGTCGCAGGTCCATGTAGACGGGCAGGCCGCCGGCAAAGTACGTCGCGCCGCGGTACACCGGGTAGCAGGGCTCGGGCACCAGCGTGATATCGCCGGGGTTGACGAAGGCGAAGGCGAGGTTCGCCAGGGCCTCCTTCGACCCGATCGTCGGGTAGATCTCGCTCTCGGCATCCAGCTTCACGCCAAAGCGCTTCTTCATGAAGCGCGAAATCTCCATGCGAAACGTCGGGTCGCCGTTGTCCAGCGCGTAGCTATGCGTGGCCGGATCCAGTGCGGACTTCTGGAGGGACTCCACGATCACGGCCGGCGTCGGCGTGTCGGGATCGCCGATGCCGAGGTTGATCACGTCGCGTCCTGCGGCAACGGCGGCCTTCTTCTTCTTGTCGATCTCAGCAAAAAGATAGGGGGGCAGACGGCGGAATCGGTCGGCAACGGCGAAAGGCATCTCTGAATCTCTCCTGCAATCGGGTTGCGATCTGTTCCACTCGGCCAACCTTCGGGTTACGACTGTGAACCGCGGCTGGGTGTTGGACGGCGGCGCCGATTTGATAGCCCGAAGGTGCGCTCAAGTCAAACACGATGATCTCCGAGGGCGATGCCGGTTGCGTTTCAGAAAGGTAAATCCGGGGGATTACCATGGATGCGCACGCGCGGCCGGTGAGACGAGATTCCGGACTTCGAGCGCGTATCCGCGGTACCATTCGCTCCCCTTGCGCACGCCGCGCGTCCTCATACACTCGGAACCCGTCTCTCTGTTGCGCATTGAAATGTGCCCTGTCTGTCGCTCGAACCGCGTTCTTCATGAAGGAGTCCTACCCATGGCCGATGGAAGCTGCTTTCCGCCAATCGACCCGCCTCCTCCGCCGACCCCGTTGGTCCCGCCGCCCGAAGCCGCGCCGACGCCCGTCGAACTGGTCACCTTCGACAGCTTCAAGAAGGTTCACCTGCGTACGGCCCAGATCCTGGAGGCCGCGCCGCATCCCAAGGCCGATCGACTGGTGATCCTCAAGATCCAGGTTGGCGAGAAGACCAAGCAGATCGTTGCGGGCATCCGGCTGTTCTTTGCGCCCGAGCAACTCGTGGGACGCACCATCATCGTCGTCGATAACCTCGAACCGGCGCGACTGCGCGGCGAAACCAGCGAAGGCATGCTGCTGGCCGTGCGTCTCCCCGACGGAGGGTTGCGCCTGGTGACCACGGACGGACCGGTGCCGAGCGGGCTCGAGGTCTCCTGACAAGGGAACGAACCATGGTGCGCGTGCTGGTGCTGCTGGCCCCCGGTGCGGAGGAGATGGAGACGGTCATCGTCGTGGATGTCCTGCGCCGGGCCGCCGTGGAAGTCACGGTCGCGGGTCTTCAAGGGGCCGGACCGGTGACGTGCAGTCGGCAGGTGAAACTGCTGCCCGATGTCGCGCTGGATTCCGCCCGAGGTCCCTTCGATGCGGTGGTGTTGCCGGGTGGCGCGCAAGGTGCCGAGGCACTTGCGGCCAGCCCGAAGGTGCTGGACCTGCTGCGCGAACAGGAAGAGGCGGGCCGCTGGATCGCCGCCATCTGCGCGGCGCCGATCGTGCTGGTCGCCGCCAACGTGGCCGGCGGCCAGGCGCTCACGTCGCACCCCAGCGTCAAGGCGCGCGTGGAAGGGCACGGCCGCTACAGCGAAGAACGCGTGGTCCGTTCGGGAAAACTGATCACCAGCCGCGGACCAGGCACGGCCTTCGAGTTCGCGCTGGCGATCGTCGAGGAACTGATGGGCACCGATGCGGCGAAAAAGGTGGCCGCACCCATGCTGCCCCGGTAGGTCAGACGTCCCCGTCTGCCACGCCCCGCGAAGATACTCCAGCTCCGTATTCTCGGAATGCTGCCCGTGGCCATTGACGACCGGCCCCGTTCGGGGCGCGGAAGGAGTCTGATTCTGGAACTTGTGGGTCATGCGAAGCCCGACGAGGGGGAGGACCCAGGGCTTTTAAATTCTCCCTCCGTGCATCGGCGTCGGCGTCGGAATCGGTATCGGGATCGATTCGTCTACTCATAGCGCACGGAGGAAAAGGACTCGATACCGATTCCGATCGCGACCCCGACGCCGAAGTATTCAGACCATTTTCCGAGAATTGAAAAGCCCTGGGGGAGGGCCGACGTGAGCGAAGCGAACGCGGGGCGCGGAGGCCTCCATGGCATCGCGACCTGCTCTGCTCCACACCCTCTCCCGGCATTCTCCGTGGCCTTCACCCAAACGTACCGTCTGGACCGAAAACGCGCGAGTTGTATTCGCGCTGCAGGGTCGCTTAGAATGTCCCGATGCCATTGGCCGAACCGACCGTGCTTCGCCCCATGAAACCCGCGCTCTTTGCGCTGGGCTTCTCGGCCGTCATCACACAACTCACGCTGATGCGGGAACTGCTCTGTGTTTACTCGGGCAACGAACTGGTCGTCGGGGTGGTGCTGGGTAACTGGCTGCTGCTGACCGGACTGGGCGCGTGGGGCGGACGGACGTCGGCTGGACTGAGACGCTTCGATGGCGTGGTGGACGTCGGACTACTGGTGCTGGCGATGCTGCCCGTCGCGACGCTGATGGCCGTTCGAACGCTTCGATACTCCTTTTTCGTTCGCGGGGCGACCGTCGAACCGACCGAGACGGTTCTGAGCAGCCTGCTGATCCTGATGCCGTACTGCATCCTCTCCGGTTGGCTGCTGACGGCCTGTTGCGCACGGACGGGCGAGTCGTCCGGCGACGCGCGCGGCCTGGGGACCGGATATCTATGGGACTGCCTCGGCGGTCTGGCCGGCGGGTTGCTTTTCTCGTTTATTCTCGCCCCCCGGTGCAATCATTTTACGATGCTCTTCCTTCCCGCCGTGGTGCTGGTGGCGTTCGTCGCTTGGACGGCCATGCGCGAGGCCAGGAATGTACGCTTTGGCGCGGCGCTCTTTCTTCTCGGCGCGCTGACGGCCGCCTTCGTGGTTGTCGACCTGGACGCGTGGACGACGGCGCGGGAGTTCGGCGGGCAGGAGGTCGTCTTCCGCGGCCATTCGCCCTATGGACGATTGGTTGTCACCGAGCGTGCCGGGCAGCGTGACTTCATCGAGAACGGTGTTCCTCTCTTCGCCACCGGCGACCCGTTTCCCAAGAAGGAGACGGCGCACCTGGCGCTCCTGCAGCGGCCCGAAGCGAAACGCGTGCTGCTGCTGGGCGGCGGCATCGCCGGAACCGCCGCCGAAATCCTGAAGCACCCGATCGAGCGCCTGGACTACGTCGAACTGGATCCGTTGCTCATCGACGCCGCACGCCAATTGGCCGGCGACGCGCCGGACGCCTGTGTGTACTCCGATCGGCGGATGGTGATCCGGCTCACCGACGCGCGCCGTTTCGTCCGCGAAACGACGGAACGCTACGACGTGATCGTCGTCGACCTGCCCGACCCGTCTACGGCGCAGCTCAACCGGTTCCACACGCGCGAGTTTTTTCGGGAGGCGCGCGCGGCGCTGGCCGAGGGCGGCGTCTTCTCCATCGCGCTGGGGCACTACGAGAACCGCATGACGCCGGAGCTGGAACCGTTGATCGCGGTCCCTTTTCGCACGTTGATCGAGGTCTTCAGCTGCGTGCTGATCCTGCCGGGCGCGCAGCGCATCCATTTCCTGGCTTCGGAAGAACCGTTGACGAGCGATCTTGAAGCGCGCGCGGCGAGCCGGCCGGAACTGGGCTTTTATCCGGAATACCTTCGGCTCTGGCTGACGCGCGAGCGGCTCGAAGACCTGCGCCTAGCAACGACGCTCGATGCGCCGCTCAACACCGATCTCAATCCGCGGCTCTACTATCTTCACCTGCTGCACACGCTCAGCCAGTTCCAGGGTCGATACGGTGTCCTCCTGGCCGTGCTCGCGGTGCTGACGGGTCTTTTCCTGGTGCGGGCGCGTGGGGCGCAGGTCGGCCTTTTCGCGGCGGGTTTTTCGGCCTCCGCATTGAACGTCGTGGTGCTGCTGGCCTTTCAGACGGCGTACGGGGCGCTTTACCGGGATCTCGGCTGGTTGACCGCGGCGTTCATGTTGGGGTTGGCGTGGGGAGCGGGGTGGGCCACGCGCGTGGCGGTGGCCGCCGGTTCGCGCCCACACTCGATCTGCCTCCGTATCCTCCTGACGCTGGCCGCTTTCAGCGCGCTGCTGCCGGTCGGCTTGTGGCTGCTGGGGCACTTCGACGTTTCGTTCGGCGCGCCGCTGGCTATGTACCTGTTCTACCCGGCACTGGTCGTGGTGCTGGCCGGCCTGGTTGGTGCCGCCTTTCCCCTGGCCGCGCAGATCGACTTCGACGACCGTGCCGGCGCGGCATCGCGGTCGTTCTTCGCCGATTTCTTCGGAGCGTTCGCCGGCGCGCTGCTGGCCAGCACGATCCTGATCCCGGTACTTGGCGTCGTGCTGACGTGCGTCCTGACCGGGGGGTTGAATCTCCTGGCCGCGGGGTTAATGTGGAGTCGGAGAGGTTAGTATGGACACTGGCCGCAACCACCCGCCTACGCGCCGTCATGTGCTGCGGACCGGTCTGGTCGGCGTGGCGGCCCTGCTGGGTGGCGGCGGAACGGTCTATCTCTTGACCCGCCCCAAGTCGCGCGCGGCGGAAGATACGGCGACGGAGCCCTTCGCGGTACGGACGTCGTGCGGCTCCGGGGCATCGTGTGTCACTCCTTCAGCGTCGGTTGTCGAGGCGCCCACCGCGCCAGCTTCGCCACGCGGTTCGTTGAGCGAATTTCCCGGTGACGCACCGAAGGGAGAACTCTGGGAACTCTGGCAGAAACGCGGTTGGGCGCGCGAGGCGCGCTACGTCGAACCCGCCGGCCGCAACGTGCTCTGCCAACTCTGCCCGCACGAGTGTCTGCTGGAACCTGAGAGCCGCGGACGCTGCCGTACGCGCGTGAACAAGGGAGGCAAGGTTTACACGCTTGCGTACGGCAATCCGTGCTCGCTGAACGTCGATCCGATCGAGAAAAAGCCGCTCTACCATTACCTTCCCGATGTGAGGGCCTTCTCGCTCGCCACCGCCGGCTGTCAGTTCCGTTGTCTGAACTGCCAGAACTGGGAGATTTCACAGCGCCGTCCTGAAGAGACGAAGGATCCGCGCGGCGAGGCACTCCGGGCCGAAGCGGGCCGGCGTTACACCCGTGGCGAGTTCGAACGTCTGAGCGTCTTCCCTGAAGATGTCGTGGCCCTGGCCGAGCGCACCAACTGCCGCACGATCGCCTACACCTATTCAGAGCCCAACGCCTACTTCGACTACATGCTCGACACAGCCAAGCTGGCGCGGGCGAACGGGCTGAAGAACCTCAGCATCACCTGCGGCTATATCCGCGAAGAACCGCTGAACGAACTCTGCCAGTACCTCGACGCCGCCAATGTGAACCTGAAGAGTTTCAGCGAGAAGACCTACCGTGCGCTCAATGCCGGCCGCCTGCAGCCGATCCTCGACACGCTGTTGACGTTGAAGAAGCACGGCGTCCATCTCGAGATCACGAACCTGGTCGTGCCGACCTATACGGACCGCCTCGAGGAGATCGAGCGGATGTGCGGTTGGATCGTGGAGAAGCTGGGACCCGATCAGGTACTGCATTTCCTGCGTTTCCGGCCGTTGCACAAACTGACGCACCTGCCGTCGACGCCGGCCCGGACGCTCTCCGATGCGCGCGAGGTCGCGCGGCGGGCGGGCCTACGATACGTCTACGTCGGCGGCGCGCCCGAGATCGAAGATGCCTGTACGACCTTCTGTCCCGAGTGCAGGAAACCCGCCATCGAACGCCGTTACATGACGGTGACCGTGTGCCGGATGAAGGGCGACCGTTGCGCGAACTGCGACACGAAGATCGCAGGTGTGTTCGACACCGCACGCAACGGCTGAGGCTGCCCATCTGCAACGATCTGATTTATCCCTTCCGGTCAGAGGCCCAGAATCGTCTTCCAGCGCTGGATGCTCGCGTCGCGCAGACCGGCCGGCGCCTGCGTGTCGAAGCCGGCTTCCGTGCCGGTTTTCCGCCGCAGGATCCAGTCCGCAAGCTGCCGCAAGCCCGGGTCGGTGTCGCGCAGGGCGTCCAGCAGCGGGGGGCCGGCCATGCGGATCGGACAACGTTCGAGCCAGAGGATGGTGGACGCCCGGGTGTCAACACGGACGGCTTTGAAATCGGGTGCCAGGTTCTCCAGGGCGCTCGCGCCGATCGCGGCCAGCGCCTCGCCGACGTGGGTGCGATAGGGCGAGCGGAGTTCGCGGAAGACCGCAAGCAGGTGATTCAGCGCTTCCGGGCGACGGCTCAAGCCCAGTCCTTTGATCGCACCGAGCTGTTCGATCCAGGATTCGGACTGCGCTGCCGTCAGCAGTGCGCGCAGGTCATCGGGCGAATCGCTCAGGCCCAGGACGGGCATCCAGCGCGGGTCGAGCCGCGTATAGTTGCGGGTTTCCGTCGCGGCCGCGCGTGCCGCCTGGCGGTCGCCGGTCCGTGCGATCGCCTCGATGGCGGCGGTGCGCGGCTCGGTAGACGGGTCGCCCAGCAACGTTTCCAGCGAAGGGACGGCCGCGCGGGCCTGCATGCGTCCCAGGCATTCGGCCGCCCCTGCACGCACGTAGGTGGAGGTGTCCTGCAGCGCCTGGATCAGCGCGCCACGGAGGACGGGGGTGATGCCCAACTCAGGTCGCCGGGCCAGGATGACCGTGACGCCCAGACGTCCGGAATCGGAGCCGGTTGACAGTGCTGCGGCGAGCGCGTCGCCATCCGCCATCCGAATCAGCGGCGCGATGGCGCGCGCCAGGTCACCGACGCTGTACGGATCCGCCTGATCCAGCACCGCCAGCAGATCTCCGATCGGCGCGGCGTGCGTGCGGAGGGCGAGACTGCGTGCCGTCCATTCGCGGTGCGAAGCGGACCGCGACTTCAACCCGCCGGCCAGCACGGCCACGCCGTCGGAACGCATCGCCAGCGCCAGTTGTACGGCGCGCAGCAGCCGGTTCTCGGGCCTGACCGCCGGGACCTCCAGGAGGTCCGGAACGGGCTCCGCCTCCAACCCGGAGGCCAGCGCCTTCCGCAGCCACGCGAGACTCTTCGGTTCTCCCTCTGCGAGGCCCAGCGAGGCGATGGCCAGGGCGCGCCAGGCCGTCGACGTACCGGCGCCCGGTCCCTCCAGCCATTCGACGATCAGGTCCGGTCCGCGCCCGCCACGCAGTGAAGCGAGCGCCGGGAGCGCCAGCGCCCGAGGCAGTTCCGACCCGGGGCCCTCACGCTTCAGCACCTCGGCCAGGTCGATGCAGGCGGCCGCCGGCCCGCCCAGCAGGCCCACGACACCATGCGCCCGGTCGCGTGAACGCGTCGAAGCCAGCATCCGAATCCAGATCGCATCGGAAGCGGGCCGGCGTTCGAGCAGCAAGGCTTCTGCGGCGCCGGCCGAACGACCTTCCTCGCCCATTAGCAGCGCTTCCAGCTTCTCGTCGGCCATGAGCGACGTGCGTCGGGCCTCCGGAGCGCCCGGTGGGCGCCAGGCCGCCTTACGCGCCTCGCTCAGGCGGTCCCACCAGGCGACCAGCCGCTGGATGGCCACCTCGTTGTCTTCGGTCCGTTCGTGGTAGGCGTAACCCAGCGTGCGCGACGAGAGATCAAAGACCGCCTGCGACGCCTCGCTGGCTTCGTGGGAAATCCCCCCAGTCAACGCCTTCAGCAGCAGTGGGATGGCGGACGCATCGCCCAGGAGCCCGCAGGCCGAACAGGCCATGCGGCGGACCAGCGGCTCGGGGTCGGCCAGATGGGCCCGGATGGCCGGTCCCAGGACCGTGGCGAGGCGCGGATGCCGCTGGAGGAGAATGGATAGCTGCTGCAGCGCCATCGCGCGATCCTGCGCGTCATCGTCAGTCAACCGCGCCAGCAGGAAGGGTAGAAGCAGCGGCCCACGCCAGACGGACAAGTGGCGCGTTTCGAAGCGCAGCGCATCGCCTTCATCCAGCAGTAGTTGCGCAATCTCGGGCAGTACGATCTGGGCCGGCGCCGAAAGCAGCACGTTCATCTGGGAAACGGAAAGGTCTTCGAGGGCGCCGAGCGAGAGACCCATGGCGGATTCACGCACGCGTTGGATGCGTACGGCCTCGCCGAAGCGCTCGCGTTCATGTTTCCACCATCCACGGAAGACATCCAGGTCGGTCGCCGGCCGCAACGCTGCACGGCGGAGCGCAAGCGAAGCCTCTCGGGCGAGCGGGTAGACCGGATCGTCGGCCAGTTCGAGCAGCCGGTCGATCTCCTCGCGGCCCGCCAGCCGATCGAGGACGAAGAGCGCGGTCTTGCCGGTCTCGGCATCCGGCGAACGGGCCAATTGCAAAAGACCGGGTGCGAAGGCTTCACGCGGCAGCAGCGGACCGACGTCGAGGAGCAGGAGCAGCAGGCGGTTGATGTATTGCTCGCTCGTCTTTCGCCGCGCGTCGTCTTTCGGCAGCCGGGCCTTGGCTTCTGCAGCACGCTGGGCCCACTCGAGGAGCGCGGGAACGGCTTCGGCATCCTGCGCCTCGACCAGCGCCGCAGCCGCTTCGCGGGTGACGAGGTCGCGTTCGTCCTTCAACATTGTTCGCAGGACGGCCAGGGCGTCCGGCGCGACGATCCGCTTGAGCGCGTCGACGGTGAGCAGGCGCAGGCGCAGGAGTTTGTCTTCCGCCGCTTCGGCCAGCAACGGGACGGCACGCGCATCGCCCAGCCAGCCAGCGAGAACGATGGCGAGGTAGCGCGCTTCCACTTCGTTGCGTGCTCGGAGATCGCGAATCAGCGTCACGCCGCGTTCGATGTCCGGTTCGGCGCTAGCCAGCAGTTCCATCGCCGCGCGCATATCCGCCTCGGGGATCGGCAATCGGAAGGGCGGGTCGCCGAGCGAAAGGAGTACCGTGCCGTCCTTCACGGGCAGGCGCGGCGTACTGGGTGTGAGTGTCGCAAAAGTATCCAAGCGGTCCGTGTTGGAGAGGAAAAGGATCCAGCGCGAACCGGTTTCGAAGGCCGCGCTGGTGGCATCCCAGTTGAGTGAGTTATAGCCGCTGAGTTCGAAGACGCGTGGCGGCGTTCCGCGGTAAATTCGGCGGGCCGCTGCAACGGCGCGGAACGGTCCGCCGGCCAGGATCTCCACTTCGGCGATCACATCGGCCGCACGCAGCGATGCGGCCAGTCCGGGATCGGGCGGCGGTGGCACGGTGGCCGCGGAGGCCGGCAACCCGGCCAGGAGGAGGATCGGAAGAAGCAAGAGCCTTGCGGCGGAGCTCTTCATACTCCTGATGCTACACCCCACGTGAAGAAATTTCCTGTCCTTCCAAAGGGACCACAGACGCGAAAGGCACGGAGCGTTCTGAGTCCATTTGAATAGACTCCGCCTAACTCGTTGACTTTAATTGGGTTGCGTATATTGTACAAGGAAAGTGGTGGACTCGGAGCCTTGGTGATCAAAATGTCGC
>CAYSBP010000106.1:0-10006 GCA_964429255.1 uncultured Planctomycetia bacterium
GTCCCTTCCGCTCGTGCCGCTCGCTACAGATTGGCACGGCTTGCAAGCCCCAAGCCCCAACCACAGCACCCGCCACCAGGACAACCCCGCCGCACGGCTTCGCCGCGCCCCGAAAAGCGCTTTCGTCGCGTAGCTCCTCACCCGCGTCACTGCGGATCCCGCTACGGATTCCCCAGGCTTCGCCTTGGGACATCCTCATGCGGGCTCCTAAGCGAGCCCTTGGCATTCCCGACCGCTCTCGCGGTCAGGAGCGGCAGAGCCGCCCACAGGATGCCTTCGGCTCGCCCACCGCAACCCCGACGGACTCGCTCTTCCCGCTTCGCGGGAAACGCTCACTCGTCTTCTGGCCGAGGTCTGCCGAAGCAAGTCCCGCCAGCCTGGCGGCTGGCTGGCACGCCTTGCATTCCCGGCAGCCCCAGCCTCTCCCGCCTCTGGTCGCTGAACGCTCCCGTCGGCTCTTATTAGCTCGCTAGGACGCTCGCTGCCGCTGTACGCGGCTTCGGTCGGCCGCTGGGGCGGCCTCCCCGCTCGGGCCTGCTAGGGCAGGCCGCTCGCGAGAGGGCTCCGCTGGACGCTCCGCCCAGCGGTCCCTGGACGGGACCGCACCATCAAAGGTCACACCCTTCATCACACCCCACGCCATGCACGAGTAGGGGTGGGGCGTAGCGCCGGATTCCATTCGCTAACCAACCTGATTCAAGCAACTTAGCGAGAACGAACACACAACGGACTCAGCCTCAGTTGCGACGCACGCATAGGCGAACACCAAGACCTGTACATGCCGCGAGCCACCCGCTACCATTCAGCCCAAGTGGAACCACGCGACAGAGAAATCCTGTCCACGCTCACACACAAAGTCCGCCTGCTAACGCTCGATCAGGTAGCTCGGACATGGTGGGGCACCACCCGTGATCCACGAGCCAACGCGAGGCGAAGGCTCGCTCTACTTGTAGTCTCTGGGTTCATCGAACGGGTGCAGGTAAACGCTCGCCCGGAGCTTGAGCTTGAAAAGCCGCTTCTCACGTGGACGCTTACCGACCCGCCGCCGCACTTCGGAAAGACGGCCTACCGCTTGCAGTCACGCTGGAAGGAGCCGCCCCAGCGCACGACGCTTTACATTGCCACCAGAAAGGCAGCAAAAGAGTTTGGGGGGGTAGGGGGGCGGCATCTTAAGCCGCTTCAGGCAAGCCACGACCTCCACGTCTCCACCGTCTATCTGCACTACAGGACTACTCGTCCAGACGAGGCGGCGGCATGGATTTCTGAGGACAAGCTAGCTCCCTTCCGTAGGCACCAGAAACTCCCCGACGCGGTCCTTGGCGAAAACGCCACGAGCCTTCTCTTGGCTGTCGAGTTTGGAGGCGGATACGACGCAGACCGCTTAGCGGCGTTTCACGCCGACTGTGCCCGTCGGGCGCTTCCCTACGAGGTGTGGTGATGATGCCAAAGGTGGACCCGCAAGATCGAGACCGCCGGATACTCGAACACGTCGGCCGCTACCGACTCACCACCGCCGATGTGCTTCATGCCCGCTTCTTCGCCACCCTCGATGCCGCCAAGGCCGTCATCAAGCGCCTTGCGACATCACGCGGCCGTCAGTTACTCCAGGCTCGCCCATTGGGCGTCGGCCGGCGGGTCTACTACCACCTCACGGCCGCTGGCGTCCGGGAAATCGGTGTCCCGGCAAGCCGGGCTGAAGCGCTCGGTCCTCAGGCCCTGCCCGAGGCCTACGCCATCCTCGTCCATTGCTGCAAGCACAGCCGCGACCGCCAGATCTTCACGAGAGCGGAACTCTCCGCTCATCCACTCCTTCGCGACGCTCCGCCGGGCAACTACTACTTGGAGCAGATCGATGAACACAGAAGCCGCCTCACTCAGCTCGTCATCGACCATCGGACTGAACACACACGCTTGCTTCAGAAGTGCAGGAAGATTCTCCGTGAGGCCGAAGAGATCGCGAGTCTCGTTCGTCTGATCGACCAGGGCGTCTTCGGGCTCACCGTGCTCACACTCCATGACGAAAAGAAGAAGGCCGTAGAGTTTGATCTTGAGCGCCGGCCGCTCCCGGTTCACGTGAGCGTCGATGTCATTCCGTTTCTTTCCGAAATCATAGAGGGCCACCCAGATGAGTAAGGACTACGCCGGTTTTCCGATTATCAACCACGTCCGGCTCGCACGCGAGACACCCGACGAGCCAATGAGCCTCAATTACCGAAGCCACCCCACGACCGATGAAGAAGACCGCTGGCTGACGGCCGCATCGCTTCTTGTGGCTTCACTTTTCGCGGTCTTCGCCACCTTTGCGATAGCTCTCTTTGGCACATCGCTTCTGACGCCCTGGGCCATCGTCGCGGCTGCTGCCTTCGCAGTCTTTGCCGTGATTTGGATGATCATCAAGGGGTACCGGCCGATTTATGCACTCTTGTTGGGGTCGGGGATTCTGGTTCTGCCGATCGCCGTTGCGGCCCTGGGCTATATCGCCACTTATACCGTCGTGGCTTTGCTACTCTTCGGCGTGGCCGTCTTGGCCACGGCGCGTCTCGCCGACAAGGTCGCCACGCACTACGTCGCGTGGCTTCTTGCAGATCCGCGCCTTTCTGAAGCGAACATCCGGGCTTGGCGGCAGGCCTGGTCAAAACGATACATCCCCTTCTGGAAGCCGAAGCCTTCCGGTGAGGATACTGCCGACGAGCCGCCTCAGAACCCCTCGCTCAGTTCGTATGGCATGGCCTTGTTCTTGACGCCCATCATCGCGTCCGCTTTCGTCCTTCTCACTCTGATTCCCTACATCAGCCTGCTTGGCTTCGCGATCTCCGTCCCCCTGACGCTATTGGGCTGCTTTCTTCTGGTTTGCGCTCCGCGAAGCAAGCGCCCCTCCGTCAAGACTGTCCTTCACGGGGTGATCAATTGGTTCACCTACCGGCCAGGAACTCAGTCTCCTCCTGGGGTCTTCAGAAGCCCCGCCGGCACGTTGCCGCGCAGGATTGCCCTGAGTCTGCTCATCGTCTTCGCACTTTCGTTCTCATCCCTTCGGCTCGTTCGTTTTTTCCCGGTTGCCGTTGAGATTTTTCCTGACTCCTGGGCGGAACTTTTCCAAGGCCTTACGAACAAGGACTCGCCACAATCCGCAACCGGCATGCTCTATATGCGAAGCGACTTCGAGAAGCACAAACTGCCCGATTTCCATCAACCGACACGACGAGACGGCGAGTCTCGCGACGACTGGATCGCTCGCGTTGAAGCAGCAAAACATCGTCTTTGGGGTGAATGGGCGAACGATAACATCCGCGACTACACGCGAAGCGAACCGACCGGGTGGGTCTTTCTGGCCATGGACGGCATGACCACCGCCAAGGCTGAATTCGCCGGGGCTCTCGTTCTTTCCTTCGTGCTCTGTCTTACCTTCCCGATCTTCGTGTTTCTGGCGGCTCTCGCTCTGCCCCTTTTTGTTGTCGCCGGCAAGGTTGCTCCGTTGATCGAAGAGGCCTCCCGCTCCGCTCCGAAGGAAGAGCTATGGCACCACTACGCGGAACGCCTCAGGAATTCACCAAACTCGCTGGAGGGGGAACACCTTTGGCTTGGTGTTCACACGTACGACGATTACCCGGTGCTCCTGCATCGGAACATCCTCGGTGAGCATGCTCATATCCTCGGAGACACCGGAAGCGGAAAAACCGCCCTTGGTGTTGCGCCGTTGCTCGTCCAGCTTATCCGCCGGGCCGACCGCCCCGTCATCGTTCTCGACTTGAAGGGCGACAACGCGCTCTTTCAAGCCGCCAGTCAGGAAGCCAAACGAGCCGGTTTGACGTTCAAGCACTTCACGAACGAACTCGGTCGGTCAACCTACACGTTCAACCCGTTCCTTCAGAGCGTTGGCGAGATGCTTTCGCTCAACCAGGTTTGCGAGAACATGCTCGAAGCCCTGAACCTGAATCATGGTGAAGGGTATGGCCGAAGCTACTTCTCGCGGGTTGCCCGCCAGTGGCTCAGCAGGGTGCTCCGCCAGCACCCGAACGTGAAATCGTTCACCGAACTCCATGAACTCGTCGTCAAGCGCGGGAGTTTTTCCGATCCAAAGGACCTGCAAGACGCCTTCGAGCTTATCTCGGTCATCGAGGTTCTTGCCGCGATGGACCAGTTGAACATCACGCCGCAGCACCGGTCCTCTTCAAGTCCCGTGCTTGAGAACGCCATTCACATGCCGACGGTGCTCCGCGAGAACCAGGTTGTTTATTTCTGGTTGCCGTCGGCGATTGAGGCGGCATCCGTCCGCGAAATCGCGAAACTTGCGCTTTACGCACTGCTTTCGGCCTCGTACCAACACATCCGTGAGCACGGAACCGCCAAGGCGAGCCATCTCGTGATCGACGAGTTTCAACGGATTGCGTCGTCCAACTTCAAAATCATCCTCGAACAGGCCAGGAGTTTCGGCATAGCGGCGCTTCTTTCCAATCAGACCGCTTCTGATTTGGCCACCCCGGATGTGGACCTTCGGCCGACCGTTCAAACGAACACCCGCTTCAAGCAGTGCTTCTCCGCAACAGACCTGAACCAGCAAGAGACCCTGATGACCGCCTCTGGCGAGGCCCTCGACTTTCGCAGTGGCTACAGCGAAAACACCTCCACCGGTGCTGTGACCGCCTCGTTCACGGAATACACGCGCCCTCGACTTCAGCGAAACGACGTCATCCGTGCGAGCGACGACCCCTTCCAGAGCATCGCTCAGATCCATCGCGGAAGCGGTTATAGCCAACTGAGCGGCTTCTCGATTCCCGTGACCGGCAGCCACATGATTACCCAGGAGGAATACCTCCGGCGGAACTCCGCCGCATGGCCGACGCGTGAACCAGGCACCATTCTTGTGATGAACCCGGCGTTAAAGACCTTTGAGACGCCGGAAGAGCGAATCGAATCGGGCAAGAGATTCACCAATGTAAAAGTTTCTGAAGGCGAGATCGACTTCGGGGCGGAGTTGAAGATGCTGCACAACCAGCAGCTTCGCGAGATGGGCGTTCTAGCTAATTCCGCAGACGGGCAATCACCAAGGGCAACGCCTTCTTCGTAGGTCTAACATGTACCTCACCGACCGCGATTGCGAAATCGTTCAAACCCTTGTTTACAAGGTGAGGCTCCTCACCAATCGGCAGATTCATGCCGCATGGTGGGGGACTCAGTGCTCTCGGGATTCCGCAACCCGCCGCCTGAAGATGCTTCGCGACGCTGGATTACTCGATCGCTACGATGTTCTCGCTCGCCCGATGCTTACGCTTTGCAGCCCCATTTACACATGGATCCCGAATGGCGCAGAGCCAGATTTCGTTCGTGCTGCGCACATCACGCGAAATCGGTGGGTGTCACCGCCAGAGGTCCAGACCGTGTATGTTGCCTCCAGGTTCGCCGGGAACTGGCTCGGCGGGGCGGGGGGGCGGCTTCGCCGAAACGACGTGACCCATGACCTTCATGTTGCCGGGCTCTATCTCCTCTTTCGCAGCACGCGCCCGGCCGATGCCCACGCCTGGGTAGGCGAGGACTTGGTTCCCAAGGCCGGGTGGAAGCAGAAGGATCCCGACGCCTGGCTCAAGGATCGGGCCGACCTAAAATCCAGGGTCATCGAATTTGCGGGGGCCTACGATGAAGATCGCCTTGCGGATTTTCATCGGCATTGCGTGAGGCAGGGGCTTGCCTACGAACTTTGGTGAATCACCATGATCTCCGATTCCGACAAATATCTCCTCAACCACGTCTACCGATACCGAATCACCACACCTGAAGCGGTGCGTTGTCTTTTCTATGCAGACGGAACGCTCGATGACGTTCGTCAAGCCTACCGGCGACTCCGCAAGGAGAACTACCTCGCCCAAGGTTTCCTGTGGCGAGGCCAGCCATATTACTGCCTTGGGCCGGCGGCGGCCGCTTTGTTTCCAAACGCCCGAGTGGGCACGCTTGCGGAGCAGGACGTCGCCAGCGCCTTTGCAATGCTGGCTTTTTGCCACTACGGCGGCGACGTCGCCCGAAAGGCCATCACACTTGAAGAGCTACGGGCGTTCGTTCCGCAGCTTGTCATCAAGCAGCTTGGGAACGATCGCTATTACATGGATACCAACGGCGACGAGCATCGGCTCGGCTTCATCAAGGTGGATCGCGGCTTCAACTACCGCAGAAGCAATCATCAACTCACGAATCTCCTTCGCAAACGTGCTCGGTTTGCCGCCTGGAGCCAGCTTATCGAACAGAGGCGGCTCGTCGTGACCTTCGCCACCGCTTGGGAGGAAAAGGCCAAGCTTATTCAGACAACGCTGGATTCACGGCCACAGGCTGTTTCCTACGGCGTGTTCGTGCTCGCCGATCTTCGTCATTTTGTTGCCAGTACGCCAACGGAACGGTGATGTACGTCATGGCCGTTCGGCAACGAAGCCGAACGCGCTCACTTGATAGGCCAACCGATTCTGTGCTAGATTTATATAAGGTAAGGGCCTCCCGCTGGTGAAGCAGCGGGAGGCCCTGGACCCTTCGGTAAGAAGGATCAGTGTGTGATTACATCGCTTAACCCGTCTATCCAATTGGGATAGAGGATGGTTGCGACGACTAGCCACACACACATGGCTAGTGCGATGAAGATGAACCGTTGCATGGCGGTTTCCTCCAATATTGGGCTTGGATTTGCAATCCAAGCGATTCGTCCGTCAGAGAAACCTTCGTGAAAACCGAAGAAAACCGGCTCTTCCAGGGCCACAGGCCCCAGAAAAGCCGAAATGGTTTGCCCCGGCTAAGCCTGGCTTAGTCGGGTTTTTTGATACGCATCGCGATCGGCGCGTCGAGACGGCCGGTCCGGCGTATCTGTTCACGAATCGTGACCAGACACTCCGCAGCACGATGCCCGTTTGGGTCAAGGTCGAACACCGAGAACCCACAGGCTTCCACGAACCACATCCGACCTTCGGAGGTGACAAACATGTCACCCGCCGACGTCGACCGAGTTGGCTCCGAAAGAACGATGACGTCACGATTGTCAGTCCAGTCTAGCGAGTCATCCTCGCTGTGGATGTTGGTCAGGAGAAAGATCCTGTTGGGATCGATGCTGCCAACCTCACAAACGCACACGTACCGCTCTGGGACGATTCCCATCGAAGCCATCGGCATTCCGTGGAACACCCAGGCCCATTTCATTCCTCGTTTTCCTGTGTTTTTCATGAGGACTCTCCTCGATCTTGTTCCAGCCGTATTACGAAGCGAGGCTTGCTTCCGGCATGGAGCAGTCAATCACGCCTCGCTCACGACAGGATGAACCAGTCGTCAACGAAACGGACTTTTCGAGGAGTCTCAGAAGAGAACCGGCAACAGGCGCCCTTCACCGCCAAGGGACGGCTAGCGCGACGCCCTCAGGCGTTCCCAATTACCGAATCACAGAATCGTTGCCGAGATTTCTCACGTCCGGGCAACAGGGACGGAAAGGTAAACCCCGAAGGGGTTTCAGATAAGCCGCTCTATGCACTTCTCAAAGAGCACGTTTGGCCTCCAGGCCAGCCGTCTATTCTACCCACTCGGCGGTGGCGTTTGTACCCTCATCCCGCTTTCTATCCGGCGTGCGTGCGCCGAGGAAAACCGTCAGGGTCGCCTCTTTTCATCCGACAGCTTCCGTAAACCGCCCTCCAAACCCGTCCATCGGGGCCTCGATCCGGGGTTTCCAGTCGTTGTCAGCCCATCCGTGAGCCGCGTTCCAAGCCGATCACCGTTTGTGCGACCGTTTTGCCATCCCGCCGGGAGCGTGCCGGCTCCGGTTGCCGGGCTGCAATCTTCGCGACCAGGCACGGCCTGGCACTCGCTTGCCGTAACCCGGCTTCCCTGCGCTCCGGCAACTCCGTCGGCTCACCTCCATCCGGGTTTCGTTTGTTCTCCAGCCATTGGTGAAAGAACAAACGAAACCCTTTAACGATGGAGGTAATTCAAAATGGCAAAACAGAAACCCGCACACGAAATCAGGCTCGGACGCATCAAGGCCACGATCTGGGCCAACGACACCACGAACGGAACGAGGCACAACGTCACCGTCGTCCGGATTTACAAGGACGGCGACGAATGGAAGCAGTCGGACAGCTTCGGTCGTGACGACCTGCCGCTCGTTTCCAAAGTGCTCGACTTCGCCCACACGTGGATTTTCGAGCAGGGATCTTGATCAAACTACCACCGCCGGCCGGCCTTCGGGTCGGCCGGCCCTTTAGGAGGACCAAACGATGAAACTACTTACCCAAGAAATCAGAAGACGCTTACCGCAGCTCAATGCAACCGAGCATGACCCTGACCCCGTTGCGCAGGTCAAGTTCTTTACGCCCTGGACGTACTGGACGTGGTACGCAATCGAGTTCGACGGCGATGACCTGTTCTTTGGCTTTGTCGAAGGCCATGAGCACGAACTCGGCTACTTCAGCCTCGCGGAGCTTGAAGCTCTTCACGGGCCTGGAGGCCTCACCATCGAGCGTGACCTGTACTTTGAGCCCACGCCACTAAGCAAACTCGGCAGCAGGGGGGTGAAGCGATGACAGACCAAACGAAGGACCGCAATGCTTCCCCTCACGTAGTTGAGGCTCTCCGCCGCGTCCTCGATTACCTTATGGACGACGAGGCCGCCGACTACCGTGCAACCTCGCCCGGCGAGGACCGGGAAGGGCACATTTACTCCGCTCTCGTCACCCTCGACCGCTGGCTCTCTGAGCACGCCGCCACCTGACCCAGCACGCCGCCGGCGTCAGCCGGCGATCGCCCCCGTAGCGTTGCGGCCCATCGCTTTCCCGCACAGCGCTCCCCGCTCCATCGTCGTCAGCTATCCGCCCGTCGGCCCACGTTCGCTTGCTCTGCATTCATCGTCGTCACGCTCCGCGGCGACCGGCTCCCGCCCGGAAGGCTTCCGGTTTCCGCGGCATCGGTCGCGGCCAGGCCTGAAATGAACCGCCTACGGCGGGGCCTGTCACGCCCGCTGTCCATCGCTTCAACCTGGAGCCGGCCGCCTCTTCGCGTTCGTCCCCACGGTCCGGCGTTTTCGTTCCTCAGCTTTCGTGAAGGAAACGAAAACCCCTAACCCGGAGGACTCAATCATGAAAGCAGAGCAAGCAAAGAAACTCGCCGACGAAGCCCTTGGACAACTGACAACCGCCCTGGAGCAGGGCAGGAGCGACACGCTCGCCGCGTATCTCGCCGCGATGGGCCGCTTCCACAACTACTCGTGGGGCAACGTGATGCTCATCGCGATGCAGAAGCCCGACGCGACGCACGTCGCCGGCTTCCAGACGTGGAAGCAGTTCGGCCGCTACGTCAAGCAAGGCGAGCACGGCATCGTCATCATCGCCCCGATGCTCATCAAGCCGAAGGAGGATGCACAGCCGCAGCGGGCCGACGATGAAGACCGCAGCATCCTTCGCTTCAAAGCCGTCTACGTTTTCGACGTGTCGCAAACCGACGGCAAAGCGCTTCCCGAGTTTGCCCGTGTCGGCGGCAACCCGAACGGTCACACCGACAAGCTGAAGGCACTCGTTACCGCGAAGGGCATCGCCCTCGAGTACGCGGAGACGCTTGGCGGTGCCCACGGTGTTTCGCACGGCGGTCGCATCGAGCTACTCACGAACCTCGCACCCGCCGAGGAGTTCTCGGTTCTCACGCACGAGCTTGCTCACGAGCTACTGCACAAGCGTGACGCCGGCGAGCGGCCGGCGAAGACCGTCCGCGAAACCGAAGCCGAGGCCGTGGCGTTTGTCGTCTGTCAGGCCATCGGCCTGGACACGAACACGGCCCCGGTGGATTACATCCAGCTCTACGCCGGCGACAAAGCAACGCTCGCCGCATCGCTCGACCGCATCCAGCAGGTCGCAAGCAGCATCATCGAAGCCATCAGCGAAGCCGAGTAGCTCCGCTCCACTAAAGCCGGCCTTCAGCGGCCGGCTTTTCTTTTGTCGCTACGCAGGAGGGGAAAGAAGGAAGGAGGGGGCAGGGGGGAACCTGGGGACGCTGGTTCCCC
>CAYSBP010000107.1:0-9853 GCA_964429255.1 uncultured Planctomycetia bacterium
CCACGCAAAGCAAGCCGTTAGGCGCAGCTTTGCGGGGGGTTTTGCAAGAGCCTCCTATTAATGAAGATTCAGAACGGGGGTACGTTCGATGCGCCTGTTGAAGTTATTCGCTGTTCTCGGCGTTCTTTTCCTGATGGGCTTCTGGTCATCGGCGTGGGGAGCGGGTGGTTCCGAGCGGGAACGTGTAGTCTCGGTCAGTTTCAGTTCGCCGCAGCCCACGACGAACACGCCTTTCTCCGGTTACGATTACGCGATTACAGATGGCCTCTATGCAACGGTTACGGCGAACAGCTTCGATGCGCCGAAGGTCGAGAACGAGACCAAGTTCAAGCTCAAGCCTGAAGGCTTTAAGAAGGATCTCGAAGTCCGGGTGATCTGGCAGGCGGGACGCAAGCCGCTGGCGGTCCTGCTGCTGGGCTTGGCTTCGCGGAGTAAGGACAAGATGGCGCAGCTCTGGAAGTGCCACCTACGCGAGGCTGGCTTCCATGTGATGACCTTCGATTCGCCGTTCCTGCCGGCGTTCAGCAAGAAATCGCGCCACGGCGTAGCGGGGAACGTGATGGAAGAATCGAAGTTGGTGATGAACCTCGTGGCGAGTTTTCTGAGCAAGCGCGATGTGCGCGAACGGGTGACGTCGCTCGGTCTGGTCGGGATCAGTTACGGAGGGACGTTGGCGCTCAATCTGTCCAAGATGGCGCAGGAGGGCAAGTGTCCCTTCGCGGTGGACCGCGTACTGGCCCTCTCGCCGCCCGTATCCATGCGCACGGCGGCGCGGCAGTTGGATGTCTTCTATCAGGATCGATGGAATTTCACGCTCGCGGAACTCGCGGACGATCTCATGGGCCACAAACCCACGCCTGATGGAAGGGTGCCCTTTTCGGGGTCTGAAATGCGTGCGGGCATCGCGGCTGCCTTCCGCATGGACCTGGAGGAGATCGTCGAGTTCAGCGACCGATTCTACAAGCTGGGCATCCTGCCAAGGGAACGTTTCGACAAGGACGATGGGTACCGCCAGGACACAGCCGGCACCTGGTCGTTCGAGCGGTTTGTGGATCAGATGTCCTTCGCGTACTGGCGTCAGCACGGCGTTGACAGCCCCGAACAGCTATGGGCGGCGGGCGACTTGACGCGCCTGCTGCGCAACTGCCCCGCCAACGCACATCTGGTGATTTCCGTGGACGATCCACTGAACAACCCGTCCGAACTCAGCGCGCTCAGGTCGGTCCTGCCCCCGAACCGGCTCACGCTTCTCCCGCGCGGTGGTCACATGGGCTACAGCTCGACGCAATGGGTCAAGAACCGCGCCGCCCGGCTCTTCGAATAGGCCGGCGTACTTCCCGTCCAGCGGCTTGATCTCGATGCCTCGTTGCCGGCGAACTGCACGGTGTGCTCCAGCTGAACTCCAATGAACTTCACCATAGCGAGAGCGTGAGGAGGCGGGGACTCGAACCCCGGACCTACGGATTAAAAATCCGTTGCTCTACCAACTGAGCTACCTCCCCACAATGGATGCATGGTGATCGGAGATAACCTGCATACGTTCCATATTATCTCGAAACCGCACGGTCTGGCAATTGAATCCTGAGAACCGCGCGGAGCGGGGGTCTGTGTCAGTTCATTTGCACAGGATCCTCGTAAACGGGCGGGGGCCAGCAGCCGTCTTCGGAGGCACGGTCAGTAATCAGGGTGGCCATGGCCTCCGCGCCATTTGGCGTCCAACGTTTGTTCGCCCCTTTCATCCTCACCCCGACGCGCTTGCAGGTGGCTTACGCCCAAGGTCCGCAATGGCGCTACTTGCGCCAAGAGCATGGCCCGGCGCTGCGCATGGTTGGGGTTCTGTACGGGGGGCTGGACAGACAGGTCGCTTCTCCGGGCTGCCCAACGTCTTATGGCATCGGTGTTAGGCAACCGAAAAATAAGAAAATCTGCAAATGAACTGACAGAGATCCCGTGAAGAGCGTCCCATTATTGGCGTACAAAAACCGAACGGGTCGGGTAGCATGGCAACGCTGGGACTTGGCGAAGCGTTAAGGGGAGCGGGGCAATGATGAAAGTGATTCAGGGTGCTGCGATTGCTGTATTTACGGTCTGTCTTTCGATAGCCGTTTCGAAGGAAACGGACTCTCCAGTCAAGACGATCGACAACAATCAACTGGAGGAAATGCTTACGGCGGGCATTCCCCTCGAGACGCTCACCAAGATGTTGCAGGAAAATCCAAACGCTAAAATGAGCGATCTGCCGGAAGAGATGATCAGGCTCAAAAAAGCGGCCCAGGGAGGCGGAATGGATCCACGGGAGCAGAAGACACTGCTCAACATGGTAATCGACTTGGCGAACAAGGAGAAGATGCGCCTCAAAGGGATGATCGACCAGTACATGAACATCTGCATCAACGGGGACAAAACCGAATACGAGTCGATGATGCGACAGATTATGCGCGAAGGACGCATCGTCGTCACCGAACTGCGCAAACACATCGAGGAGGAAAACGAACTCAAGCGCATGGGTGTCGTCGATGCGATGGGAAGGCTTGGCGAAAAAAGTGCGGTGGTCGTCAAGGATGTGAAGTTGATGCTGGGCGACCGCGACGCAGGCGTCCGCGAGAAGGCCGCGGAAGCGCTGGCCAAGATTGCGCCACCCGAGATTGTGGATGAGCTGATCGAGGCGGTAGAACGCCATCTGGTGGAACACCTGGACGGCATGGCCACCGCACTGGGCAAGTTCGACAACGAAAAGGCCGTGAAACCGCTGGCCAGACTCCTTGCACAGGCGGGCGATCCTGCCGCGCGGCGAGCGGCGGCAAGCGCCTTGGGCGATCTACGTACCAAGGACGTTCAGGCGATCAATGCGCTTCTGGACGCCGTGCTGGACGAGCAGGATGCGCAACTGCGGGCTCTCGCGGCCGGATCGCTGGGAAGGATCGGCGAACGGCGTGCCGTGGGATATATCATCCGCAGCTTCCAGCGATATGAGCAGAAACCGGGTCGAGACGAGTTGTTGAAACAACTGAAGAACTTCAAGTCGCTTAAGGTCGTCGACTTCCTCATCCCCTTGACGGACAAGGATGCTCCCGACATCCGCCGGGCCGCGCAGGAGACCCTCCAGATCCTGACCGGATCGGATGCCAGCAATCGCGAAGGCTGGGAAGCCGTACGCGAGGTAATTCGTGACCGCCCCGACTGGAACGTGGACGTCGATCAGGTTACCGCTACGCCCAAGTGACCGCCACTGGGACTGCGCGGCCTGTAGAGATAGCGCTTTCCTTCTCCGGGAGACCCACGATGCGAAAGATCAAACTCGCGCTACCCAAGGGTAGTCTGGAACAGTCCACCTTTGACCTGCTCAAGAAAGCCGGTTGGAACGTCACCAACACGTCACGCAGCTACTACCCGCGCGTTGACGATCAGGAGCTCTCACTGGTCCTCCTGCGCCCGCAGGAGATGCCCCGCTACGTCGAGATGGGCAAACTGGATGCGGGAATCTGCGGCAAAGACTGGGTGATCGAGAACCGGGCGCAGGTGCAGATCGTCGCGGACCTGGTCTACAGCAAGAACCTGCTCACACCCGTCCGTTGGGTGCTTGCCGTCCCCGAGAAATCGCAGGTGCAGAAAGTCCAGGATCTGGAAGGCGGCACCATCGCCACGGAGCTGGTGCAGACCACCAAGGAGTACCTTGTGCGAAACGGCGTGAAGGCACACGTCGAATTCAGCCACGGCGCGACGGAGGTCAAGCCACCGGAACTGGCCGATGCCATCGTCGATGTTACCGAGACCGGCAGCTCGCTGCGCGCCAACGGGCTGCGCATTGTGGATACGATCAGCGAATCGGTCACGCAGCTCATCGCCAACTACGACGCTTGGAAGGAAGACTGGAAGCGTGAGAAGCTCGAGAACCTGGCGATGCTCATGCAAGCCGCCATCCGTGCGCAGGAAATGGTGGGGTTGAAGATGAACGTGCCCGAGGCGCAGCTCCAGACCGTGCTGACCCAACTGCAGGCGCTCACCAGTCCGACCGTCAGCCCGCTGGCCGAGAAGGGCTGGCATGCGCTCGAGGCGGTGATCGCCGAATCGACGGTTCGCAAGATCATCCCCGAACTGCGCCGCGCCGGCGCCACCGGGATCATCGAGTATCCGCTGAACAAGATCATCCCTTGACCCCTCCTTGCAGTCGCCAGCGCGCTCGATGATCCATATAATGCGGGCACGCTTTCTCGACACGGTAGGCGTACGGAGGGTGTTCCTTCACGCAGCGAATGAGTAGACGCGATGGCTGGGCCCTCACGCCCTGCTGAGGTGCCATGCCAACGACCTTGATCGTAGGCTGTTTCGCCGGAGCCTGTTTCGCCGGTGGAGCACCGTTACCGACAGGCAGATGAGCAGCGCCTTTACATGGGAGGACCGATCATGTCGGAAGAGAAGAACAAGCAGCCAGAACGCGGCCCCAGCGAATACGCGAAGAAGGAAGAAGGACAGGCCAAACCGCGCCCGAAGACGCGGTTCGTCTTCAATCTCGCGGCGTTCGTGCTCCTGCTCCTGGTCGTCTACATCGCATGGTTCTTCATCCGCACGGGCAAGAAGCCGTCGCAGGTGGCCGAACTGCTCGACGAAAAGAGCCGTGCGGAACTGGTCGAGCAGATGGCGTTCGACTGGCGAGCGGCCGCTCACGCCGGCAAAGAAGCCAGTGTGTGGGCCGAGAAGGAGTTTAAGGACTGGGATCGAGCGCTCTCTCAACGGCTGAAGTCCCCGCCACCTAAGACGAAAGAGGAGTCGTCCGCACTGGTCAAGGAGACGAAGGAGCATCTGGAGGCGCCGCCGGCCGGAACAGGCCAGCCCGCCGGTGTGACCGGGAAGAAGGCCGAACCGGCGAGGTCGACCGTCAACCCGGCCATGACCAAGGCCATCAATGAGTATGCCGACGGCATGAAGGCCTACACCATGACCGATCCGGCCGCGCCGCAAGCGCAGGTCCAACAGTACCTGCGGCTCGCCGCGGGCCATTTCGAGGTCTGTCTGTACTGGATCGATCAGGCGCGGGCGCAGCATGTGGCCGCGAGCGTCATCGATCGATACGAACAGCCGGCGACGAAGCGGCTGTACGATTGTCGCAAGCGGATGGAGTTGACGCGGTAGGGGGAGGACGCCCTTCGATTGGGGGCGTTAGTGAATCATCACAGCGCCGAGCGCAGTGAGGAACACCATCCTGACCCCTCGCCTCAATCCAGCCAGTCCTTCTGTTTCAGCTTCTTCGGCAGGTAGTCGGTGGTGAGGTAGCGGAAATCGCGGTGGGCCAAGGCGTCGAGTTCGTACTTCAGGCCCGACGAGAGCATGTGCTTGATCTCCTGCTGCCATTCCTTCTTCTGGAACCATGGATAACTGGCGATCTCTTTGGCGCGGCGCACGTCTGTGTCTTCGAGTTTGATGCCGACATTGCGCGGAAGGCCATAGGCCTCAGCGTCGCGACTCGACAAACCGATGAACTTGGCGTCCGGAATCGCCATGCGCTGCGACTCGAAGGCCAGGTTGATCGAGCCCTGCTTGACGACGGAGTAAATGTAGTAGCCCCACGGATCGTTATCGACGAGCACGTAGACGGGCAGCTTCCACTCTTCGTGGAATCGTCGGGCAAGACGCCGCACGCCACGTGGCGGCTGGCCGTTGCCGGTGAGCAGGATGCAGTTGTGCTTCTGCCAGAATCGGTCTTCGGAGAGACGACTGAACTGCGTGCCCTTCTCGATGAGCAGCACAAAGTCGGCATCGCACTTCTTGATGTCCAGTTCGCCGGGTTCGACGATGGATGGAATCACTTTGCCGGCCTTGCCCTGGCGACGGCAATCGATCGTGTCGCCGCCTTCGACGATGGTCACGGGACCGACAATGGCGCCACGTTCGTCGGCACGGACGTGCAACTCCTCGCGCAGAAGCCCGAGGGTGACTTCCAGATCCTCGATCAGGGGATCGGATTCATCCTGATCGTCGAAGGTGTTCTCGCTGGTGCCTTTGATGGTATGTTTGGTGCGGTAGTAGACTTCGCGCAGACTGGTCGAGAGATTATCCTGGCGCTGCAACTCCATCAGCGCGTCGGCGACAATCATCGTCTGCATGAACTTCTTGGCCATGCCGAGGTTGAAGAACTGGCGGGCGGTCTTGTTCTTGCCCATCTCGATGATGCGCCGCTTCGCGTTGAACTCGATGTTCGAGAGCGCGCGAACGGGGATCTGGAAAGCGGGATCATTGCCCTTCTTCGCCGCGGAGACCACTTCGTCGGCCATCGTCTCGATGAGCGCGCCGACTTCCTTGCTCGTCTTCCGCCGCGGTTTTTGGACTCGGGCTGCCACCATTTTCAATCCTCCGCACGGCCCACCCCATTCGGTGGGCTGCCAACGCCCCCGGGGCGCTCTGCGCGTCCGCCCCCTCTTCGAGGAGGGAGCGGACGCCTTACGCTGAACTCACTTCGCCCCCACGATCCAATGAACAATGACTCAATGATCAATCAAACAGCGTCTTCTCGGGCTTGCCCTTCTTCTTGCTCTTGGCGGCCGCATGGGCCTTGCCGCCCTTCGTTGCCTTCGAGGCAGGTTTGTTCAAATGGACGGTCTTGCGCTGGCCTTTCGTCGCGCCCTCGATCAGCTCGGGCGTTTCGCCGGGGGCGGGTGCGGCAGGAGCGGCCGGCACTTCGGCGGGCGTGCCGTCCGGGTTCATCAGCACCGGCACGTCGCCCTTCAGGCCATCCTCGGTCCGCTCGACGACGTACTCGAGCGCCGGTTCTTCGGGCTTCTTCTTGTTGAGGATGCGGTCGGTCTCTTCGCCGCCGGTGACTTCCTCGGCGATCTTGCTGAGCTGTTTTTTCAACTTCTCAGTGTCGAGCTTGCCGCCCTTGATGCGTTTGCAGGCGTTGACAACTTCCTCGATGTAGCGCTGGAAGGTGTGTCGTCGCTCGAACTCGCTCTTGGCCATCTCGCGCTTGCGCAGCCACAGGCCCAGCTTGCGACCGCATTCCTGCAAGGCACGCTTGGCCTCTTCGATGATCTCATCGTAGCCGGCGATGGCTTCCTTGGCCTCGCTGGTAAACGGCACCCAAACGGAGGCCATGTGGATGCAGATGACCACGGAGCCCTGTGGCAGCGCGCCCTTGCTCTGGCTGAGGCCGTAGTTCTTCCAGGCGGTCTTGAGCACGGACTGGTACATCGCGCAGGCGGACTGCTGGTAGACCAGCGGCACGCGGTTGGCGAAACGGATTACACGGGCGAGTTCGCGGTCTTCGTCCTCGTCTTTCTCACCCTCGGCCTTGGCTTCGATCTCGCCGCTCTCGACCTTTTCCATGTGTTCGGCGGCGAGTTCTGCGGCGCTCTTGGCCGGTTTGCCGTCGCCCTTGCCGAACGCGATGCCGCATTCGATGATGAACGGGTTGCCGCGGTAGACCTTCGGCGGTCGCGTGGCGGCGGTGTAGAAGTCGGCTTTGATGGTCTTGACGAGACCCGCGAGGATCGCCTTTTCGCCGATGGGCGAGAGGCAATCGGTCGGCGGGTTCATGAATTGGGTCCGCTGGATGGTGCGGAAGAGCGCCTCGGCCTGATCGCCGATCAAGTCTTTCGGGCGCATGCGAGGACTGAGCTTGGCCTTGGCACAGACTTCGTCGGCGACGCGCGGCGAAACGCGGACGAATTCAGTGCTCAGGAAGCCGCTCAACCAGTGGCTCTTGGTGTCCTGGGCCATCTTGATGAGCATGCCCAGTTCGATGCCCAGCGGGTGCGGCTTGATCTCACGCGGAGCCGTGGGCAACTCGCCGACGCCTCGCGGGAAGACCCGCGTCGGCGCGTCGGGGGGATGGTAGGTCAGCTTCATGTGCGGATTGGCGATGGCGCAGAGTTCCACGTACTCCTCGACGCTGGAACGGCCGCGCTGGTAGCGGCCTTCCAGTTCGATGGTCACCTGCGTGCCCTGTTCGCGGTCCCAGTCTTCCTGCGCTGCTTCGTGTTCGACGGGTTCGTTCTTCTTGGTGTCGATGCTGATCTCAAGGCAGTGCGCCTTCGGCTCGGAGGCGATCTTGGTCTTCACGCGGACCGGCTTGCCGGTGGTGAGCTGGCCGTACATGCCGGCGGCCGAGATACCGATGCCCTGCTGGCCACGCGACATGCGCAGACGGTGGAACTTCGAACCGTAGAGCAGTTTGGCGAAGACCTTGCCGACGCTTTTTTTCGGGATGCCCGGGCCATTATCGGTGATGCTGACGATGAAGCGGTCGGCCTGCGTGGCGGGTGGCGCGTTACCGTTGCCGGAAACCTGGATGCGCACTTCGATGTCGGGCAGGATGCCGGCTTCTTCGCACGCGTCCAGGCTGTTGTCCACGGCTTCCTTGACCGCAGTGAGCAGTGCCTTGCGGGGTGAGTCAAAGCCCAGCAGGTGGCGGTTCTTCTGGAAGAACTCGGCGACCGAAATGTCGCGGTGCTTGGCGGCCATTTCGTGGGCCGTCGCAGTCTTAACGATCCGTCGCAACCGAGCGGCCGGGGGGATGGATGGTGCGGGCGTTCGAACCATGGGTACTCCTCTGATGCTTCCTACTGTCGCGACCGCAGGGGTGGCGGGAGCGCTGACCGACTGTTCCGGCAGACTGCTGTGGCCGACGGATTTCAGGTCAAATGAGCTGCTGTCAACGTGTTGCGCCACGGCTAACCCTCCTGGCAAAGTCGGAAGTCGCGATAAGAATCGCTCTTACCGTATCGTCCAGACAAGGGCGGCGGCTTACTCAAAGGGTCCAGATCGCCTTCGTATGTTAACGCGTTTCCAGGACCGGCAAGGGAAGAGCGAATTCGAAACCTAACCGATTGTTTTTGAATTCTATGACAACCTTTTCATGCGCCGCACGTTCAGTGATCAGGAAGGTGGAAATGGGTGGAATGTTTCAGGACGGCCCCGTCTCGCACGATTCGTCAGGGTGCACCGTATGCCGACCCGGTGGCCCGGACCTGCGAGACGGGGCTTTTCGTATCGAGTCCTTTTGTGGTTCGTCACACTTGAACGTGGGGGTCTGGTGAAGTGCTACGTAGCCCAGCGGCCGTCGCGGTCCACCTGGACGCGGAGCAGTTTAGGACCGCGAGCGATATAGGCGGCGTGGGTCTCGCACCAGGGTGGGAGAACGATCAGGCGGTAACCGTGGCCGAGCTCAGATACGCCCTCCCGGTGCGTATGGCCGCAGAGTAGCGTCTGGCAGTTGTTCGCCGTGAGGCGTTTGTAGGCGAAGTCGAGGTCGGGGGCGAAGTCGCGAGGTGCCTTGCGGGTGCAGTCCGCCTGCGACTTGGCCGAGACGCGTGCGACGAATCGACTGGCGATGAACCAGGGAAGAAGGCGAAAGAGAAACTTGACCGGAGCGCTGCGGACGCGGGCGCGGTAGTTCAGGTAGCGCACGTCCGCGCGGCAGATGAGGTCGCCGTGCTCGACCCAGACGGCGACGTCGGGCGAGAGTTCCACGCGGGCGCCGTCTCGGAGGAGGCGGGCGCCCAGACGCTGCTCGACGTACGGGCCGTATAGAAAGTCGCGATTGCCGTCGGCAAAGTGAAGGTGAACGCCGGCGCGGTGCGCCGCTTCGAGTGCTTTCAGGTCGTCTTCGTGGCGTGCGATGACTTGAGGGTGGTACTCGTCCCAGAAGTCGAAGACGTCGCCGAGCAGGTAAAGCTTGATGACGTGCTTTTGGGCGTGCGCGGCGAGCGTGGCGAGGAACGAACGGAAAGCGAGGGCGTGAGGGCTGGGGTCGCCGTTGAGGTGGAGATCGGCGATGAAGAGGCGGAGTGGTTCGACGACGGTGGTATTCACGGGTTAGGAGTTTAGCGCTATTGAGCAGTTTGGGCAAGAGCAGCTC
>CAYSBP010000108.1:0-9838 GCA_964429255.1 uncultured Planctomycetia bacterium
GTACGCCATCCTTCCTGGTTTGATGTCGGACTGAACATCCTTGGCGGACTGATCGGCCTGCTCTTCCGACAGCTGGTCTCGTACCGGTCGATCCGGTCTACAGAGGCTCGATAGCCTGGCGGCCCGTTGAAATCCCCCCCCCTCTCCCGGCGTTCGCTTCGCAACGCACCCAGCACGCCCCATCGGCCCTTGAAATTTCCACTCTCTGTCATACCCTTTCTACCCTTCAAGCCGGCCATCCTGCTAACCAGGGTGTCCCACCGGCGCGGCCGGATGGACGCCTGTTGAGAGAGGAAAGGACTGTTCATGAGTCAGCGTTCGTTGTTCACTTCCGAATCCGTTTTCCCTGGACACCCGGACAAGGTGGCCGATCAGATTTCCGATGCGGTGCTCGATGCGATGCTCAAGGGCGACCCCGCTTCCCGCGTCGCCTGCGAAACGCTCGTCACCACCGGCATGGTCTGCGTCGCCGGCGAAATCACCACCAAGACGTACGTACATGTACCCGACGTGGTACGGGAAGTGGTCGCGGACATCGGCTATCTGGACCCTTCTATCCGCTTTGACGCGGAAAGCTGCGCCGTGCTGGTCACCATCGACCGTCAGTCACCCGACATCGCCCGCGGCGTCAACGCGACGAAGTCGCACGAGATGGGCGCCGGCGACCAGGGCATGATGTTCGGCTACGCCTGCAACCAGACGCCCGAACTGATGCCGCTGCCGATTCAGCTTGCCAAGGCCATCTCGATGAAGTCCGTCGAAGCGCGCCGCAAGAACCTGATCAAGGGACTCCGCCCGGACGGCAAGTGTCAGGTCACCGTCGAGTACGATGGTCGCAAGCCGGTTCGCGTCACCACCGTGGTGGTCAGCCTCCAGCACCACCCGATGTGGAACGCGAAGATGCACACGCTGAAGGAGGACGTCGTCGCCAAGATCGTCAAGAAGGCGATTCCCGCGAAGTGGCTCGACTCGAAGACGGTCTATCATGTCAACCCGACCGGCCGTTTCGAGATTGGCGGACCGCATGGCGACTCGGGGGTGACCGGCCGCAAGATCATCGTTGATACCTACGGCGGTTACGCTCCGCACGGCGGCGGCGCTTTCTCGGGCAAGGACCCGACCAAGGTGGACCGCTCGGCCGCTCTCATGACCCGCTACGTGGCCAAAAATGTCGTGGCCGCAGGCCTGGCTGAAGAGTGCATGATCCAGGTCGCCTACGCCATTGGCGTCGCCGAACCGGTCTCGTTGCTGGTCAACACCTACGGTACCGGTCGTCTGCCGGACGCGCGCCTGGCTGAAATCATCCGCACGGTGGTCTCATTCAAGCCGCGCGCGATCATCGATCTGCTCAAGCTTCGCCGCCCGATCTACCGCAAGCAGGCGGAATTCGGTCCCTTCGGCCGCAATCTCCCTGAATTCACGTGGGAGAAGACGGACCTGGTCGAGAAGCTGAGGAAGGCCGCGCGCTAAAATCCACTGCATGTCTACTCCGATTCCAGGAGGTCTATCGTCGTGTGGCGATCCCGCGCTTTTTTCGCTTCCGCGCCGCGCGCTCCTGGTTTCGCGCACGCCGCGTCGGCCTGTTCCGGCGACGGGGTGGGTGCGCGGCGTTCTCGAGTCCGTACGGCGGAGCGTGGCGGCAGGCGAGGCCATCGTTACCGGTGTCGGCCGTGATCCGTACGAACTGGCCCTGAACGAAGTTCGGCGTCAGCGCGGAGCCGCCATTGTGGTGCTGAGGGGACCATCACGCGATGCCGCGGACGAAGCGTGGCGCGCGTTGTTGCCCGAGCGGCACCTGTGTGTTTGGCGTGACGCGCCGGCCACGGAGGGTGCGGCCAAGCCGGCGGGAGCGGGACGTCGGCAGAACGACGAAGCGCAGCTTCGCGATCGGGACCTGCTCATCGGACGGTTGTCCGACCGCGCCTGGGCGATCGAAGTCCGCCGTGGCGGGGTCATGGCGGAGGTCGCGGAGGAGCTTCGCCGGCGTGGGTGTGCGGTGGAGAACGGAACGCAAGAAGCGGGCCGCGAGAAACGCGGGGCCAGGAACGAAGCCGATCCAGCCTCCAGTATCCCGCATCCAGCATCCGTCCTTTCCGATGGTCTGCAGCCGGTCGCCAGCGGCTTGCTCTATCACTACACCCGCGAGCCGGACGGAGCGTGGCCCGGTGAGTCTCGCGTCACGTACCTGGATTGGCTCATCGACGGTCCGCTGGACGGCCGGCGCGACGCGGTCGATGCGCTGAAGCGCATTCTTGCCGAGGGCCGCATCCGTGCATCCGGACGGCTGATGCCGAACCGCGAACCGATGGTCAGTTTCACCGCCGCGCCGCCCGAGGAGATCGTCGCCTTGCGCCGATTCCGGGCCAGCCTTCATCGATGGGATTTCCGCCCCTACGCCATCGCCATTCGTCAGAACGTGCTGGAGCGTCTCGGCGCCCGGCCCGTGCGCTACCTGCCCGAGTCCGAACTCAAACGACTGCCGACGGACGAGCGTCTGTGGGGCCAGAAGCACGAGCCGCCTGCGACCGATTGGTCGGCGGAGGCCGAGTGGCGGCTGCGCGGGGATCTCTGTCTGGCCGATCTCCCGCGCGACGCGGTGGTCGTTCTGGCGCCAACGTGCGAGGAGGCGGCTGCGCTTTCGCGGCTATTCGGCCGTGATGCGACCGACGGCCTTCGATAGGACGGGTATGACCGATCGGGCGTAGGGGTCCGGTGCTGAAAACTGTGACCTGTGGGCCGGTGGGTCTTACCGTACGCGTAGGCCCATGAACCAGGCCGGCCAAAGGGGCATGCGGTTGCGTTCTGTGTGGGGGGCGACTATCATCCGCACCGGTTTACGGCCCATTTTTAACTTTGGAATGTCAAGGAGACTGGAAATGTCGGATTTCGCTCAGGCCCTGAAAGAAGAGATTCGTCGTCTGGCTCGTCGTGAGATCCGTTCGTCCACAGGTGTCTTGCGCCGGCAATCGGCGCAATTCCGGCGCGATATTGCTTCGTTGAAGCGGCTCACGCAGCAGTTGGACAAGCACGTTTCCTTCCTGAAGGCGCAGGAGCGGCAGCGTGTGGCACAGCCGCAGGCGTCCGAGACCATTGTGAAGAACGCCCGGTTTTCGGCCAAGTGGCTGGCCAAGCATCGCGCAAAGGTGGATCTTTCGGCGGATGATTACGCCCGCCTGGTGGGCGTGACCGGCCAGAGCATTTATTTATGGGAGCGGGGACGTTCCAAGCCGCGCGCCCGGCAGTTGGCGGCGCTGGTGGCCATTCGCGGCATCAGTGCGCGTGAGGCGCGCCATCGGCTGGAGTTGATCGAGGGCAAGCGCAAGAACGGCGAAAAGGCGCCCGTTAAGAAGCGGGCTGTTGTTGCGAAGGCCAAGGTGAAGAAGGCGGGCCGGCCCCGCCGCAAGGGCAACCGTTAACCCGAAGGATTCATCACGGAGTACACGGAGAGCACAGAGGACGGAATGAAAAGGACGCTGACTGAGTGACTGCGGTTTCTTCGAACGTCCGTCTGTGGGAACCACTGCCGCCACCGGTTGCCGCGGATGGTCTACCGCGTCATGTCGGCATTATCATGGACGGCAACGGCCGGTGGGCGGAGCAGCAGGGCTTTTCGCGTATCCGTGGTCACCAGGCAGGGGTGGAGTCGGTTCGCGACATCATCAGTTACTGTGGTCAGATCGGCCTGCAGACACTGACGTTGTATGCCTTAAGCACGGAGAACTGGAAACGGCCCAAGGCCGAGATCGAATGCCTGATGGTGTTGCTGGAGCGCTACCTGCGCAGCGAAGTGGAGGAACTGAACGCCAATGGGGTACGTCTTCTACCCATCGGACGGTTGACGGATCTGCCGGATGGCATCCAGCGGTTGTTGCAGGATGCGGTGACGAAGATGGCGGGCAATCGCGGGTTGCGTCTCTGTGTGGCGCTTAGCTATGGCGCGCGGGACGAACTGGTGAATGCGGCGCGTCAGCTCTGCGAGAAAGTCGAGCGTGGTGCGATCACGCCGAGCGAGATCGACCGGGATATGGTGGCTGCGCATCTGTTCACGGCTGATCTGCCACCGGTGGACCTGATGATCCGTACGGCCGGCGAACGGCGTTTGAGCAACTTCCTGTTGTGGCAGGCCAGTCACGCGGTCTTCCGCGTGGACGAATGTTGCTGGCCGGCCTTTCGTCGGGAGCACCTTGGCGCGGCGTTGGAGGCCTACGTCGCGGAGAAGGCCAGGTAGGAGTCCCATGCTGCGGCATCGCCTTCTTGCGGCCATTGTCCTGGTGGTGGTGCTGGGGCTGGCGCTTTGGGTGGACTGGCATTTTCTGCACGACAGTCTGCTCTTCCACGTATTCTTTCTTATCGGCGTCTACTTTGCCGCGCGGGAGTTCTGGCCCTTGTGCCGTGCCACGGGGCATCAGACGTTCTCGAATTGGGGTACCCTGAGTCCCTGCGCTCTGGTGGCCGCGCACTATTACTCGATGCACTCGGCGAATCCCCATGAGGCGCGCATCGTCATGGAGGGAGCGTTGGTGATTGCGGTACTGGGCGCCTTCCTCTTCAGCGCCTTCCGCCATGACTACAAGGCGTCACTGGGTGGTCTGGGGGTGACGTGTCTGGGGTTACTGTACCTGTGGTATCTGCCTTCCTTTCTATTGAAGATTCGACACATGGGGTCCAATGGCCTGTCGAACGGTGTGGATTGGAACACGTTTGGGCACAAGCTGACCATCGCGACGATTGTGGTGGCGAAGGGCTGCGATGTATGGGCGTATCTGATCGGGCGGAAGTGGGGCACGCGGAAGGTCTTTCCCAACCTCTCGCCTGGAAAAACGCTGGAAGGCGGTATCGCGGGACTGATGGGAAGCGTGCTGCTGGCCTTCGTCCTCCGCTGGGAGGCGATCGACGTGTTGCCGGCGCGCCATTTTGACGTATGGGGCACGGCCTTGTTCGGTTTACTGGTCGGCTTTGCCGGTATGATGGGCGATCTGAGTGAGAGCCTGCTGAAGCGGTCTGCCGGGGTCAAGGATGCCAGCCAACTGGTGCCCGGCTATGGCGGATTGCTGGATGTCATGGACAGTCTGGTGGTGGCCGCACCGGTTGCCTATTTCCTGATTCCCGTTATGCTCGCTGTTTAGCTGCCCGTCCAGACCAGGCCGTTGCGCGTTCTGTCTGTCACGGGCGCTCCGACGAGCGGGAGGCACCGTGCGCGCACGCAGGACCATCGAACTGGAAGAACCCGAGTTGGTCCGTGCCCTGCTGGGCGACGGAGACCGCCACCTCCGGCGCGTGCGCGAAGCGCTGGGCGTCAACGTCGTGGTGCGTCGCGAACGGCTGCATGTGGACGGACCTCAGGAGGGCGTGGAGAAAGGGATCCAGGCCTTCGAACGTCTCATCGGCCTTGTGCGGTCCGGTGCATCGATCGGTTCGCGAGAAGTCGAGCAGGTGCTTCGCATCGTGCGGAACGGGGATGTTGTCCAGGCACCCGAGCGTGAGGACCTGCAGGATCGGCGCAGTGCGCCGGGCGCGGACCTGCTGGCCGGCCGGGTGCATCCGATTACGGACGGGCAGAGCGTGTACGTCAAGGCGATGCGGGAGCACGATGTCGTCTTTGCTATTGGGCCTGCGGGAACGGGGAAGACGTATCTGGCCGTGGCCATGGCCGCGGAGTACCTGGCGCGCCATTCGGTGCATCGCCTGATACTCGTGCGTCCTGCGGTGGAGGCTGGCGAACACCTCGGTTTCCTGCCCGGCGATCTGCGCGAGAAGGTCAACCCTTACCTGCGCCCGCTCTACGATGCGCTGCACGACCTGATCAGCCCGAATCAGGTGGCGCGTTTCATGGAGCGCGACGTCATCGAGGTGGCTCCGTTGGCCTTCATGCGCGGGCGGACGCTGAATCATGCCTTCGTGATTCTGGACGAGGCGCAGAACACGACGCCCAAACAGATGAAAATGTTCCTGACGCGTTTGGGGCACCATGCCAGGGCCGTGATTACGGGCGATGTCACCCAAGTCGATCTGCCGGACCGGACGCCCTCGGGGTTAGCGCACGCGCGGGACATCTTGCGGAACGTGGACGGGGTGGCATTCGTGCATTTGGAGAAGAGCGATATCGTCCGGCATCCGCTGGTCCAGCGCATAGTGGATGCCTACGAAGCCCGTTTGGACGGGTTGACGGACGAGCCGCGCAAACTGGACATGCAGCGTTTGTAGACAGGAGAGCGACCGAGTGGCGGTCTGGAACCTGACCCGCTTGTTCTTCGGCCCCTCGGGCCGGCGTTCCCGCACCGGTGTATTTCCGGCGGTGGGCGGACGGGAGACCGCGCCGTTGCTGCGCGAACGCCGGCGGATCGTGGGGTTGGCGGAACTCTTCTATGGCGTTCTGCTGGCCGCCGCCTGCGCCTTCGTGCTGAACTACGGCGTGTTACCGCCGCCCTTCCAGCTCCACGACAAAGCACCAGGCGCCATCCATGCGCGCATCCCGTTCGACTTCGAATCGCCCGAACTTCAGCGCAAAGCGGCGCGGGAAGCATTGCCGGTCTTCCGTCCCATCCCGAACTGGGAGGAATCCGCGCTGAAAAAACTGCGCCTGTACTGCGCGGTGGCGACCGAAGCCCAATCGCTCGAGGCGGTCCAGGGCGAGGCGGGCATGCTGACGCGCTCCACGGTCGGCTTGATCGAGGCGCTCTATCGGTACCACGACCTGGACCGGAATAAGAGCCTCACCGTCGCCCTGATCGGTCCACTGGAAGGGGCGCTGAAGGGTCTGGCGCGAAACGGCGTCCTGGATGCGACGACACTGAAACAACGCGTCTGGGACAAGCCGGGCCGGAAGGCCATCCTGCGCATCGAGCCCGGCCATCCGCCTCGTGAAGTCGAACCGCGGGATCTGCGCGGCATCGAGAAGGCCATCAGCGACATTGATTTCAAGATTCTCCGTCTGCGCCAGATTCCCGACGATCTGCGCAAGGAGCTGTTATCCTACTTCCAGGACCACTTGAACCCGAGTCTGGAGTTCGACGAGCGCGAGACCCAGGCGGAAAGCCAGCGCCAGTTCTCCAACCCTCAGAATGCCTTTGTTCAGTATGCGGCCGGTGAGGTGCTGGTGGCCGCAGACTCAACCATCAACGACGAGACGCTGCGCCTGCTCATGGCCGAGTCGAAGGCGTGGAGGGCGAAGGGTTCATGGCGCGACCGGCTGGCGATGGTCGGCGGGTCGTTTGCCGTTTCGCTGGTGATGGTGCTCTTCTGCCTGGTGGTCTTCTGGCGCATGCGGATCGGTCCGTTGCGCCCGCGGCCGCTGATCATGCTGGGCGTGGTGGCCCTGGCCACGCTTGCCGTCGCCCGTCTGCTGTTGACCCAGGGCCTGTCGCTCTGGCTGGCGCCCGTGGCCTTCGTCGCCATGGTCGGCTCGCTGGCCTTTTCTCCGCTCGCTTCGTTGCCGGTCACCCTGGCCGTCGCCGTACTGTGCGGTTTCGCTGCGCAGCCTAACGTGATGCCGATCGTGGCGTTGCTCGTGGGCGGCGTGGTCTCGGCCATTCCCGCCAGCCAACTCCAGAACCGGTGGGACCTCATCCGCTTCGGGGCGCTGGGGGGCCTGGCCCAGGCGGCAACCGTGCTGGCCTTCCTGCTGCTGGAGCCGGTCGGTATGGCAGGCCACGGGATCCTCGGCACCCCTGAGTTGATGGATGTCGTCTACAGCTTCGCGAGTCCGGTGGGTTGCTCGCTGCTCCTCCTGGGTTCCCTGCCACTGGTCGAATGGCTGTTCGGTACGGTCACCAACATCCGCCTGATGGAGCTTTCCGATCAGAACCACCCCGCGCTGCGCAGGATCATGATCGAGGCGCCCGGCACGTGGGCTCACACGCTCCAGGTGGCGAGCCTGTGCGAACCGGCGGCCGAAGCGATCGGCGGCGACCCGCGGCTGATCCGCGCCGGCGTCTATTACCACGACTTGGGCAAGACGCTGAAACCGGAGTACTTCGTGGAGAACCAGTTGGGCGGCGAGGAGCTTCACAAACGGCTCTCTCCCACCGTCAGCACGCTGATCATCCTCTCTCATGTCAAGGACGGCATCGAACTGGCCGAGGAGTTCGGCCTGCCGCCACAGGTCGTCGCCTATATCCCCGAACACCATGGCACCACGCTGATCAAGTACTTCTATCACCAGGCCAAGACCAGGGCCAAAGAAGAGCAACGCGACGACGACGTGCAGGAAAGCTTCTTCCGCTATCCGGGCCCCAAGCCGCAGAGCCGCGAGACGGCCATCGTCATGCTGGCCGATACGGTCGAGGCCGCTTCACGAACGCTGGAGTCGCCCAGCGCCACGCGCCTGCGCGCCTTCGTTCACGAGATGCTCATGCAGAAGCTGCTCGACGGTCAGCTCGATGAGTGCGATCTCACGTTCCGTGAACTGGCGATCGTCGAAGAATCGTTCGTGCGCGTGCTGATCAGCCGTTTCCACAACCGCATCCGTTACCCCGGCCAGGAACCCACCAAGGCCATGCCGGCCGAAAACGAGGGCCAGGCCGTGAAGAACAGTTCCTCCACCACCCGCTCCGCCGTCGGCGAACCGGAACGGAAGGTCTGAGCCCCGGTGCCATGGACACCGCGGTGAAGGCCCTCTCCCCTCTGCGGAAAAGGGGTTTTCAACGGGCGGTTCGCCAGGAGCAGGTGACATGTCTCCCCTTCGGTCCGTCCTGATCACCGGCGCCTCGACCGGCATCGGTGCGGCGAGCGCCCTGCGACTGGCCGAACGAGGCTGGCGCGTCTTCGCCGGCGTGCGTAAGGAAGCGGACGGCCGCAGGCTGATGGACCAGGCGCGCGGCGACCTCAGACCGGTCCTGCTGGATGTGACCGATCCTCCATCCGTTGTCCGTGCCGTGGCGGAGGTTCAGGAGGGGATCGGTGAGGGCGGACTGGACGGTCTGGTCAATAACGCGGGCATCGTGGTCGCCGGTCCCGTCGAGTGCGTCACGCTGGACGACTGGCGCCGGCAATTCGAGGTGAATGTCTTCGGCCTGCTGGCCGTGACCCAGGCCGCGCTTCCCCTGCTGCGCCATTCGCACGGACGCATCGTGAATCTCAGTTCGGTCAGCGGTCGCATCGCCACGCCGATGCTGGGGCCGTACTGCGCCTCCAAGTTCGCACTGGAAGCGATCAGTGACGCATTGCGGATCGAACTGCGTGGTCAGAGGGTGACGGTGGCCCTGATCGAGCCGGGTGCGGTCGGGACGCCGATCTGGTCTACGTCGCTACGTGCGGCGGACGAACGCGAAGCGCGCTACCCTCCGGAAACCCGAGCGCTCTATGCGGCGCAGGTGGCGAAGCTTCACGCCTTGGCCGAGGACGCTGCGCGCACCGCCATGCCGGTTGACAGGGTTGTCGCGGCCGTCGTCCACGCCTTGACGGCCCAACGACCCAGGATCCGTTATCTGCTGGGTCGGGACGCGCGCCTGGGCGCGGCGATCCACAAACTCCTCCCCGACGGCTGGTGGGATGCGCTGCTGGCCCGGCAAATGCGATGAAGCCTCCGTGGGGTTCCGAATCGGCCCCCAAGACGCCCATCATGTCCCCTTCGGTTGCGGCGGGGCGCGGGTGAGGTAGTCTGATGTCCCTATCCGGAGCATACGAGAAACCCGCACAGGAAGGAACGCAGCGTTCATGTCGGAAGAAACCCCACGTGGCAAGGACTTCATTCGCGAAATCATCGACGAGGATAACCGCACGGGCAAACACGGAGGCCGTGTACAGACGCGCTTCCCCCCGGAACCCAACGGCTACCTCCACATCGGGCACGCCAAGTCCATCTGTCTCAACTTCGGCATCGCCCGTGACTACAACGGCA
>CAYSBP010000109.1:0-9702 GCA_964429255.1 uncultured Planctomycetia bacterium
GTACCTGAAGGGGAAGCTGGAAGGTGGCACAGGCATTCCTGCCTGTGCTTCTCCCTCTTCTCCACAGACAGGAATGTCTGTGTCACCCTCTGTTACCATTACCCGTCGCAACCTCCCGCACTGGACAAAAGAAGGCGCGATCTATTGGGTAACGTTCCGCCTTGCCGACTCGTTGCCGCAAGACAAGCTCCGCGCGTGGAGCGAGGAACGAGACATCTGGAAGAAGGCTCATCCCGAACCCTGGTCGGACGCCGATTGGGAGGAATACGACGAGCGCTTCGGCAAACGCCTTGACGAATGGCTCGACGCCGGTTATGGCAGCCGCGCCCTGATGCGACCTGACGTTCGCGACGCCGTCCGCGAGTGCTTGATGAAGTTCGACGGCCAACGGGTTCGCGTTCACGCCGCCGTCATCATGCCGACGCACGTTCATGTGGTACTGGAGCCTCTCGGGGCCAACGTGCTCCCGCAACTCCTGAAAGGGATCAAGGGCGCAAGCGCCCGGCAGGCCAACGATCTCCTGGGTACGGGCGGCACATTCTGGATGGACGAATCCTATGACCATATCGTGCGAAGCGAGAAGCAGTACCGGCATTTCTTGCGGTACGTTGCAGAGAATCCGCGTAAAGCGAATCTGGGGGATAGCGAGTATTGGCTCCTGAAAGGTGACACGGACATTCTTGTCCGTGATTCTGCACAGGCAGGAATGCCTGTGCCACCTTCCTCTCGCGAATCCCACATCCGCGCACTGCTGGCCTACGATGCCGAGATGCCGGAATTCAGTGAGAAGGAGACCGAGACGCTGATCAACGCGATTGACAGCCTCAAAGCATTGGACCCGGCTGTCGGCTCGGGCGCTTTCCCGATGGGCATTCTGCACAAGCTCGTGCTCGTGCTGCGCAAGCTCGACCCGGACAACAAACGTTGGAAGGCAAAACAGATCGCCAAGCTCGACGATGCGACCATGCGGGAAGACGCCGAGCGCCTCTTCCGGGAGAACTACGACGACTACGGGCGCAAGCTCTACCTCATCGAGAATTGTATCTACGGTGTGGATATTCAGCCCATCGCCGTGCAGATCGCCAAGATGCGGTTCTTCATCTCGCTTGTCGTCGATCAGAAGGTCAACCCGAAAGCCCAAAATCTTGGCGTCCGAGCGTTGCCGAACCTTGAAACCAAGTTTGTCGCCGCAAACACGCTGATCGGCATAGAGAAGAAGGAACGGCAGGGCGACTTTCTGACGGAAGACACAGCGGCCCACCAAAGACTGAAGGTTCTACGCGAAGAGCTTACCGAAGTTCGTCACCTACATTTCTCGGCACGGACCACAAAGACAAAAGCCAGATGCCGAGAAAAAGACAGCGCTCTTCGTGAAGAGATGTCCGAGTTGCTGAAACGTGCCGGGATGTCCGCATCATGGTCACGGCAACTCGCAGTCTGGGACCCCTACGACCAGAACGCCCATGCGGAGTTCTTCGATCCAGAATGGATGTTCGGGGTCACAGCGGGGTTCAATGTGGTGCTTGGAAATCCGCCGTATGGAATCTCTTTCGACGGACAGATGCATGAGACCCTCAAATCAGCGTTCACCACTTATGCGCTTCGGGGCGAGAGTTACGTTCTCTTCATCGAACAAGGCATCCGAATGCTCTCGGACACTGGCAACCTTGCCTTCATAGTGCCAGACACATACCTGAACTTGGGGTTCACTCAGCCATTGCGCGACTTCCTCCTCGCCGAGACTCGCGTCGCGCACATCTACGCGATGCCCGCCAAGGTCTTCGCGGCAGCAACAGTCGATACGACCCTGCTCTTTGTTGCCAGAGCCCCGGCAACAAGGAAACAGCTCGACTACCCCATTCGAGTTCGACGGCTTGCGAAGACGGCGTCAGAGATCGATCTTGGCTGCCCTATTGCAGGCTTTGAAATCAGCGCAGACGTTTGGAGCCGCCAGAAGATCTTCAATGTCTACAGTAGCCCCATCGAAAGCGCCCTGCTTGATCGAGTAGACGCGCAGAACTCTTTGCTCAGCACGTTTGCCGATGTTCTTTCGGGAATCAAGGCGTATGAAGTGGGCAAGGGACAGCCCCCGCAGACCGCGCGTGTCCGGGAAACGAAGCCTTTCACCAGTGAGTCAAGAGAAGACAAGACATGGAGTCCGTTTCTTGAGGGCAAGCACATAGTTCGCTATGCGAATTTGTGGAACCACGACAATTGGATAAGGTACGGGCCATGGCTTGCTGCACCACGAGACGAAGACCGCTTCAAAGGCGAGAAGCTCCTCGTTCGGAAAATTGTTGACAGGCGTTTGATCGGCACGGTCGTATCGGGGGACACGTACTGCAACACGCTTCTCTTTATCATCAAGACCAGAAGACAGGGGATTCAACCCAAGTACCTCTTGGCAATCCTATGCTCTGCTTTCATCGGATGGTACTTCAGAAAGCGATTCCAGATTTCTAGCACCGACACATTTCCACAGATCCTGGCGCGCGACATTCTGCAATTCCCTGTTCCCGAGCCCACGGAACGAGAGCAAGCAGAGGTGGGTGCCCTTGTTGAACGCATCCTTGCCGCCAAGAAGTCTGACCCGGCGGCGGACACGTCGGCGTGGGAGCGAGAGATTGACGGCCGGGTGTACAAGCTCTACGGGCTGACGGCGGAGGAGATCAAGATTGTGGAGGGGGTGACGCAGGGCAAGGGGTGCGGGAAAGAATGACGCGAACATCATGAAGGAGAGCGCTTATGATCAAGTCTCGAGACGATAAGGCTCCCGACGCCGGTTCGATTCTGCGGCGGATGGAGCGCATGATGGGTGGGGCGGCGAAGGGCAAGGACCGGGAGGCGCAGGACCTCGTCTATGACGCGTGGGAGGCGGCCGACGGTGCCGAGACATTCGAGCTTTTAACACGGGCCGTGGAATTGGACCCGACCAATGTGGACGCGTGGCTGGTGCTGGTGCAGTACGAGCCGTTGGAAGGCGAGGAGCGCATCGAATTCCTGCGCCGCCTCGTGGCGATGGGCGAGAAGAATCTGGGCAAGAAGGCGTTCCGGGAGGACAAGGGTCATTTCTGGGGCATCCTGGAGACCCGCCCCTACATGCGGGCCCGGTCACAACTGGCGCTGCGCTTGATGGAGGCGGGGCGGCTGGAGGAGTCCATTGCCGAGCATGAGGCCATACTCGAACTCAATCCGAACGATAACCAGGGCGTGCGCTACGGTTTGCTGTCGCTCTATCTTGCGTCGAAGCGTCTCGACGGCGCTGCCCGGCTCTTTGAGCAATACGACGAGCGCGGATTTTCGACGGTATTTGCCTTGGGCTACGTGCTCGAACGCTTTCTGACCGGAGATACGGTTGGAGCGATCGACGCGCTCAAGAAAGCGCGAAAGCAGAACCTACATGCTCAGGCCTACTTCCTGGGGCATCGCAGGCCGCCCAAGCACATGCCGGGCTCTTACAGCCCGGGAAGCAAAGAACAAGCCGTCATTGCCTGGGACATCCTGAAACACGCCTGGAAGCGGCATCCCGAGGCTCAGGCGTGGTTGCGCTCACAGTGCGGGAAGTGAGAGGAGTGGACTTTGTGGACGCGGTGGACATGAAGGACGGGCGGACCGATGAGTGAACCGTTAATACCGAAGCACGGGGGTTACCGAAACCTGAAGAGTTTTCAGGTGGCGGGGGTGGCCTATGACCTGACTGTGCGGTTTTGCGACAAGTACATCGACCGTTTCAGCCGTACACGCGATCAGATGGTTCAAGCGGCGCGCTCGGGCCGCCAGAACATCGCCGAGGGCAGCATGGCCTCCGCCACCTCGAAGAAGACCGAACTCAAGCTCACCGGCGTGGCCAAGGCCAGCTTGGAAGAACTGCGCCTCGACTACGAGGACTATCTGCGCCAGCACAAGCTCCCTATCTGGGACCGCAACGATCCACGCCGGGTTGCGCTGATTGAGGCGCGACCGGCCAATGCCGATGACGTGGCGACTTGGGCGGTGGAGGTGAAGAAGAGTGGACTGAGTGGACCGGGTGGACATGGTGGACGGCAAGCCGAAGGCAGGTCCACTCAGTCCACAGCGTCCACCCTGTCCGCTCCCCCGGCCACCTTCCCCGAGATCGCGGCGAACGGCGCGCTGGCCCTGATCGCGGTGGCCACCGCGCTACTCGATCGTCAGATGGAGGCGCAAGCCACCGCCTTCGAAAAGGAAGGCGGCTTCACCGAACGGCTTTACAAGACGCGAACCCAGGCACGAGGAGGGATGGCCCGATGAACGGACGATACCAGACAAGCGACCACCCCGGCCACTCTTGCGAGAGAGCCCCATGGGCTCTTGTCACCGGGGTGGGACCTTTTAAAATCTCTGCCGGAATGGTAGCCTTGCTTGTTTCTCATGTCAAAACGACTATTGGAGGGCGATAGCCATGATCAAAGTACTCAGCATCGAGCGGTTCAAGTCTATCCGTCGGCTACAGATCAACTGCCGGCGGATCAACCTGTTTATCGGTGAACCCAACACCGGGAAATCGAACATCCTGGAAGCGCTGGGGTTTCTGAGCTGGTGCGGCCGGCTCAATGCGCCGCTGAAGGACTATGTGCGTATCCAACAGGCCCAGAATCTGTTCTACGATGGGCTGGTGGATGATCCAGTTCGCATCGAGACACAGGGCGAACCGGCCTGCGTGGCGACCGTTGTGTTCGAAAATGACAAGTTTCTCGTCCGTGGAGAAGGAGAGAAGCAAGGGAAGATCAGCATCAACTACCAAGGTGGACACGGGGGCAAGCGAATAGAGGGCCTCGACAGCATCAAGGCATACCGATACCGCCCACTGGAGAAGTTCGAGAACCCCGATGTCAGCGCCTTGGCCTGTCCGTCAGGAAACAACCTGGTAAGTCTGATCCAGGGGTCGAAAACGCTGCGCGACAGGGCGCAGAGCTATTTCGAGGACTACGGACTTCGGGTCTACGTGAAGCCGCACGAGAAGGTGATCGAGATCGTCAAGCAGGGCGATGGCATCCTGATCGGATACCCGTACCTCCTGAGCTCGGACACGTTGCAACGCATGGTCTTCTTCACGGCCGCCATGGAGACGAACAAGGGCGCGACGCTCGTCTTCGAGGAACCCGAAGCACACGCCTTCCCGTACTACACGAAGCAGATGGGCGAGGAGATCGGCCTTGAAACCGACAACCAGTACTTCATCGCGACGCACAACCCGTACCTGCTCTGTGCGATTCTGGAGAAAGCCGACATGACCGACGTGGCCGTGTTCGTGACCTACTTCCGTGACTTCGAGACGCGGGTCAAGCAGCTTACCGAGGTCCAACTGAGCGAGATGCTTGGCGGCGATCCCTTCTACATGAGCCAGCGCTTCGTGGAGGAGGCCCAGTGATCGCGGTCGAGTGCTTTCCGGACGAGTTGTTGGTGCGCTCGCTTGGCATCCCCGTTGCCAGGGTGCGCCACTCGCGCGGCAGCGGAAACGTGCTGAACGACCTGTTGCGGGGGCACGCAGTGCTGGGTGTGATCGACGAAGACCCCGGCAAGACGCGCCCCGCGGATATCAGCCGTTTTGTGGAGAAGGAGCGGCAGGGGAGCGTCGTTCTGATGACCAGCGGCAAGGATGCTGGCGGTCGTTTGGTGATGATCTGCCCGCGCCTTGAGGAATGGCTCCTCGCCCGTGCGAAGGCAGCGGGCGTGAACCCGGGCGACTACGGATTGCCTGCCACAACCAAAGCGCTGCGGAAGCTCGGACGCTACGAACGCCGCCCCAAGTTTCGTCCGTTCCTTGAGGCGTTGCTCGCCGCCGATGCGGAAATGCAGACGCTGAAGAGATGGATATCGAACTGAGAGGGACCGATGCCGACGCACGACATCATAGATAACCGCACCGAGAAGCTGGTTGACCACCTCAACCAGATTCTCGGCACGAGCGAACGCGCACGGTTTGCCGTGGGCTACCTGTTCCTTTCCGGCCTAACAAGCGTGGCGAAGCGGCTGCTGGGCCTGAAGGAACTCCGCCTTCTGATTGGGAACACCACGAACCGGGAGACGGTCGAGACCCTGGCCGAAGGTTTCCGCCGGCTCGATCTTGCCGCGGAAGAGGTCGAAAAGCAGGCCTATCCGAAGCGGACGGAGGCGGGCAAGATCGCCGACGAGACCGCCGGGAATCTACGCAACGCGGTCGAGTGGATGGACCAGACGGACGACGCCCAGGAACTCGTTGCGGGCCTTATCCGCATGATCGAAGAGAAGCGCCTGAAGGTCAGGGTGTACACAAAGGGCCGACTCCACGCGAAAGCGTACATCTGCGACTATGGCAAAGTCTTCGATCTTGTCGGACACGAGGTCGAGCGCCACGAGAAGGGTATCGCCGTTGTCGGCTCCTCGAACCTTACCCTTGCCGGGCTCACCCACAACACGGAATTGAACGTGATGGTCCAGGGCAACCAGAACCATCAGGAGCTTGTCCGCTGGTTTGACGATCTCTGGAAGGAGGCCAAGGAATTTGACGAGACGCTCATCACCGAATTGAAGGAATCGTGGGCGGCGGCGGAAGTCCGGCCATACGACATCTACATGAAGACTCTCTACGCCCTGGTCCGCGACCGGCTGGAGAGCGAGGAAGAGCTTGAACTGATTTGGGACGACGACATATTCCGCAAGCTCGCCAGCTTCCAGAAGGTCGCCGTCCGCCAAGCGGTTCAGATCGTGCGTGACTACGGCGGCGCCTTCGTGGCCGACGTGGTGGGCCTCGGCAAGAGCTTCATCGGAGCGGCCATCGTGAAGCATTTCGAGCGTACAGACCACGCCAGGCCGTTGATTGTCTGTCCGGCCCCACTTGTGGAAATGTGGGAACGCTACAACGAGGTGTACGAACTCAACGCGCGTGTCCTGTCGATGGGATACCTCCGCGAGGACGAGGAATCCGGCGTCACCCGCCTGTTGAACGACGTGAAGTACAAGGACCGGGACTTCGTTCTTGTGGACGAAAGCCACAACCTGCGCCACGCGGATACACATCGGTACAAGGTTGTTCAGACGTTCCTCTCGACGGGGCGGCGCTGCTGCTTTCTCACGGCGACACCACGGAACAAGACCGCATGGGATGTGTATCACCAGATCAAGCTGTTTCACCAGGACGACCGCACGGACCTGCCTGTCGATCCGCCGAACCTGAAGGAGTACTTCAAGCTCATCGAGAAGTCGGAGCGTAAGCTTCCTGACTTGCTGGCAAATATTCTCGTTCGGCGAACCCGTCAGCACATTCTCCGCTGGTATGGCTTTGACGCGGATTCTCACGAGCCCGTCGATCCGAACCGGTTCCATGAGTACGTTCAAGGGGCGCGCCGCGCATACGTGCTGGTCGGCAGCAAGCACCAATTCTTCCCCACGCGGGGTTTGGAGACAATCGAGTACAGCATCGAGGACACGTACCAGGGGCTGTACCAGGAATTGCGGGGCTACCTTGGTAGGCCGCGTAAAGGCAAACCGACGCGGGCGCTTTCCGACGGGGAACTGACCTATGCGCGGTACGGGCTCTGGCACTTCGTCAGGAAGGACAAACAGAAGCAAGAGCCCTATACCAGTCTTCAACGAGCTGGAGCGAACTTGCGTGGTCTGATGCGCGTCCTGCTTTTCAAACGCTTCGAATCCAGTGTTTACGCCTTTCGGGAGACGGTGAAAAGACTTCTCAAGATGCATAAGGTCTTCGTTGCTTCACTCGACGCGGGCTTCGTCCCTGCTGGTGAGGGCGCTCAGGCCATTCTGTACGGGGCCGACATCCTTGAGGAAGGCGACATCGTTGATGCTCTTCGAAAGGTGTCTGGTCGCTACGATGCCGATGACTTCGACTTGAAGTCTCTGCGTGTCCACATTGAACACGACATTGATCTGCTTCAGAAGATCCTGAAGCTGGTGTTGCCAATCACGCCGGACAAGGACGCCAAGCTCCAGACTCTCAAGCAGCGGCTGGCCGAAACGCCGTTGAAAGGGGCGAAACGCCTAATCTTCACACAGTACGCCGATACGGCCACGTACCTTTTTGACAATCTCAACCCCGATGCCAGGGACCCCGATATCGAGGTTATCTTCAGTGGCGATAAGAGCAAGGATAGGCTTGTCGGCCGTTTCGCGCCGAAGGCGAACCCGGAGTATCGCTTTGCCAAAGGCGAAACGGAGCTAATGACGGTCATCGCGACCGACGTTCTCGCCGAAGGTCTGAACCTTCAGGACTGCGACAACATCATCAACTACGATCTACACTGGAACCCTGTCCGGCTCATCCAAAGATTTGGTCGCATCGACCGCATTGGATCGGAACATGAACAGGTGTTCGGATACAACTTCCTCCCTGAAACAAAGCTCGACAAGAATCTTGGGCTGCGAGAAAGGCTTCACAATCGCATTCAGGAAATCCATGACACCATCGGTGAGGACTCCGAGATTCTCGATCAAACTGAAAAATTGAACCCAGACGCGATGTACGCAATCTATGAGACCCGCGGTGGGGAAGCGGTGCAGTTGGATTTGTGGGGCGGTGCGGACGACGAGTTCCTCGACTTGAATGAAGCCGAGGAGATACTGCGGCAGCTTCGCAATGACGATCCCGCCGAGTATGAGCGCATTGCAGGGCTGCGCGACGGCATCCGTACGGCGCGATCATCGTTGAGAGGCGGTATGTATGTATTTTGCCAAGCCGGCCGCTTCCAGCAGCTGTTCCTGCTCGATGAGAAGGGGGAAGTGGTCTCCCGCGACGTGCCAAGGGTTGTGGGCGCGGTCAAGTGTTCCCCGGATGCCAGGGCGGAACCGCTGCCTGAGGGGTACAACAAGGCAGTCATGGCGATTCAACGGCAGTTTGCGGAGGATGTCCGCCACCGCGAAGCAGAGCGAAGCTACGCGGCAAACCTCACTCACGGTCAGCTCTACGTGCTGAGGGAACTACGAATCCTGTTTGATCAGACAGAAGACGACGACGTGAAGCAGAACGTAAATGTCTTGGAAAAGGTGTTTCGAGGGCCACTCACCGGTGCCGTGAAGCGCGAACTGAATCAACTGCGCCGTACCGGAGTGACGGGGGACGGCCTCCTCAAGCACCTTATCCGAATCTACGATCAGCACAGTCTGAAGGATGCTTCTGTTCGGCGATCCCTTGACGCCGAGAATCGGGTGATCCCCCGGATCATCTGCAGTGAAGCGTTTGTCTGAGTCCCGGTCAATAACACCGGTCACTCATCTCTATACCTGAGCTAGGGGATACAGCAGTTTCCTGTCGTGATCCGTGGTGATACTGCTTTGGGATACGAAAGGCAGAGGGAATTGCGCGCGTGGATAAGAAGCCGCCAGTCGGCGGCGTTGAGGTGGCCCCGAACCAGTGCGAAGCCGTGAACAGAGATGAGGCCACACGATTGGACGGCCCGGAGGGCCGGATTTGCTGCTGCTGGAAAGAGCCTGTGGGGATGCGCCGTTGCCGAAGGCTATGGCGTCACATGGCCTGTTGAAGACAGGCAGAGGTCGAGCTTCCCGGCTTGCGAAGCCGGATGCTCGACACCACGGAGGCCGCAGAGCGGCTGACCCGGCGCACAAGCCTGCGTCAAGCGTTGACGCGGTGCGTGTGCCGCATCGAAGGCGCGTGAGCGCCGGGGATCTTGCATGAGACGTGCCGAGCTTGTCCGGCACGGCTCATGCGGGGCCGCCGGGGACGGCGGC
>CAYSBP010000110.1:0-9663 GCA_964429255.1 uncultured Planctomycetia bacterium
TCAAGAGACATCGCGAAGCCGACTGGCAAAACCAGCGTGCGGTCCTAGAATGCTTCTTTGACGGATTCACCCATAACCTGCAACGTGAAGGAGACGGTGTCGGCATGAACGAATGGATGAGGCAGCATCAGCGGATCGTACTGACCTTTGCGCTTCTGGCGATGGTCGGGACGGGCTTCTATGGGGTGACGTACATGGTACAGGGCCCCGGCGGACAGGGGCGTGGTCCTGGCGGCGCATATTTTGCGATGGATGGTCGTCGGATGAGTGTGGAGCCCGAGGAGTTGTATCAGGAGCGGCTGTTGCGCTGGCACCTTAACGCCTCTCGCGGCGACTATCCCGGAAGTGCGGTTCTGCAGCGCTTGGCGCAACTGCAACTGTGCAAGGACATGGGTGTCGAGATGGGCAACAAGGAGCTGATTGGTGTCGAAAAGGAAGACATCAAGGGTCGTACGAGGCAGAGCCATGTCGACGAGACGCTACTGCGAAATCTGTTGGAGGACCTGCAGATCACGCACAGTCAGTACGAGCGGTTGTTGCGCGAGGACAGCACGGTGCAAAAGGTCGTGGAGCTTTTCCGTGGGCAGGTGCGCGTTTCGGAGGGGGAGCAGTACCTGGGTTACTGCCAGCGCAAGCAGATCGTGCGGCTTTTCTTCAAGGAATTCCATGCGAAGGACTATGAGGAGCGGGCGGGCGATCCCTCGCCCGAGGAGATCCGGACGTATTACGTTAAGTACTCGGTTCCGCCGAAGTCGGGGGCGGGCGAGCACGCGGTGGCGGACCGTCTGGACTCCGAGCCGATGCTTTCGATCGACGTCCTCTATATGCCCAGGGACCTGGTGATCCAGCAGATCAAGCCGGCAGAGGAGGAGTTGAAAAAGTACTATCAGGATTGGCGTACCATGTACCGACGTCCGCTGGAGTCGGGCAAACCGACGCCTGAGGGTGACGAGGCGTTCAGGACCTATGATGAAGCGAAGGAGGATGTTCTGAAGGACTTTCTGCGTGAGAAGGCTTCGGGTCAGGCGAACGAGCTGAAGGCGAAGCTGGAGAAGGCGATTGAGGAGGCTGAGAAGAAGGCTGCGGAGTCCAAGACTCCGTTCGACTGGGCCGGATTTGCCGAGAAGCAGGGCCTGACCTACTGGCGCACGGAGAAGTTGAAGCAGCGCGGTTTCGAAAAAGGTTCCGAGAACATCAAGGCGCCCGACTTCCGCGTGGCGGGGGACCCGTTACTCTTCCGTCTGGCGCAGAAGGGCGAGGACGAAGCGGCGGAGCAGAAGCTGGTGGCGGAGCGCAAGCGGTTCATTGGTACGCGTCGCATCCTCTACGGCACGCCGGAGGAAGGTTTTGTGATGTTCCGTCTGGCGGAGTACCAGGGGAAGGCGCTGATGGGCCTGGAGGACGCGACGCCGGTCATTAGGCGGCGGTTGCGTGAGCAGCGGGCGCAGGACAAGGCGGCGGAGGCGGCGAAGGAGTTCCGCGAAAAATGGCTGAAGGGCGATGCGGTTCCGAAGCCCGGCGATTTGAAGGATGAGACCTGTTTCTCTTCCCAGACCGCGCCGGTCCGCAATCCGCTCTTTTCGGACCTGATGCGCAATCCGAAGCCCGTGGGAGAGTTACTTCCGGTCAGTTCGTTCCAGGAGGACGACGAGGTGGCGAAGGACCGTCCGGACACGCGGTTTGGACGTTTCCTGGTTGGATTTGCGGCGGAGATGGATACGCCCAAGTACGCCGATTATGAGATGGACTCGCTCGATCGCGAGGGGGCCATGATGAGGCAATACCAGGCCATGACGCGTGGGCGGGATATGGCTTGGGATGCCCATCAGTTCCTCTGGAAATTCCAGGGCTACGAGATGGAGAGTACCCGGGAGATTCCGTTGTCGGCGCGCGGGCCGATGTCGGAGCCGCCACCGGATTAGAAGGGGTTGCTGGTCGCTCTGGTGGATTTGGAGCCATCAACATGGACGAAGCGTACCGCCGCCTTTTCGAACACGCGAAGTGTGGTATGGCGGTCCTTGACCTGCAGGGCAACCTGAGGGCGTTGAATGCGGTTGCGGCGCAGTTGCTGGGGTGTCGTGCGTCTGAATTGGTGGGTCAGCCGTTTATCGAGTTCCTTCCTGCGCATCAAGTAACCTCGTTTTTGGAGAAGCTGGCGTTGTTGCCCTCGCTGGGGCAGTTCAAGGTCGAGGTTCCCCTGCGGCAGGCGCAGACGGCCAGTGTGGTGTTGGAGGCCGGTTTGCTCCAATGGAGGGACGAGCCGGCGGCACTGCTGTTCCTTCGCGAGACGCTGGCCGCGGAAGAGACGGCGCGGAGTTTGGAGGTCGTGCTGAAGTCGCTGTCTATGCTGGCGGGTGACTTGAGGTGTTCGTTCTTTCTGATTCGTCCCGATGGCCGGATGGACCGGTTGCCGGAGCCGTCGCCGGGGAGGGTGGCGGCACCCGAATCGCCGGTGTGGGCCTGGCGGGTCTTGCATCGGCAGGAGATTCGCGAGGTGCTTCCGCGGGTCTGGAGGGGCGAGCGCGTCACGTTGGAGCCGACGTGGTATCAACTGGGAGAAGGCGAGACGCGGGAGGTGTCGGATGCGGCAAAGCTCTTGCCCGCACGGTTGCTGCAGCTTTCCTTTCTGCCGTTGCAGCTTCCGGACGAGCCGATCGGGCGCATTCTGGTGACGGTGAAGGACTGCACGGCGGAATGTCGGAAGGAGGAGCACGAGCGTTCGGCGGACCGCGATGTCGCGCTGTCCCTGTTTGCCAGTGCGTTGTTCCAGGAGTTGAACGCATACTTGGGGGTGATCCTGGCGCAAGCTTCGGCGCTGCGGTTGTCGGCGGCGCCCGGTAGTCTGGCGCCGCCGGCCGTGGGTTCGATTCTCGATGCGGCCCAGGAGGCTGCGTCGGTCTTGCGGCGTTGTTCGGAAACTGGGGGCGAGGGCGAATGGGGCGTGGTCGATCTGAATGCCTGTGTACTCGACACGGCATGGATGTTGAGCCATGAACTGACGGGAACGGTGGACGTCCAGATGTCGATGGATGCTGCGACGCCCAGGTTCCGCGGATCGTCGCGGCTCATCCGGGCGATGGTCCTGGCGTTTGGCCGTCAGGCGGCGACGCACATGCCGGGCGGTGGACGGATCCTGCTGGAAACGCACCGCATTCCCGGTGCGACGCCTGTGGCGCCGGCTCGTGCCGGGTTGACGATCTCGGACACCGGGCTGGGTGTCAGCCAGAATTACTCGACACAACCGGGCGGATCCCTTTTCTCAGGTGGCGGGGGAGGCCGTATGGAGTCGATGAGCCTGACCTTTGCCCGTGCTATCGTCCAGCGGCATCGCGGGCAGTGCGATGCGAGCAGCGTCCCGGGTCAGGGCGCGAAATGGCAGTTCCGTTTTCCAGGTTGCGATCTTCGACCCCATCTCGGCGGCCCGTTACTGCGCGTGGGGAAGGTGCCCGAGGGTGAGAAGGTCGAACGTCCTCACCTGGAGGGCTTCCCGGCCTCTGAACGCGATGCGCCCGAGGAGGAATCTCATCCCCTGACCGCGGTCGCGTCCCCATCGATGGAGCGGCCTGTTCGGATCCTGTTTGCGGATGACGAGGACAACATCCTGCAGGCGGGACGAGAGACGCTTCGACGGGCGGGGTACGAGGCGGTGGTGGCCGCGGATGGACAGGAGGCCTTCGAACATTTTCAGTGGAGTCCTGCCAGTTACGCGCTGGTCGTGATGGATGCCTACATGCCGCGGATGGGCGGACTGGAGGCGTATCTGAGGATGCAGGCTGTGCGGCCGGATCTGCCGGTCTTGTTCGTGAGTGGTTTTGTGCGTGGTGCTTCGCGGCAAGCCTTGCTGAACGCCTGTCCAGGCCGGGCACAGGTGTTGTTGAAGCCGTTCACGGATGTCGACCTGCTGGACGCGGTTCGAAACCTGCTCGAATCGCAGGGTGCGTAGTCGGGCGGGCCGGCGTGCTCTGACCGTACGCGTGGTCGTATAGAGGCCGAGCGCCCTCGTGTGGCGACGGCTTCGGGCTCGTGCCCCTCTCCGTATGGAAGACCACGAATAGGGGATGAAAGCGCGTGTGCTTGCAGGTATAATTGGCGTGTCGTTTGAACAGGATTCGCGGCGAAGCGGGGAGAATGGACTGGTCGATGGCGATTCCTCCGAAGTCTCCAGGTTCAGGTGGTCAGGGCAACCCTCCGGCCAAGATTCGTCTGCCGGGGATGGACAACTCGGCTATGGACCGCCCTGCTGCGCCTGGGGCCAGGCCGGTGGGTGGTGCGCCGGTTCGTCCGCCGCAGGCGTCGCCTGCACAACCGGCTCGGCCCGTTGGAGCGCCTGCCCCGCGTCCTGCTGCCGTACCTGCTGCGCGAACTCCTGCGCCGGTCGCCCGTCCTGCGGGTCCTGCGACCGGTGCTTCCCGTCCTGCTACGCCGGCTCAGCCGGCCAAGCCGTCCGCGTCTGGATCGCCCGCGAGCCCGGTACGTGCGCATTCGGACCGCCCGGGCGTTGCCTCGCCTGCGCGTCCCGCACAACCCGGATCAGTGGCTCAACCGGCGCCGAAGCCTGGACAACCGGGCTCCGGTTTGCGTCCAGCGCGTCCTGTGCAGCCTCCGCCGTCGAAACCCGGTCCAGGAACAGCCCGCCCGGTGCCGCCAACGGTGCAGTTGCGGGCCGGGGGCGCCGGGTCCAGCGTGGCGCCCGCCCTGACTGGATCGGGTTCCCGTCCTGATCCTTCCCGTGGGGCAAAGCCTGTGCCCGCTTCCGGTTCGCCGGTACTGCCCTCGGGTGCGCGTGTGGTGCCTCCATCCGGCTCCAGTCGTGCGATGCCTGGGTCCAGGAGTTCGAGCAGTTCCAGTTCTCGCATGCCGGTGGCCACGGGCGGATCGGTGGCGCAGCACCGTAAGGATCTGGGTCTTTCGGAGCTGCGTCCTTCCGAGATGGTGGACGGGCTGGATGCGGTGGCCAAGCGTTCGGAGCGTCAGGAACAGGTCGATCGCATGAAACGGCGCAGCGGCCGCATCACCATGAACGTGGCGGTTCATGTTGATGAGAAGGGCCGGATCTGGCAGAAGATTGTGCTTTTCGGCATCGTCGGGTTCATTGCGGCCGCGGCGGGGTTGGTCGTCTTTCTCACGTGGTTGGCGAATTCGAGCAGTGTGAGCCTGCAGGAGAAAGCCGCGAATACCAGTGCCATGCTGGCACAGTACACCAACTTGGCGACGCAAATCGAACCGGTGCCGGCCGGCAAGAGTCTTTCTGTTGAGGAGTTCAAACAGAAGCTTGAAGAGAAATTGAACGAACAGCTTCAGCAGCGGAAGGCCCTGATGGAGAAGGCCACGTCGGTCCGTGCGACGGAGGGCCGGGAACTGCGGCGCGCCGTCCGACTTCTGGAGATGGGGCTGAAGTTCGAGGATGGCTTCGGGGTGCCTTTCATCTTCGAGGCCAAGAGCCCCCTTCTTTTTGCGATCCGCTCGTCCAGTCGAGGTCCCGGCGGGGAATCGTTTTCGGTTGAACTGCAGGTCCAAAGTCAAGTGGTTGCGCCGGAAGCCGTTCCCCAGTGAACGGGGCCAGGCCTGTCCCTCTTATGCGCCCAATGTTTGCGGCCATGTTTCTTTTTTCGATCGCGCTGCGTCTTGTGGCCGGCGATGAGCCGACGCCTCAGGAATTGCAGGTGCGTCTGTTGGGCGATGGCGCGCGCGTGGTCTTGAGCCGTGGCGAGCGACTGGTTGCGATGGCCCAGGTACGGGCCTTCCTGCCGGACGACGTTGCCCCGATCGTGCTTCCTGATGCGTGGTCGCAAACGGAAGCCTTGAACCCAGATGGGGAGGCGCTGCGGTCGGTTACGGTGGGACGCGAGGACCAGGCGGCGGCTTCGGTCCTGGTGCGGGCCAACCGGACGAGGGGCGGCGTGCGGCTTTTGATCAGCCCGGATGCGGTGGAGGGGGAGAGCCCGCCCTTAGAACTGGTGATTCAGGTATTTTCCGGCGAGGTCGGGGTGCTTCCGGAACTCGCGGCCGTGGACGCGTTGCTGCCAGGGCAGCGCACCTTCGATCCACCGGTTGCAGGTGGGAAACCGTTCCGGGCGTTGCGGCTTACGGTGTTGCGGGGGGGAGACCGGCGCCTGGAGTTGGCACGTTCGGCGCCTGCGGAATGGACGTTGCACAAGGTGGATGGATCTTCGGTGGTCGTGCGACAGCGTCTTCTGCCGGATCCTCGCCGGCCCGGTCAGCCGGGCACCTTTGTCCTGTACCTGGGCGAGGAATGGGACGGCGGTACCGTTCGGATTTCGCCGGTTCGACTTGGTAAGCGTCAGACGCCGAGTGGGGATTTCGTGGAGGGTTTTGCCCGGGTCTACGCGAATGGTGCCGACCCGTATGCCTTCGACGAGGTGTCCGTGATGGTGGAGGTGGCGCGGCCTGACGGTACGCTGCAGCTCAGGCCGTGTTTCTTCTGGGAAGGCCCGTCTGCATCGCCGGCCGAAGGCGAGTTCCGGTTTCGTTTTGCGCCGTTGGTTCCGGGTGTGTACGGGGTGCGCCTGCGCGTGCTGCAGGGTGGGCGGGAGACCTACACCGAGGCCCAGGTGATCGAGGCGGGTCCACGTGCCTCGCGCGGGTTCGTTCACGTGCGGGCGGGTGAACGGTTTCTGCGATTCCTGAACGGTGATCTCTTCATTCCGGTCGGGGTCAACCTGGCATGGCCGCCGAAGAGAGGTGACGCGGGGTGGTATCGCGAGGCCTTTGGCACGCTCACGCGCAACCGGGCGAACGCTGCACGGGTCTGGCTCAGCAGTTGGGGAATGCCGTTGGAGGGGCCCCGTGCGGGACGGTTCGATCCCGACGTTGCGGCGGCGCTGGACGACCTCTTCACCGCGGCGCAGGCGCGCGACGTGTACGTGACGCTGGTGATCGAGAATGCCCATGATCTGGCGACGAAGTTCGAGCAGCATCCTTACTCGCGCACCATGGGCGGCCCGCTGCCCGCGGCGGTGGAATTCTTCAAGGGGCAGATGGCGGAGCAGCTCTTCAAACGTCGGTTGACCTATCTGGCGGCGCGCTATGGTGCGTTTCGTTCGCTCCTGGGATGGGAACTCCTCAACGAACTGGACGAAGTCTGGCCGGAGCTCAAGACGGACCCGGACGACCCGCGCCGGATTCCGATCGAGGCCGATCGCGCGCGTGCGGCCCGACGCAGCACGACGCAGTGGGTCGCGCGCATGGCGCAGCATCTTAAGAGCATGGATGGCGGGTTGCGCCCGGTGACCGTCTCCACGGCGCTTTCCCCTGAGGAGATCTGGCCGGAACTGGAGCAGTTGGCCGAGATCGACTGGCTTTCGCCACACGGCTATGTGCCCGAAGCGATGGATGCGCGGCAGGATCGCGAGTTGGACGAGACGCGGTTGCTGACGGACTGGGCCGACGCCTCGCGCGGCGTCGGCCGGCCGCACAAGCCGTACTGGCTGGGCGAGTTCGGCTACCGTGCGGCGGACGACAGCGAGTTGAAGCAAAAGGGACCTGCAGCGGCATCGGCCGAACGCAACGCGCGCGATGCGGGGGGGCTTCTCCTGCACAACTCGCTCATGGCCGGACTGGCCTCTGGTCAGGCGGGTACGCCCCTGCATTGGTGGTGGGACCGGTACGTCGCACTGAACAGTTTATGGAGGCTGTACCGCGGACCCGGGCTCTTTGCCGCGGGACTGGAGCGGCTTTCCACCCGTGACGGATTGGATCAGGTACGCACGCTGACGAATGCCGGGGATAATGATACGGCCGTACGGATTCTGGGCCGGGTGGGTCGCACGGGGATGTGCCTGTGGCTGCAGGACAAACGTTCGACGTGGGCGGCGCGGTTGGAGCGTGACGAAGGGCCGCCGCCGGAGGTTTCAGGTTTCGAGTTTCGTGCGCCTGCGCTCTCGCCGGGGACGTACAGGGCAACATGGCTGGAGGTGTGGAAAGGCGAGGAGCTTCGGTGCGATGAGGTGACGGTGGCGCCGGTCGGGAACGACGGTGTTCCGGAGCCTGTTGTACTTGAAGCCCCCGCGTTTCAGCGGGACACAGCGGTGCTGATCGAGCCGAAGCAATGAGGAATTGAGCGATTGGGTGATTGGATGATTGGACGATTGGACGATTGGACGGCATGGCGCCACGTCTTCCTTCGTTCGGTCGCCCATCGCTCAATCGCGAAGCACGCAATTTCCGGGAGGATGTAACCATGCGTTTGGATCCGAAGCAGACTCGACTGGCGATTCCGAGTAAGGGGCGGTTGATGGAGCCGACCGAGGAGTTGCTCAAGGCGGCCGGGGTGAGATACCGCCGCAAGGAGCGTTCGCTGTGCGCGCAGGTGGATGGACTGGATCTGGCCGTGCTCTTTGTCCGTCCGGATGACATTCCGGTGCTGGTGGCTGAGGGTGCGGCGGATCTGGGCGTGGTCGGCTGGGATCTCGTGCATGAGGTCGGCTGCGAGCGCCGGGTGAATCGGTTGCAGGATCTCGATTTTGGACATTGCCGCCTTGCGGTGGCGGTACCGGAAAGCAGTTCCTTCCGGCGCGCGCGGGATCTGCGTGGCAAGCGGATCGCGGTCTCGATGATCCGTTCGGCGCAGGAGTTCTTCCGCAGGGAGAAGGTCAAGGTTCATTGCGTGGAGGTGAGTGGCTCGGTGGAGATCATGATCGCGCTGGGATTGGCCGACGCGATCGTCGATCTGGTGCAGTCGGGCGACACCTTGCGCGAGAACGGGCTGCGTGTGGTGCAGGACATTTCGACCAGTCAGGCGGTGCTTATTGGCAACCCTCAGCCGCGTGAGGCCCGGCTCTGCGCGATTCTGAGACGGCGGCTGGAGGGCGTGCTGACGGCGCGGCAGTACACGCTGCTGGAATACAACATCCGCCGCGCGGATCTGAAGCATGCCGAGAAGATTGCGCCCGGCTTTGACTCGCCAACGGTGAGCGACCTGGAAGATCCCACGTGGTGTGCGGTGAAGGTGCTGGTTCCCCGCAAACAGGTCGTCGAGATCATGGACAAACTGGAGGCGGTCGGCGCGTCGGCGATACTGGAGACACCGGTGAATCACTGCCGGCTGTAGGGCGTCCGCTACTTGATCGTCGTCTGGTTCAGTTCGGCCTCTACAGCGCGGTGTTTTTCACCTTCAGGTCCGAACATCTTCTGAGCGTAGCTGGTCAGGCCGAACTTCGTGTTGTGGCAGACGCTGCAATGCGTATGCAGGCCGAAGGTGGAGCTGTTGCGCATGACCCGTGCGCGGGTGCCCAATGGGGTCAGCTTCAGGTCCTTCGCCCCGATCTCCGATTCCTTTCCGGTCGTGTGGCAGGTGGTGCACTCGACGCGAAACCGATCGCATTCCTGCTGGCACTGGCGCATGGTCCGCTGGCGGGGCGTCTCCTCGACGCGGCTGTCGAGCAGCTTAGAGTCCCAGATCGAGTCCGTTTCTCGGGGTGGCCGGTTGGAGCAGGCTGCGATGCTCACGGCCAGTGCCGATGCGAAGAGCACGGCCAGCAACCCGAAAACACCTGCTTTGTTGGAGCGATTCATGGCGCTTGTCCCGGAAGTATTCGAACGGACGACGGGGCCATTCTCCATCAAGTGGCCGTCCGGTGCAATCGCACACTGTATGGCCTGACGCGTAGGCCCTGCCTGGGCACTGGCCACTCTTTGTCTGCC
>CAYSBP010000111.1:0-9641 GCA_964429255.1 uncultured Planctomycetia bacterium
AAGGCAAGGCGCTGCTGCTCTTCCGGCGGATCTTCTCCAACAAGGTGGCGCCGGATGACGGGTACCGCCTGGATAAGGAGTACCAGACGCCCGAGGTCTTTGCGGTCCGGAAAGCCCCCACCGAGTTCGAGGCCGAACTGTGGAAGAGGTTCTGGGACGTGGCCAACAGCGAGGCGCTGCAGAAGAAGCATGGCGTCAAGGCCGCGCACGGCCAGGCCGCCTACAGCAGGCTCCTGCCCAACAAGGTCTATCATCTGGTCCTGCGCTCGACCGGCGAGACGTCCATCCCGGCTCCGACCGACCTGGGCAAGCCGGACCAACCCAGGTGACTGCAGGTCGAAGGCGTCCCCTATTCCGGTCGCCGTATGCGCTCACCGTGACCATCCGTTCACCCAAAGTCTGGCGCAAACCGTTGAGCGAGGTGTTCACGAAGGATACACCGGCAGCCTCCGTGGCGGCGAGAACGGGCAGCGTATCCATGTCGGAGCGATCGAAGACCATGGATGGCCATACTGCCGTTGACGACGGCGGCCATTCAGGACGGGAGCGAGGTGCGATCGGACGACGCGGCTTGGTCCGATTCAGGCGTTGTGATGATCTGGTACTGAGCCAACTTGCGATAGAGGGTCGTGCGGTTGATCCCCAGTAGTTCGGCGGCATGGATCTTGTTGCCGCCGCAGCGGTCCAGAACCTTGAAGATCAGCTCCTTTTCGACCTCTTCCATCGAAGGGTTTTTCACGCGCAGGACCCAGTCCGGTTCGGACGAACCAGGGGAGGATACGGGCGCGGCGCCCATGGAGGAGGGCCGGCGGCGCAGCATCTGGGTGGTCTGCCCCAGGATCTTGTTTGCCGGTGCGATGCCGGGTTCGATGGTTGCAAAACTCAGCAGCATGGCGCGTTCGACGCAGTTGCGCAGTTCCCGGACGTTGCCCGGCCAAGAGTAATTGCAGAGCGCCTCCAGGTTCGATGGGCTGACTTTGATGGGCGCCCGTTTGAAGTCCTGTGCGAACTGCTGGATGAAGTGATTCAGCAGTAGTTCCAGGTCTTCCGGTCGATCGCGCAGTGGAGGCAGCGTGATGACCACCACCTGCAGCCGGTAGTACAGGTCCTCGCGGAAGGTGCCGTTCTGGACGCACTCGAAGAGATTGCGGTTGCTGGCGGCAACGACACGGGTATTGACGGGGACATCGCGGCTTCCGCCGACCGGTCGCATGACGCGTTCCTGCAGGACGCGAAGCAGTTTGGCTTGCAGGCCCAGCGGCAGATCGGAGATCTCGTCCAGGAAGAAGGAGCCGTTCTCGGCCTCCTCCAGCAGTCCCCGACGACTGTTCTTGGCGTCCGTGAATGCGCCTCGTTCGTGACCGAAGAGCTCGCTTTCAACCAGATTCTCGGGGATCGCCGAGCAGTTGACGGCGACGAAAGGACCGCTGCTCTGTTCGCTCAGATAGTGCAGTGTCCGCGCGGCGACTTCCTTGCCTGTCCCGGTCTCGCCCTGAATCAGCACGGTGGTGGCGGGGCTGTGCGCGACCTTGGCCAATACAGCTTTGACGTCCCGCATGGATGGACTTCCGCCGACCATGCCCGAAAGGGCCTGTTTGACGGTCCGGTCGTGTTCCCGGCGGAGCGATTCAACTTCCCGGTTGAGGGCGAGTCGTTCCAGTGCCTTGTCCAGGAGCGTGTCGACTTCTTTCAGACTGAACGGTTTGGTCAGGTAGTGGAACGCGCCACGCTTCATGGCTTCGACAGCGACGGATACGCTTCCGTGGCCGCTCATCACAATGACGGAAAGGGTGGGACGCACCTGAAGCAGGTTCTTGAGCACGTCCAGTCCGTCCGCATCGCCCAAGCGGATATCCAGGAAGACGACATCGGGATCGAAGACCGACATCCGCTGCAAACCGGCGGCGCCGCCGTAGGCTTGCTCGCAGGCTAGCCCCCGCGCACTCAGGCTCTCGCCGATCAGCGCGCAGATCTCCTGCTCATCATCGATAACCAACACCTTTGCATCCATTGGCCTGCCCCGACCCAGCAAGGATTTCGCACGCCTGCCGCTCTTCCTGATGTAACACTCATACCCGCTAAGGCCCGATCTTTCCACCACCGCCCGGAGGAATGGGCACTTCTGGGTGCGTGCGATGTCGGTGCCTGTCGAAATCAGCGCGATCGCATCCGGCTACGGATCCTACGTTCTCTTCTGATCGGCCTGTAGAGGCTCTATGTCGCCTCCGACCCCGACGTCGAGCGCTATCCGGATGCGGTGGTCATTTCCAGGCAACTTGGCACAATGTGCTACACGGGGAAGACATCTCCGGGATGGATCATCTGGCAGATGTTAATGCGGTACTCGAGTGGGAGGCACCCATGCCGGACGGACACAGCGAAGAACAGCACCTGGGCGCCCTCTACCGGGATGTCCTCTTCGAGCACTACCGGCACCCGCACAACAAGGGCGAACTGCCCGGCGCCGAGATCGTCACCAAGGGCAACAACCCCGTTTGTGGCGACAAGGTGGTCATCTACGGAAAACTCGACACCGCCGGCAGACTGGAACGTGTCTGCTTTGACGGAAAAGGCTGCGCGATCTGCATGGCCAGTTCCTCGATGATGACCGAGGCGGTCTGCGGCAAGTCGCTCGACGAGGCGTCGGCGTTGACGGACCGGTTCAAGCAGATGATGCGCGATGAGGTTCCGTTCGAGGTGCCGGACGATGTGCCTGATTTGGAGGCGCTGTCCGGCGTGAAAAAGTTCCCCGTGCGTGTGAAGTGCGCTACGCTCGCATGGACCACGCTGCGCAACGGCATCGTGGCTTATCAGGCCGGGCAGAAGGGCGGCGAGACAACAGCGTCTTGCACCACCGAATAATGCGATGGAGGGATTGAGAGATGGGGGATTGACACATTGTACCATCGCTCAATGACCCGGTCCGTCCATCACTCAAGGGAGGTTTCCGTGCCCACCATCGACCACCTGCGCGAAGCGCTCAAGGAAGTGTACGACCCTGAAATCCCGATCAACATCGTGGATCTGGGCCTCCTGTACAGCGTTCAGCTACCCGCACCCGGCGAGGTGCTGGTCGAGTTCACGCTGACCAATCCGATGTGCCCGATCGGCGATCAACTGGCCGAGCAGATCAAGGCCACCCTCGCCCGCCAGGAAGGCGTAGCCAAGGTCCAAACCCGGCTGGTCTGGGACCCGCCTTGGACCAAGGAAAAGATGACCGAAGACGGTAAGCTCCAGGCCAGCATGCTGGGATTCGCCTGAGTTGCGCCGATCGTCCCCCGTACGGCCCAAGACCGATCGGGAAACCGCGCGCGTTCTCAAGGAATACGCGGCGATGCTCAAGGAAGAGGCCCTACTTCAGCCGATTGGCCTTGGCCACGCCTCCCGTGGTGCTGTTGAGCAGGCGGTGGGTGTAGGCGGGGTCCTTTCCGGCGACGACCACGATTTCCTGCTCCATCTTCCACCGGTTCGACTCGGCGCGATCCTCGGGGTGGATCTGCCACAGTGAGCCGTCCGCCAGCTGTACAAACTCACCAGCCTCGATGGTCCGCGCCACCATGCGCTTCGACGCCAGTGCGGGGGGCGGCGCCTCGCCGGATGGAGCCGGCGCGGGCGCATCCACAGGACGGATCGTTTCGCCGGCCGGATCCGATAGGACGGGTTTGCGCATGGCCTGCTCGCGCGCTTCGTCGTATCGCCGCTGCGCTTCGACCACGCGGGCCTGTGCCTGCGCCAGGACGGCTTTAGCCTGCGCCAGGTCCGCGGCCTTCCGGTTGACCTGCTCGGTGTAAACCGCCAGGTTGCGCGAAGCGTCCAACATCTGGTTCTGGGCACTGGCCATGCGCCGTTCAAGGCGGGCGCAGCGGGCGCGCCAACGTTCGAGTTCCTCGGGAGGCACCGGCGGCATCCACCGGATCGTCTGTAACTCGGTTTCCGCGTTCACATAATCGGCACGGGACCGGGCGATGGTATCCTGCGCCGACTTGACGGTAGCCTGCGCAGCCTGTTCCGCATCCCATAGCGCGGCGCAACGCTGCCGAACCTCCTGCTCGTCGCTCATCGCGGCACGCAAGACATCGTGCTTCGCACTCAGTTCGGCACCACGGACCTGCGCTTCGGTTCGCCGGCGTACCTCTTCGGCCTTCTCGGCCGCGACGCGCACCGACCACTCCTGCTCCGCTTTCCGCTGGGCCGCAAGCTTGCCGCGGGCATACTCAGGGAGTTCGGAGAAGGGCTTCTGGACGAGTTCCTTGCGCACGACGTCCAAACCCGCCAGCTTTCTCTTCTCGCCGGCCGTGGTGGTGACCGAGATGACGGCTTCCCCACCCTGCTCGGCCGATGCGTAGCTGAGCACGTCAACCACCGTACCGTCCGTCAAGGTAAAGACGGTGATCTGAACCTCCTCAGCAGAAGCCCAGACCGTGAATGCAAGCATCGCGCCCAGAAGGCATTCCCGCAGACGCACACGCATCGGGCATCCCCCCTTGCATCAAGTAAACCCTACTTAATAACGTCGGGTGACCGGAGAGTATTCGAGGTTCTTTACAAACGTAAAGCGCGAATCCGGCCTCACCGGGTACCACGGGGAAATCGTCGTCGTAATCACACTCGTGATCGTCGCTCGGGCGTTGGAACCAGGGCCTCCGGACGGCCGCGGTACAAACCCAACGACGAGCCACGGGCACGGTTCTTCGCATCCAACCTGCTGAACACCACGGCGTGCATCCCCACCCTCCTGCGACCGTCAAACCCATTTGTGCTTTCGCGGCGGAGGCTATAGAAGCCTGAACCCACAATGAAGCGCCATGAGAGCCACCCCCTCGTCCTCCGCATGGGCACGCGCGCCAGTGCGCTGGCCCTGGCCCAGTCGCACCGCTTCGCCGCGGATCTCGCGCGCGTTCATCGCCGTCTCGGCCTGCGGGTGGACATCGTTCCGATTTCCACGTGCGGCGATCGGGACCGCCGCTCAGCCCTGAAGAGCTTCGGCGGGACTGGCGTCTTCGTGAAGGAACTGGAGCGCGCGCTGACCGACCGGCGTATCGATTTTGCGGTGCACAGTCTGAAGGACCTGCCGCTGTGCCAGCCGAGGGGTCTGGTCCTGGCCGCCATCCCGCAACGCGAGGACGTACGTGACGTCCTGATCCTGCGCGCCGGCAAGCGCTTGGGGGCCGGTTTGGTGGTCGGCACCGGCTCCCAGCGCCGCCGGGCGCAGATGGTGCTGCTGCATTCGGGGCTGATGTTCGTCGAGATGCGTGGGAACGTCGAGACGCGGCTGCGCAAGGTTGCCAACGGCCATTGCGATGCGACGCTGCTGGCACACGCGGGGCTTAAACGCCTCGGTTGGCGCGTTCCGGTCAAGGGGTTGACGCTCCGGCTGAAGGGCACCGCCTCGGCGTTGCGGTTGCGACTGCTTTCCACGGCGCAGATGCTGCCCGCGCCGGGACAGGGTGCACTGGGCATCGAATGCCGCGCCGGCGACCGTACGACACGCCGGCTGCTGAGCGCACTCGACGACCCCTGCGCGGCAGCGACGACGGCGGCAGAACGCGCCTGCCTGAAGGCCGTGGGAGGCGGGTGCGACCTGCCGCTAGGCGCCTACGCCCAGCTGAACCATGCCAGGCGTCGGTTGAAATTACAGGCGTTGCTGGCCCTTCCGGACGGTCGCGGTAAAGCCTATGCATCGCTCCATGGGCCCGTCTCCACCGCCCGGCAACTGGGTCGCCGCGCCGGCCAGCTACTCTGTTCCTCGCCGGCAGACAAGACGATCCGGAAGGCGGGGATCTGAGTATCGTTCATGGCTGGCGTTGTAGATGGACGCCTGCCCTGCACTCCTCCGCTTGACTGACGGTCAGGTATGGCCAAGCTGGACGCATGTCCAAGCGCAAGACGAGCCGCACGCGAGGCCCACGGCACCAGGTGCTCCACGCGCCCTGGCGCATCGAGTACATCCTCGGGCCGAAAGGCCAGGGGTGCTTCTTCTGCGAAGCAGGAAAGCTCCGCGCGGATGACGAAGCGGGCTGGCGGCGCATGCTGCTCCTCTACCGCGATCCACACGCCCTCGTAATCATGAACCGCTACCCGTACATCGGCGGGCACCTGCTGGTGGCCCCGCGTCGACACACCGCCGACTTGGCGGGTCTGAGCGTCGCCGAGAGCAGGTCGCTGTGGGAACTCTCGCGATCCTGCCAGCGATGGCTGAAGGAGACCTTCAAACCGCAGGGGTTCAACCTGGGCATGAACCTCGGCCGCAGTGCCGGCGCCGGCGTAGAGGAGCACCTGCACATGCACGTCCTCCCGCGCTGGGCCGGGGACACGAATTTCATGCCGATCGTCGCGAACACGCACTCGATCCCGATCGCGCTGGAAGCCGTCTGGGACGAGCTGCGTCCCCGGTTCAGGAAAGGCCCACGCTCAAACGCGAGAGTATAGGTCCTAGCGGATCGACGCAGCGGCAGGTGCTTTATCTGGGGAAGATACGCCGTTGTGAAGCAACGAAGAGCACGTTCAAAAGCACCCCAGCAGACCCCCACGTTCAAGGGTGACGGACCACTAGAATCCCGGGAGGCCCTACCGTGCGCAGATTCGGAAAAACAAGACCGTGGATCTTCCTCCTCGCATTCGCTATTCTGTCGGCAAAACCCGGTGGCGCGCAGGAGACAACCGACCCGCCCGAACCGACAGCGCCGCCAATGGAGCTGTCCAAGGACGCGCTTTACGACCGGGTACTCAGCCTCAATCTGGTCCAGGAACCGGAACTCGATCACGCCGAATCGCGCCGTGTCTACCAGGAACTCATCGGCAAGGTTCGCGTCGCCCTTCAGGGGATGGACACGCCGGAGCAAAAGGTCGCGGCGCTCAGCAAGGCGTTGCTGGCCGACCGGAAGGTCTCTTACCTGAGCAACATGTACTGGCGGGACTCGACGCTGGCCGCAAGCCTTCTCCGAGGCAAAGGTAACTGCCTTTCCACATCGACGCTCTTCGTGCTCGTGGGACGAGAACTGGGCCTACCCATCCGCATGGTCATTGTCCCGCGCCACGCCTACGTCCGGTGGGACGACGGGAAGACCCGGATCAACGTCGAGACGACCGGTCAGGGCATGGCGATTCCGGACTGGGTGTACCTCTACCGTATGGGTCAGGCGACACCGGAGGACGTCGAGGCGCTCGGATGGGGCCGCTCGCTCGATGATAGCGGTTTCCTCGCCGAGATCACGGCGTGCGCCGCACACCACCGGGCCGGCGAGAACCGGCTGGAAGAGGCGTTGAAGTTGCACGACGAGGCCGAACAACTCGCGCCGCAGCGCAGCGACATGCGCCTTGCACGGATCACGATCGAAGCGGACATCACAAAGGATCGCGAGAAGGCGCAGAAGGAAACGCTGGCGCTTCTGCAGAACGAAGTCCTTCCGCCCAGCGTCTACACGTCGGCACTCACGTACCTCGCCCGCGACGCCGGAAGCCGGAAGGACTTTGCCACGGAACGCAACCTCCTGCTCGAGGCCTTCGCCCGTGCGCCGAAGTCGAGTGAGTTGATGGTGCTCCAGGACCTGGCCTTCTGCCATCGGTCGCTGAAGGATTTCCGCGGGGCGGTACGGTACATGGAATTGGCCGCGACGCTGGTGTCCCCGCAAAGCCCGGAGTACCCCAACATCCTCTACTGTCTGGCGATCCTTCAGAAGAACGACGATCGACTCGGCGAGGCGCTCGAATCCATTCGCAAGGCACTAAAGCTGAACCCGGAAAGCTGGAACCTCCAGGTGATCGAGGCAGGCTATCTGGTTCTGAACGGGCAGCGGGAAGAGGGTCTGGCGGCATTCGCGAAGGTGCAGCGCCCTCGCGGCGATGCTGAATTCTACGAGGACATGGTCGCCTGGTTCTATGCGGTAAGCCAGCAGCGGGAGAGATTCTACGTGCAGTTCGAGCGCGTCCTGGAACTGGCCAACTCAACGCACGTCCTGGTCTGGATCGAGCAGGATGTAGACCTGGACGTATACCGGAACGAGCCCGAGTTTAAGAACCTGGTCGCCAAGGCCACGGCCCGACTACAGGGCAAGGCCGATCAGGAGCCCGCACCAAAAGAGGCGCCGAAGAAAGCTGCGGAACCGGAGCCGGTGGGGGCGAAGTAGGAGGAACGTCAAAGGGAGAGGGAGCCGTCATGCTTAACCCGGGTTAAGCCGAATGGCGCTTCCTTAATGCTTGGGACGACTGTAGCCGAGAACTCGCAATGACGATACGTTCTATGGAACATTGGGCATCGTCGAACCTTCCCGAAGCAAACGCTTCCTGGGTGGTGTAGTGAAAGAAGTTTCCTTAAGGAAGCGCCATTCGGGACAGAAACCATTTCTGTTTGTCGTGTGACCGAGCGGGAGGAGAGACTGCAAAGCCATGGAAAAGCGGACCGGACAACCGCCCCGGCCATCGGGTTGTGGCGTGAAGTGGATTACAGCCATCGTCTGCTTCACCCTGGGCTTGGGCATCTGCTACTTCGCGTTTACGCTGGGTCAGGTCTACGAGAAGAACCCGGATAAGTCCAAGCGCATCGATGTCCAGACGCTCCTGGATCAACTCAAATCCAACAACGAAGAAATCCGGAAGAAGGCGGCCGAAAAGCTTCAGGAAATGAGCCCAAACACGGAGGAACTGGGGAAGAAACTCAAAGAAGTCGTTCGGGATGGCGCCGACAAGGCCAAGGAGGCCTTCGAATGGGTGTCCAGGGAAGTTGAGGCGCAGAAGGATAAGGGTAAGGGGCCGTAATCACGCCTCGGCCAGGCCCCCCCTGGCTGCGCGCCTCGCATCAGTACACGTCGCAATAATGGTCCCTTTCTATCCGTTCGGCTGCCAGATCTTGCCAGATCCGTTTGGACTCAGCCCCGTCGCTCGAAAGCACCGGTCTTGGGCTCCGCGACGCTTGGCGACCGAAGTCGGACTAAGGGAAGGCGGTCGATCTTTGGCTCTGCCCCTCTGTCCCTCTGTCCCTCTGCCCCTCTGTCCCTCTGCCCCTCTGTCCCTCTGCCCCTCTGCCCCTCTGTCCCTCTGCCCCTCTGTCCCTCTGTCCCTCTGCCCCTCTTACGGCACCGGATCGCTGAGCCTGCGCAGTTCGGTGGCCTGCCAGCGGCGCCAGAGGATCTTGTCATCCACCGCGTCGTAGACGGCCTCGAGGCGGCTGGGGGGGCCGTAGACGGGCGCGCCGCTGCCCTTCAGCGTGACGATGCTCCGCGCCAGCACGTAGACCTTGAAGAAACGCGAGCGGAAGCAGAAGCGAGGGGACCAGGAGACGTCCGTGCTGGCGATTGGTGCGGTTGCTGCGTCATCCAAGTCGTGCCTGTAGGCACGAAGAGGGGCGTGAACGGTAGTGTCACACACGAAGTTTCCACCATCCACGATATCAGTGCCTCCGGGGGTATCATCTGGCGACGCTGGTGTCCCCAGCCCGTCAGCTCCTCCGGAAACGACAGGTACCTGGATAGGCGTTGTTGGCGGTATGCTACCTTTATACTCATATAGTTGTTTGTCGTCAGAGGGGCTGAAAACCATCTCATAGCAGCCTGTTGTGTTGGTGGGGTGCCACTCAACTAACTCGCCCGGTCCGGGATCGGCTGACGGATCATCAACCACATAGGACCTCCCTCCGGCGGACAAGT
>CAYSBP010000112.1:0-1224 GCA_964429255.1 uncultured Planctomycetia bacterium
AGCATCGCCACGCCGACCAGAGCCGTGACCTTGACGTGCCCGCTCTTGCCCTTCATGCGATACGCTTCCGCGCCGCTCATCGTAGCCGCCGGATTGGAAATGACGCCTTCGTTCACGAGTTGCTCCTTCAGCTTGCGGACTTCCGCCGCGACTGACTTGGCGATTTCAATTGCTTTCCGGGCCACGTCTTCCAGCCCGCCGTTGTCCTTTTTCTCTTTCTTTTCGTCGCTCATGTGAGGCTCCCTTCAGGGGTTGAGGAACCGGAGCGGGTTTGTCCCGCCCCGGTCCCGATTGCTACTTGTTCGATCAGGCTCCCGTGGACCCGATCACGTTCTTCGAGCGGGAGAAGCCAAAGCCCTTGACAGCGCGGATGCGCTTGTCGAGAACGATGTCCACGTTGGCCGGGCTGTTGTTGGCGATATTCCAGTCGCTCAGAACAACCTCGTGCAGCCCCTTCTCTTCGCCCTGACGGTCGCAGATCAGGAAGTGCTGTACGGCGCTCGACAGGTACGGGCTGATGACGACCTTCATGCCGTTAATCAGCACGTTCGGGTCGTTCAGCGCGGTGCCGGGCTTGCCGTCCGACTTGGTGAGTTCCAGCGCGGTCTGCTCCAGGTCTTCCGGGATGAGCAACGCAACCGGCATCTGCCAGTCGGGGTCACCCATCGCATCAACCATCTTGCGAGCCAGGAGCCGCATGGTGTGCAGGTTCGGGCCGGACATCGCGCCGGTGCTGCTGTTGTCCCACGTACCGGCTTCCGGGTTCTCCAGCGGATGCGTGTCGTGACACAGCGAGAGCGAGTCCGCTCCCGAGGTGCCGCTGAACGCATTGTTGAAGATCGAGGCGCGCAGGTACTCGTCGAGACGAGCCGCCGACTTCGCCTGCCCGGTCGCCATCGCCATCGCCTGCTTGGTGCGCTGCGATTCGATGATGATGCGGGCGATCCGAATGCCAGCCCGGTATTCCGTCACGGTCAGGGTCTTCTTGAACCCAGGAGCCGCCGTGAAGTACGGCAGAGCTTCCGTGTCCTCGTTCTCCTGCGGGAACGGCAGTTGGCTCGTGACCGACGCGATCACGTAGTCCAGACCTTCACCGATGCTCACCTTGTCGAAGAACTGGCCCAGGACTGCGCCAGCGAGTTCGTTGCGCTGCATGAACACCGCGTCAATGGCGCGGTCGAGCAGGAGCACTACGCTCTTGTCAATGGTCCCTGTGGATGAGAA
>CAYSBP010000112.1:1324-3112 GCA_964429255.1 uncultured Planctomycetia bacterium
ACGTAGACCGCATAGAGGTCGTCGGTGTCGATCAACTCAACCAACACTTCGTCGTTGGCTGTCAGTTCCGCCGTCAGCTTCCACGCCTTCGTCTGGTCAACCACGCCCACGATGAAACCGTGAATCGTGTCGCCGGTGCCGTCGCTGGTGTCCGCGAGCGTCGCGGTGCCGGCCGTGCTGCTGATGTAGCACGGTGCGCCGGGCATGAAGATTCCCTGACTTCCCGCGATCTTGCGTACCACCACCTCGGGGGCCACGCCGTCGGGCGAAGAGAGCCAGTGCATCTGCTTCTTCTCTGTCGCTGCCATGATCGTTCTCCTGTTGTGCCCGGCGTCACCGCGTCACCGCGTCAACCGCCAAGCGTTACTCGTCTTCGTCTTTGCCGCCGGCCGGGCCTACCTTGGCCATGCCGCTTGAGAAGTCGGTGGAAACGCCCGGTACTTTCTTCGTCGCGTCCGATTTGATCTTCTTGCGAGCCCCTGACATGACTCTGGCATCGCGCTGTGAGTTCGCCGCGAGTGCCTGCTTGAACAAGAAGGTCGGACACTTCATCAGAACGTCCGTATCGTTTCTCGCCAACGTGCCGTCGTCTTCCAACACCGGCTCGTAGCCGGAGTGTGCCATCTTGCGCATGTCCCCCTGCGGGAACGTGCAGTAGTGATACCCGTTCTTGGCATCCTGACCGCCCGTGGTCGCGGCATGCCTCGAAATCAGGTCTTTCGCCGGGATGCGGATGTCCAACCCAACGCCCGTCAGCGGTGCGCGCATACGCTCCTGCTGAACGCTCTTGGCGATCTCCAGGTACTTGGCGATCTCTCCCGAGGCCGCCGGTGTGGTCTTGTTCGGTTCGCTCATTGACGTGCTCCCTCTCTGCGCTGCATTTCCGCCTTGACCTCCGCCGTGAGTTTCACTCCCGTCAGATTCTCGATCTCGGCAAACTGTTCCGGCGATATGGTCCTGCCGCCCGCCGACCCGCCCGCAATCCCGCCAGTCCGACCCGGAAGATCCGGTCGGCTCGGTTGCGATGGGGTTCTCGGCTTGAGGGCTCGCATTTCCTTGGCAATCGCCGCCAGTTGTTTGCGCTCCAGATTGGGGAACTTCTCCCTGAGCCCGAATTCCTCCACGTCCTGTTTTACGCCTTGCCATGTCGGGTCGTACTCCGATAGGGTCGCCGTCATTTCCGCCAGTTGCTTCTTCAACTCCGCGACTTCAGAGCTTGTGCCGGTAGACCGTGCCGCTTCCAAGTCGTCGAGAAGTTCCAGGACCATGGCCCCGTTGCCCTTCTCATCAAACGTCTTGGCCCACTTTTCCCTTGCGGCCTTGATCTGTTCGGCCTTCGATGCGCCGTCGCCGCCTGCCGTGGACTTTCCTTCAGCGATGGCCTTGAGGGTCGCCGCCAACTGGTTGTCCTTCTCAAGCTGCTCGGCCTTGCGCCTGGCTTCCGACTCCCTGCGTTGAAGGTCGCGGAACTGACGATCCCTGTCAGCCCACCCCTTCTCGGCATCTTCCCGCGTCTTGAACGTGTGGAAGTACGCCCCTTGTCCGCCGTCATCGGCGGGGGTCTGCGCACCGCCCGGAACGTCGCCAGCGTCACTGCCGGGGGCGATGTCGCCTTGTCCGGTGTCCGCATTGTCGATGTCCATAGTGTCTCCAGTTGTCTCGTCTGTCGGGGCTCCCGTTGTGAGAGCTTGTCCAACTTTTGAGAAAGTCTATCGCGGATTTCGCATTTCTGCAAGCGAAATCTGTTCGGTCAGTCGATTTTTCAATTCTGAGATTTCAAACTGCATC
>CAYSBP010000112.1:3212-8367 GCA_964429255.1 uncultured Planctomycetia bacterium
AAGCGAAATCTGTTCGGTCAGTCGATTTTTCAATTCTGAGATTTCAAACTGCATCTTGACGGCGGTTTGGTGAGCCGCGTTTTCAACCGGGTCTTCGTGGAAGAACTCGCCGTTTCTCAGTCCTTCAATGGCCTGCGTCTCAAGCGGTCTCAGGAACTTCTCAAACATGAGAGCGAACGGGTCGCATGAGACAAGCGCGAGAATCTGCTTGGCTTCCTCGATGGTCAGTTCCACGCCTTCCGCGCCCATGAACTCCACGGCGATCTGGTGCGGCTCTGTCGGCGTCATACGGCACCTTCCTGCGGCGCGGGTTGTCCGCCACCGGCCATTTCCATGGCACCTTCCGGCAAGCCCGACATCGGCTCTGCGCCAAGCTCAGGCGGCGTTCCACCGGGCGGTCCCTGCTGCTGCGGTGGTCCCTGCTCCTGCTCCTGCGCCATAAACCGCTGGCGAATGTCGATCTGCTGGCGGAACATATCAAGCCGCCGCTTCTTCTCTTCCGGCGTGATCCCCTGTGCCGCAAGCGCGCCTTCGTCCACGAATGCCCAATCGCGCATGGCGGCTTCCAGGATGCGGATGTAGACGCGGTGGTTCTCTTCCGGCGTCGGCTCGTCCCACTGCCCGGTCATGGCGATCTGCATGACCAGCATCCGCGCCAGCTTCTCGGCGTCGTAGTCGCCGCCGGCGGGGAACCACTCGCGCGCGTTCTTCATGCCGAACGCCTCGAAGAACTCGATCAGGCACTCGGGAGCGCCCTTCGGCCCCATGTACTTCTCGGCCAGCGGGAAGATGTTTTGGAGCATCAAGTTCAACTCCTGACGCCTGACGGTGTTGTTGTGGAACCGCGAGACCGCCGTGATCTTGGTCTTGATCGGCCCCCACAGCCGCGACGGGAACACGTCGATGGTCTTCCCTCCGTAGGAGATTGCCCGCTTGATCTCGGGGTCGCAGAAGTGCCGCCACAGAATCGCGTCCCACTCGAACATCCACGAGAACAACTGATTGCCGATGTACTCCGCCATGGCGTCCATAGGCATCATCGCCATGTCGTAGACGTTCTTGGCCTCGGCGCTGCTGGTCCTGGCCCCCAGCGGCTCTGCGGTCAGCGGCTTGTCCGTGGCACTGATCTTCATGGCCTGGCGCTGGAAGTAGTCGCGGTTGTTCCCGATGCTCTGCGTCACGTCGGGAACGGCCAGCACTTCAAACTTCGTGCCCTTGCCGACTTTGATGAGGTCGTTCTGGCGGTAGGTCAGGTTGCGCTTCTTCACCGGCCCGTCAGCGACGTGCGGCGCATTGACGATCTTGGTCACGTTGTCGCAACCCTGATTCTCATTCGTGACAATCTGCCAGTAGATCGACTTCAAGCGGGTCGGGTTGCCGTCGTGGAAGGCACCCTTGTCGTCCTTCTCGGCGTGGAGCATCAGGAAGTTGCTCTTGCCACCGATAGTCCAGTACGGGTCTTTCTCAAGCCTGAGACAAACCGAGGGGCTTCCGGGCGAGCGCGAAGCGAAGGTGGCCCAATAGTACGAAGGTATAGTGGTTTTGTCCCACTTCCCACGGCCAGCCCGGCGTCCCTTAAACTCTCGAATCGGCATCCATCCCTTGATGTGCCACAGGCAGAACAGGCCGTTTTCGCCGGTCGTCTCCTGCTCGCCGGCGTTCACCTGCCGCTGGCGCATGGTGTCGCTGTCCTCGTAGTACAGCATTTCCGTGGTGATCTTCTCGGTGTTCTTGAAGCGGCCAGCCTCACGCTCGGCCATGATGTCCTCAAGCCCCCACTGCTCCCGCCACAGGAAAACGCGCTGCTTGTCGAAGCCGTCGATCATGCAGTCGAACCAGATGTCCTTCAGGTCGATGCGCCGGAACGTCGGCCATGAGCGCACCATGCGCTTGACGGTCTTGCGCTTGTACCCAAGCGGCATCCCCTGCTCGTCCAGCCCCTTGGTCACGTCCGGCACACGCTCTACGACCTCGCGTTCGCACTCGTCCCACTCGATGCAGCATACGTCGTTGGCGTTCTTCATGCAGAACATCAGCGCGTCGTCAACGTGCGACACCCGCTTGTCCTCGTCCCAAGTGAACTGCGCAAGGGCGTTCTGGTGAGAGGCGATTTCCTCTCCCTGGCTCGGGGTGTACTCGTCGGTGTTGATCTCCGGCTCGTACTCCGCCGGAAGGTCGTTCCCGCTGCCGAAGAAGATTGTCTTGAGCGCGGCGTGATTCGTTCTGACGGCCTCGTAGTAGACGCCGCTGGCCACGTTGCTCAGGGTGTTCTGGTACTGGTCGGAGGCCGTGTCGCGCCTCTCTGCCACGCGCCAGGCGCGATCCGCAAAGTCAAGGTGGCTGGCGTTTGCCGACTGGTCGGCGGAATACCCAATCCACTCGCGGCGCTGGTCCTGAGTGTCGAACGCGGAATGACGCGCGGTCGCCCACGTCCAGACTGCATCCGCAAGTTCCTTGTCGTCGGCCAGGTTGTTGAGCTTGACGGCGCGCTCTTCCGGCGGCGAGTCGCCTTCCTCTGGCATCTCGCTTTCCGCCGGAACCTCGACAATCCCGGTGGAATCAGGCGACGAGTCTTCCGCGTCGTCTTCGTCGAACTTGCGCTTGTCTCGGGCTTTGACGCTCATTCCTCGTCCTCGATCATGTAGGCTTCCGGCAGACTTTCCTCGATGAAGCTCTCGAATTCGGCCAACGGGCAGTTCCTTACACGCTCATCGACCAGCGGCCACGGCAACGCGACGAATAGCCGCTTGCCTACCAGGTCGGCGGGAATATCGCGGGGCAGGCGGGCCGTACCAATGCCGTGCTTCTTGGCGATGGCGGCGCGGTATTTCTTGGCGTGCGTCTCGGAACAGGGCGTCCCTACACGCGGTCCCACGGCGCGGCACTCGAACCACACCGTCTGATTTCCCATGGCCGGGGGGATGACTATGCCGCCGACTGAGCAAACCTTCGGGTCTTGACGGTCGGCGGCGTCACCCGGCAGGCATCTTCGCACATAGAAGCAGTGTCCACCGAACGCTGTCGGGCGAAGTCGGTACTCGTTCAGCTCTCCCGCCGTGCAAACGGAACCCCGTTCGTCATTCATGGCGGGGATTTTCTCAGATTATCGAAAATGCGTCAAGAGTTTTTTTGCAGTTCTGCAAAAATGTCAATACCCCGTGAACGGCGTACCAGCCCTCAAGTCCTCTCGCGCATCCTCGTACTCTTCGTCTTGCCGCTTCCCGCCGCCGTCTACGTCGTCGCCAATCCAACACGGATCGTCGCTCGCCAGGTACTTCAGGCAGTCCAGCCCGTCATGCGGATACCGCTCGTCAATTACCCCCACCGACTGACGCCTGAGCTTCTTCCTCTCAACCGGCTCTTCCGGCGTCGTCTCGATTTCGTTGACGATCTCCAGCGCCGCATCCGAAAAGAAAAACAGCCGAGGGCATCCGCGCGCGGGCACCCCGGTATGGTCCTTGTTCCAGGGGTGTATCGCCGCCGGGTCGATCTTCAGCCAGTCGAACAGGCTGCTATACTGATCCGTGTTCCGCGCCCCGCTCGATGTGTCGAGGTTCACAAGCCCGCCGCGCTCGAACAATTCGCCAATCGTCGCCCCCTGTACGCTGTGCGCCGACATCCGGCTGTCGATCAAGTCGCGGTAGAACTGCTCCCCGCTCTGGACTTCCTCGTACACGTCATAGGTCGTATTCGTCTCGTCGTCGCGCTCACGGTCTACCAACCGCCGCGTGTTGTGGCTCATCTCAATGACCATCGACGCCGCGTGCGATACCAGTATGTTCGTCTCGTACAGGCTGCGATACAGAATCCCCACCACCATGTTCCGGTCGGCCCCCGTGTTCAAGGCACGCCCCGTGTCCCTTGCGATAAGCCACAGGGGGCCAACCGCTACCCATATTACGCACGTCGTCTTCTTCGGCGCGTAGTCGATCACACGCCACTTCGTCATTGCCGTCGGCGTCTTCGTGTCGTCCCACAAGCGCGGTATCTCGTGGATCTCCTTGCGCCACACCTTCAGGTCGAACGCCAACCCCGCCCCCGGCTGGAACCCTGGATAGTACGTCCCGATCCCACGCAACCGCGTTTCGTCGTCCCGCTTGATCTTCGGGTTGGCGTACTTGTCGTAGAGTTGCAGCTTCTTTTTCGGGCTGATGATGAAGTCCGGCGTGCTGGCAACGTCCATCGCATACCGCGCCACGGAACGCCCGTCCGCCTTCTTGCCGTCCCACAGATTCACCTTCAGCGGCCCGGCAGCGCCCGTGTCCATTGGCCGGTCCTCAAGGCAGTACCCGCTTAACGTAAAAATCGCCGGGGTGTAGTCGCCCATCGTCCTGGCCCCATCTTCCCACGCCAGCAGCAGGTGCCACTTGATCTGCTCGTCGGCGTGTAGCGCGCCCGCCTTGAAGTTTTCCCACACATGCTGCATCTGGTTGTACGTCAGGAAGATGAACTTGCTCTTGCTGACGGCAAGCTCCAGCGACTTTGGGCGTGAGTCCCCGAAGTTCAGGAACTTCTGGCGTCCTTCCTCGCCTGGGTACATCCCCCAGTTCGGCGCATACGGCCCCAGCTCGTAGCGCGGCAGGAACTCTTGATACACCGCCCACAGTTGCGCCATGTTCTCCGGCGCAAAGCTGGCAATGACGACCTGCTTGGGGTTGCCGTCCCACTCGCGGTACTCAATCCCGTTCTCTTGGAAGATCGGCCACTCGGGATCGCACTTCATGGCGTACAATCCGACCTTCACCGCGCCGATACTCGACTTCCCAACTTTGCGCGGGGCCACCATCATCAGGTATTCGCGTTCCCAGTCGTTCAGAAAGGCCGCACCGTCGTTCTTCCACCGCTCGGGATACTGGCTCGCAGGTAGCTTTACCGCCCCACCCGCGTACTGCATCCCCCTCTGGTGCCACCGCACCCCATGAGGCAGGAAGCACGACATCTTGTTCGTGTACCACATCTCCAGCCGCTTGCGCAAAGCCCGCTTCTCTCCGCTGTCCTCGATCTCGCTGTCGCGCAGTCGCACCCACTGCCCGCCGTAAACGAAGGTGTGCTCCCGGTCTACCTTCCCGTCCCACGCTTTGCCGCTCGTACCAGCTTGATGCGCCATCCTACCACGCCCTTCCCGTCGTCATACCCACAAAAAACACAACCGCGT
>CAYSBP010000112.1:8377-9608 GCA_964429255.1 uncultured Planctomycetia bacterium
ACATTGACCACGCGCCCACCCACTTCAGCGTTCACCTTGTCAACGACCTTCCTCACGCCGATCTCCGGGCTGTCGTTGTAGTCGTGCCACGCGATGATCCCGCCCGACCGGATCAACTCCATCGCCAGTTCCGTGTCGTGCAGCACCGTCTCGTAGTCGTGCCCGCCGTCGATGAACACGAAGTCATACCCAACGCGCAAATCCGCCCGCGTGAGCTTCCGGCTGTCGGCCAGCCTCAGAAAGAACCCGGCATGGTGCTTCGCCTTCGCTCCGGCCTCGACCGGCTTCCACTTGCGCTCGCTCTCCAGCGCCGCTTCCACGTCCGGCGGCAAGTCCACCCCGTCATACCGCACAATCCCCGGCAAGGCGCTCAGAAGCGCGTCAGCCGTCCCGCCGTCCTGACACCCGAACTCCAGCACCCGACGCGCCCTTGCCCGCCCGCACAGCGTCACAAGTACCGCACGCTCCACCGCCGTCAGGTACTCCCCGGCGGCGGGGGGAACACGCGGCCACCCGAATATCGAGAAGAACTGCTCTTGCGTCAGCGTCGTCATGCCTTGCGCCGCCTTCCTGTTTTCGCACCGCTCCTGCAACCACTTCAGTTTGTCGCCATGCACCCCGGCAGCGTGAATCACGTCCTTGCAGTCAATCGGCGTCGTGTCCACGCGGTCGCGCCAACCGCCTTGAGCAACCAGCCTGTGAAGCGTCTGCTGCTCCCACCACGGATGATTGATCTCATCCTTGAACGCGCCTTCGTACCAATCCATCAGAATCTCGTGCATTTTGTCCGTGCAGGGGAAGCACATCACGCCGCAGTTGATCCCGTTCACGTCCTCGACGCATCGAAAGCAATGCCAGCGAGAAGGCAGATACGCGGCGGCATCCGCCATGTTCAGCACGCAGTCGGCGTCACACCACATCACGTAATCTACGCGGCCCACGCACGCCTCGATATGCCGCGCCACAATCAACAGCTTCTCCCATGACGGGGGGCGCTCGGTTGCTCCATGCCCAATCGCGGCAGGGTGTAATACCTCCACATCGACACCGAACCGCGCCTGGTCCTTGCCCCACTCGACGTTCTTGCCGTGAGTGTACTGCGCTATCTTCTGCCACGCCGGATCATCCGTCACGCCCGAAACAACGCGCACCTTCATACCGTCCACCCCTTCCGCTTGGCCAGAATGACCTCAAGTCTTTTCGCCTGCATCTCGTCTACCTGCCCCATCCC
>CAYSBP010000113.1:0-4859 GCA_964429255.1 uncultured Planctomycetia bacterium
TCGCGGCGTTTGCGGGTGAGGGTGGAGCGGGGGAGCATGTTGTATTCGGCGGTCAGCCAGCCCTGCCCTTTGCCGATCAGGAACGGCGGCACGCTGTTTTCCACCGACGCTGTGCAGATGACCTTGGTGTTGCCGCACGCGACCAGTGCCGAGCCTTCCGCGTAGGGCATGAAGCCCGGTTGGATGGAAATGGTCCGGAGCTGGTCGGACGTTTTGTTCTCGGCCATGCGTGGATCCTTTCTGCTGGGTTTCCGGGGGCCAGCTTCTCCGTTTGGTGGGACATTTCAAGCGGCGTCACAGGACTTCGAACATCGGTCTGAGGTCGTCTGAGCACCAGGACGCAATCCTGCAACTCCTGTTCATCCTGTCGCCCCTCCATATCCTGTCACGCTCAGGTTTTCGCCCACTTGCTAATTCGGAGAAGCGGGCGATAATTCCGCTCCGTTGTTTCTGCGATGCATCCGTGGATTTTGGGTTCAAGAACTTGCAATTCCTTTGCCCGTTTGGTGTTGTGAGCGGGTGTGGCTGGGTGGGCACACGTGGAAGACATCGTCGGTCATCACTGCGGCTTGTTTGGCGTTTACAACGCGCCTGATGCGGCTGCGCGCGCTTTTCTCGGTCTCTTCGCACTTCAACACCGTGGCCAGGAATCCGCCGGCATTGCCGTTTCGGATGGCAAGCAGATGCGTTTCAAGAAGGCCATGGGGTTGGTGTCGGAAGTCATTCAGACCTCTGACATTCAGAATTTGCCGGGGCACATCGCCATTGCGCACGTGCGCTATTCGACGACCGGCGCCAGCCGGTCGTCGAACATACAGCCGCTGGTGATCGAGTATTCGCGCGGGCCGATTGCCATCGCGCACAACGGCAACCTGGTCAATGCCCGGACGCTGCACGACGAATACGAGGCCTACGGTTCGATCTTCCAGACGACAACGGACAGTGAGATTGTGGTGCACCTGCTGGCGCGGCCTGAACACTCCAGTCGCGCTGACGGGATCGCCCAAAGCCTCCGGCAACTCAAGGGCGCGTTCAGCTTTCTGTTTATGACGCAGAACAGCCTGATCGGCGCGCGCGATCCGCAGGGCTTCCGACCGTTGGTGTTAGGCCGCATCGTCGCGCCGGGCCAGTTGGGCACGATCGGCGAGGGACACGTGCTGGCGTCGGAAACCTGCGCTCTCGACATGGTGGGGGCCGAGTTTGTCCGTGAGATCGAACCGGGTGAGATCGTCACGATCAACTCGAGCGGGGTTCATTCTTCGCGTTTCGTGCCCAAGGTGGATATCCGGCCGGCGCACTGTCTCTTCGAACACGTGTACTTCGCTCGGCCCGATTCGACGATTTTTGGCGACAACGTCCACCAGGTGCGAGTGCGACTGGGCGAACAGTTGGCCCGTGAGTATCCTGTCGAAGCCGATGTCGTGATTTCCGTGCCGGACTCAGGCCGCTCGGCGGCGCTGGGCTACAGCCGTCAGTCCGGGATCCCGTACGATATGGGTTTCATTCGCAGCCACTACGTCGGGCGCAGTTTCATCAAGCCCCAGCAAATCGAGCGCGAGCGGGTTGTGGGCCTGAAGTTCAATGTCATCAAGCCGGTGGTGCAGGGCAAACGCGTGGTGGTCGTGGAAGATTCGCTGATCCGCGGGACGACGTTCCGGCGGATGGCGCGCCTCCTTCGCGCCGCAGGCGTGAAGGAAATCCACCTGCGGATCACCTGCCCGCCGACCAAGCATCCCTGCTACTACGGCATTGACTTCCCGGACCGGGACCAGTTGGTGGCCGCACGCATGGACCTGGAGGGGATCCGCACGTACATCGGCGTCGATACGCTGGGATACCTGAGCATCAAGGGCCTGCTCTCGTCGGTCTCGCTTCCGATCACGCATTACTGCACCGCGTGCTGGTCGGGCAGCTACCCGGTGCCGCCGGTGGATAAGATGGACAAGATGGGCATGGAAGGCGGTGGATCCGGCGAAGTGAAGGAGAGGGATTCGAAGCGAATTTGCTGAGGCAAGGAGCCTGGCTTCGCAGACGACGCTACGCCGGGGCAAGCGAGTGGCGGGGAGCGCGGAGCGAGGGTGCATTTCAGAAGCTGGCGTTGCCGTTTCTGACCGCTGTCTTCTGACCTCTGATCGATGGTTTCTGGATGTGGGGAGGGGCGCGTGAGTTCCCGAAAAGGGTTGACCTACAAAGACGCCGGCGTGGACACTCGCGCGGCGGACGTGATTGCCGAGAACATCGGTCGCATGGCGAAGACGACCTATGGCCCGGAAGTCATGGGCGGCGTGGGCGGTTTTGCCGGTCTGTTCTCGATGGGCGGCGAGGTTCGCATGTTCCGCGGACAGTATGCCGATCCCGTGCTGGTGGCCTGCACCGACGGTGTTGGCACCAAGCTCAAACTGGCCTTCATGATGGACCAGCACGACACGGTCGGCATCGATCTGGTCGCGATGTCGGTCAACGACCTGGTGGTGCAGGGGGCCGAGCCGCTCTTCTTCCTCGACTACATCGCCGTGGCGAAGAAGCATCCCGCCACGATTGAAGCGATCCTGAAGGGCATCGTTGAAGGTTGTCACCAGTCGCGCTGCGCGCTGCTGGGCGGCGAGACCGCCGAACTGCCCGACCTGTATCAACCGGGCGAGTACGATCTGGCCGGTTTCTGTGTCGGCGTGGCCGAGCGACAGAAGATCATCACCGGTGACAAAGTCGTCCCGGGCGACGTGCTGATCGGGATCCGTTCGTCGGGCCTGCACTCGAACGGCTACAGCCTGGCGCGCAAGGCGCTGATCGAGCGCGGCGGGATGGACCTGAGAACGCACGTGCCGGAGTTGGGTTGCACGTTGGGCGAGGAACTGCTGCGCCCGACGATCATCTATGCGAACGCGGTTCGCGAGGTGATCAGCCACTACAAGGTGAAAGAGATCGTCAAGGCGCTTGCGAACATTACCGGTTCGGGCCTTCCGGGCAATATCCCGCGCACGATCCCGAACGGTTTGGTGGTGAAGGTGAAGAAGGGTTCGTGGCCCATTCCTCCGATCTTCAGCCTGATCCAGAAGGTCGGTGAAGTCGAAGAGGCCGAGATGTTCGACACGTTCAACATGGGCATCGGCATGACGCTGGTCTGCCCCGAGTTCAATGCGAACGCGATCCGCCAGACGCTGAAGAACGTCGGTTGCGAGAGCGACGTGATCGGAAAGATTGAGGCCGGCAAAGATCCAAATGCCGAAGCCGAAGTGAAGATTGAATAGTCTCCCGGGTGTTTCCCGCACGACTCGAAAGGAGATCCACGCATGGTCAGTCCCGCCAGAGGCAGCAAGGAAGCCGTCATCCAGGTTCTGAACAAGGCACGCGCCGGTGAGCTGGGTGCCATTCACCAGTACATGTCGCAGCACTATGAACTGGCGGATGGCGACTACGGTTCGTTTGCGCGGCAGCTGAAACTGATCGCGATTGACGAGATGCGCCACGCCGAGATGCTCGCCGAGCGGATCCTGGTCATCGGCGGCACGCCGACCAGCAAGCCGGAACCCGAGACGAAGAAGAGACAGAAAGTCCTGGAGATATGGAAGTACGACGAGATGCTCGAGGATGGTGCGATCGTCGAATACAACGCGTTCCTTCAGGTCTGCCGCGACCACAAGGATTATGGCAGCGCCAAGATCTTCGAGCAACTGATCGTCGAAGAGCAGATCCACCTGGATCACTTCCAGGATATCATCGGTCACATCGAGGAGTTGGGCGAAGCGTACCTGGCGACGCAGGTCGGCGGTGTGGCCGAAGGCGCTCCGGCCAAGGGCTTTGTCGCCAGCCAGGGCGGCGGCACTCCGCCGGCGTAGGCCACAGATGCAAGCCGATGGATTGAGAAGGTGAAAGGTGCCATGGATAGGGTCCAAGTGGCAGAAAAGCGGGCTAAACAAACCTTCACTGACAGGGAGAACGAAAGGGCGCCAGGTCGCCGGACCTGCGCCCTTTGGTGATCTGACAGAGGGCCGAGGAATGGAATCTCATGCCGTTGCGCCTCCTGCTGATCCACCCGCCCATTCACGATTTCTGCGCCTATGATTTCTGGCTGAAGCCCTATGGTATGCTGCGCGTGGCGGGGATGCTGCGCGGGCGGGTTGAGTTGGCTCTTTTCGACTACCTTGACCGTTATCTGGCCGAAGAAGAAACCGATGGGCCCGTTCGTTCGGACCGATGGGGTCGGGGTGCGTTTCGTAAGGACCCTTTGCCAAAACCGGCGGCACTGAGGGACGTTCCGCGCCGGTTCAACCGGTTCGGCATTCCGCGTAAGGTCTTCCGCACGTTCCTCGCTTCACGCGAACCGTACGACGTGGCGCTGATCCAGACCGGGATGACCTACTGGTATCCCGGCGTGCGCGAAGCGATCGAAGACGTTCGACAACGATCGCCGAAGACGCGCATCGTTCTGGGCGGCGTTTATGCGTCGCTTTGCCCCGAACACGCCGCGGCTCAAGGCGCCGACCTGGTCGTCCGGGGGGACGACCTGAAGCCGCTGTGGGAACTGCTAGGCCTCGCGCCGCCGAAGGAGGCGCCGGCTTGGTGGGAAGGATACAGCGCCCTGCGTTCGGGCGTGTTGAAACTCAGCGATGGTTGTCCATTCCGCTGTACCTACTGTGCCTCGGATCGGCTCCACGGTGGCTTCACTCCTCGCCGACAGGAGACCGTGCTCGCAGAACTGAGTGCACTGACGGCTCGCGGCGTGCGTGACATCGCCTTCTACGATGACGCGCTGCTCTACCGCGCCGACGAAACGTTGCTTCCGTTCCTGGATCGCCTGCCGCGTGACGTGGCGCCGGTTCGATTCCACACACCGAACGCACTGCATGCCCGCTTCATCA
>CAYSBP010000113.1:4959-9584 GCA_964429255.1 uncultured Planctomycetia bacterium
GACGTGGCGCCGGTTCGATTCCACACACCGAACGCACTGCATGCCCGCTTCATCACGACGGACGTGGCCAAGCGCATGGTCGCCAGTGGCTTCCAGACGTTTTACCTGGGGCTGGAAAGCGCCAGCGCGCAGTGGCAGGAATCGACCGGTCGCAAAGTGACGGTCGAGGAATTCCGGCAGGCCGTGGCGTATCTGCGCGAGGGAGGGGCGGGGGAGATCCACGCGTATGTGCTGCTGGGCCACCCGTCCGGCGATCCGGAGAGCGTCGCCGCGGCGTTGTCGCTGGCACGTGAACTGGGTGTCCGGGTCATGTTGGCCGAGTTCTCGCCGGTGCCCGGCACGCCCGACGGTGACGCCTGCGCTTCGCGCGTCGACTTGCGCGAACCGCTGAATCACAACAAGACCGCCTATCCCATCCGCGCCTGGGGTGCGGCGACCGTGAATCGGCTGAAGGCGCTGAGTCGGGAGACAGGTCCTCGTTGACAGATACGACCTGTCCAACGGAACGGTGATCCGTTTCAACCACCCCGCAATTGCGGCGTGCCCTTCCGATATCGTGGTATATTAGACGGTGTGAACGTACTCGCAGGAAAAGGATACGACATTGAACCCGCACCCTCACGCTGACCGTTGGCCCGGCCATTCGCGCGAAATTGTGGCGCTGCTCCGCAAGCGCATCGTCATCCTCGATGGCGCCATGGGCACCATGCTGCAGCAGCACCATCTGCAGGAAGCGGATTACCGCGGCGATGCCTTCCGTGACCACTCCAAGGACCTGAAGAATGCCAACGAAGTTCTGAATCTGGTCCGGCCCGAACTGATCCAGGACATCCACGCTCAGTACCTGGCTGCGGGTGCGGACATCGTCGAGACCAACACCTTCAATGCCAACCGGATTTCGCTGGCCGATTACGAACTTCAGCGTGTGGTGGACGACCTGAATGCCGCGGCGGTCAAGCTGGCCCGGAAAGCGGCCCGCGAGGCCATGAACCGTGACGGGCGATCGCGCTTCGTTGCCGGAGCCCTTGGGCCCACCAACCGCACACTCTCGCTGGTCGTGAACGTCAACGACCCGGCCTTCCGCACGCACACCTTTGATCAGTTCGTGGAAAGCTACCGTGAGCAGGTCCGCACGCTTCTGGATTGCGGTGTCGACCTGCTGCTCGTCGAAACGGTCTTCGATACGTTGGCCGCCAAGGCGGCGCTCTACGCCATCGCCGAGGAGTTCGACCGGCGAAACGCCGCCGTTCCCGTGATGCTTTCGGTCACCATCACCGACCAGAGCGGTCGCACGCTGAGCGGTCAGACGGTGGAAGCCTTCTGGACCAGCGTAGCGCATTTCCCGCTCTTGAGCGTCGGCATCAACTGCGCGCTGGGCCCCAAGGAGATGCGCCCGTACGTCGAGGAACTCGCGGGGCTCGCGCCCGTCTACCTGAGTTGCTACCCGAACGCCGGCCTGCCGAACCCGCTGCTGCCGACGGGTTTTCCCGAGACGCCCGAGACACTGGCGCCGCAACTGCAGGACTTCGCTCGACAAGGCTGGCTGAACATCGTCGGCGGATGCTGCGGTACGACGCCCGATCACATCCGCGCGGTGGCCGAGGCCGTCCGCGATGTCGCGCCACGCACGGTGCCTGAGCCCGACGGCCTGACGCGCTACGCCGGTCTGGAGACCTACACGATCCGGCCGGAGTCGAACTTCATCATGGTCGGTGAGCGGACCAACGTGACGGGCTCGCCCAAGTTCGCCAAGCTGATCAAGGAGGGCCAGCTGGAAGCGGCCCTCTCGGTCGCCAAGCAGCAGATCGAGAACGGCGCGAATCTGGTGGACCTCTGCTTCGACGAGGCGCTGCTGGATTCCGTCGGCCTGATGAGCACCTTTGTGCGTCTGATGGCCAGCGATCCGGATATCTCTCGCGTCCCGCTGATGCTCGACAGTTCGCGATGGGAGGTCCTGGAGGCCGGCTTGAAGAACGCGCAGGGCAAGTGCGTGGTGAACTCGATCAGCCTCAAGGAAGGCGAGGCGAAGTTCAAGGAACAGGCGCAACGCATCCGTCGCTACGGTGCCGCGGCGGTCGTCATGTGTTTCGACGAACGTGGTCAGGCCGATACCGTCGAACGGAAACAGGAGATCTGTCAGCGCGCACACCGCATCCTGACGGAGGAGGTCGGGTTTCCCGCCGAGGACATTATTTTCGACCCGAACGTGCTGGCCGTCGCGACGGGCATCGAAGAGCACAACAACTACGCGAAGGCCTTCATTGAAGCGACGCGATGGATCAAGGCCAGTCTGCCGCGTGCCCGCGTCAGCGGAGGCGTTTCGAACCTTTCGTTTGCCTTTCGCGGCAATAATCCCATTCGCGAAGCGATGCACGCGGCGTTCCTGTACCACGCGATCCGTGCCGGACTGGACCTGGGTATCGTCAATGCCGGTCAGTTGGCGGTCTACGAGGAGGTGCCGAAGGACCTGCTCGAGCGGGTCGAGGACGTGCTGCTGAACCGGCGCGACGATGCCACCGAGCGCCTGCTGGCCATGGCCGAACAGGTCAAAGGCTCGAAGGTGAAGAGCGAGGCTGAGCCCGTGGCCGCGGAATGGCGCAAGGCGCCCGTCGCTGAACGGATCAAACACGCGCTGCTGAAGGGCGTCCTCGATCATCTGCAGGAGGACGTGAACGAAGCGCTCAACGAAATCGGCGACCCGCTGAAGGTGATTGAGGGGCCGCTGATGGACGGCATGGGCGTCGTGGGCGACCTCTTCGGCGTCGGGAAGATGTTCCTCCCGCAGGTCGTGAAGAGCGCCCGCGTGATGAAGCAGGCTGTGGCGATCCTGCAGCCGCACATCGAAGCGCAGAAGAACGAGCGTGCGGATCCGCGCGCGCAGAGTGTCGTTGTGATGGCGACGGTGAAGGGCGATGTCCATGATATCGGCAAGAACATTGTTGGCGTGGTACTGGCCTGCAACAACTACCGCATCGTGGATCTGGGCGTGATGGTCCCGTGCGAGAAAATCCTGGAGGCCGCGCGGCGCGAGAAGGCCGACCTGATCGGTCTCAGCGGTCTGATCACGCCGTCGCTGGACGAGATGGGGCACGTCGCGCGCGAAATGAAACGCATGGGCTTCACCCAGCCGCTGCTGATTGGCGGCGCGACGACCAGCAAGGCGCACACGGCGGTCAAGATCGCGCCTGAATACGACGGCCCGGTGATTCACGTGCTGGACGCTTCGCGCGCCGTCGGCATCGCTTCGAAGTTGCTTAGCGCGACGCAACGCGAGACGTTCCTGGCTGAAACGCGCGCCGAGCAGAAGGCGATGCGGGAGGCGCACGCACAGAAGGACGCGCCGCGGAAACTGCTCCCGCTGCCGGAGGCCCGGGCGCGTGCGTTGGAACTCGACTGGAAAGGCTACGTCCCGCCCAAGCCGGAGTTCGTGGGCTTGCGGACGTTCCCGGAAGTCACGGTCGAGACGCTGATCCCGTTCATTGACTGGTCGCCGTTCTTCCTCGCGTGGGAACTGACGGGCAAGTACCCGCAGATCCTCGAACGGCCCGAGACCGGCCCGGTCGCACGGGAACTCTTCAGCGAAGCGCAGGCGATGCTCCGGCGGATTGCGGCGGAGAAGCGGCTGGGACTGCGTGGCGTGTACGGCTTCTTCCCGGCGGAACGCGTGGGCGATGACATCGAAGTCTACGCCGACGAGTCACGTGCGAGGGTCTGCGCGACGTTCCGGATGCTCCGTCAGCAGCAGGAGAAGCCCGCACCGTCGGTGCGGCAGGCGTTTCTTTCGCTGGCGGACTATGTGGCGCCGAGGGGCAGTGGTGTGGCAGACTATCTGGGCGTCTTCGCCGTCACGGCCGGGCACGGGATGAAAGAGCAGGTGGACGCTTTGAAACACGCGAATGACGACCATGCGGCGATCCTGATCGAGTCGCTCGCTGACCGGCTGGCCGAGGCGTTTGCCGAGTACGCGCACCGCGAAGCGCGCGTGGCGTGGGGCTACGGGCGCGAGGAACAGTTTTCGCAGGAGGAACTGATCCGCGCGAAGTACCGCGGCATCCGTCCCGCGCACGGCTATCCATCGTGCCCCGACCACACCGAAAAACGCACGCTCTTTGCGTTGCTGGAGCCCGAGAAGAACGCCGGAATGACGCTCACGGAAAGCGATGCAATGTGGCCGGCCGCGTCGGTGAGTGGGCTCTACTTCAGCCACCCCGAGGCGCGTTACTTTGCTCTCGGCAAGATCGGCAAAGACCAGGTGGCCGACTACGCGGCGCGGAAAGGCATGACGGTGGCCCAGGTGGAGAAGTGGCTGGCGCCGAATCTGTGAGGGAGGCGCCAGTGGTCCGTCACACTTGAACGTGGGGGTCTGCTGGGGTGCTTTTGAACGTGCTCTTCGTTGCTTCACAACGGCGTATCTGCCTGATACGCCTTTTGTTCCGCGCCTCGATCACGCTCAAAACCCCTCCCGGCCCACCTCCCCGTTCAAATGTGACGGACCACTAGGATGGAGGATGCAGGGAGGGGTGGTTGATCACCTGAAGCACGGACTGAGGGTGAGAAGCCTGCTTGTCCTTTGAGGCGTGAGGACTACTTCTTCGTGTTCGTCTCGGGTCTCGTCTCGGGATGGG
>CAYSBP010000114.1:0-9529 GCA_964429255.1 uncultured Planctomycetia bacterium
ACGGCCAGGATCTTGTGCCGCAGATCTTGGTCTTTGCGGGAAGGGGCGTCGTGTCCAAAGCCATGGAGGCCGGAGCGAGGCCTCGGGAGAGGCCGAGTCGAAGAGGATTATTCATGGGAAAGGGCCCATGAATAATCCGGGCTAGAATCAAGTTCCCACAGATCTTTTTCGCACACGTGTCGGGCGAAGACTCTGGATGGACGCCCGCGTACGCGGGAACGGCCAAATCCGACGAAACGGGTCCTTTTTCGAAACAATACAAGGAATCTTCTTTACTTTTCCCGGCGGTCCAGAAAGATGCCATGTACCCTTAGGAGGATTCACAGATGGCAGAGATGGCGAAACTGACGATTGGCGACAAGACCATCGAACTTCCGGTCATCGAAGGTTCGGAGGGCGAACACGCGATCGATATCTCGAAACTGCGCGATCAGACCGGCTACATTACCTACGACCCGTCCATGGGAAACACGGGCGTCTGCAAGAGTGCCATCACCTTCGTTGACGGCGATAAGGGCATTTTGCGCTACCGGGGCATTCCGATTGAGCAGTTTGCGGACCGCCCCAACTTCGTCGAGGCGGCCTGGTTACTCATTTTCGGCCACCTGCCCAAGAAGGACGAGATGGAACGCTTCAGCGCGCGCCTGACCAGGAATGAACTGCTGCACGAAGGTCTGAAGCACGGCTTCGATCACATCCCCGTCGATGCTCCCCCGATGGCCATTCTGTCGGCCACGTTGAGCAATCTGGTCTACTACCACCAGCAGTTGATGAAGGTGGAGGATCATGAGTCTTTCGAAGAGGCGGCGGCCCGCCTGATCAGCAAGGTGCGCACGATCGCGGCTTTTTCCTACCGGCGCTCGAATGGCCTGCCGTTTATCTACCCTGACCCTAAACAGCGCTACTGCGCGAATCTGCTTCACATGATGTTCTCGCTGCCCTATTGCCAGTACGAGATCCAGAAGGAGGTGGAGGATGCGCTCAACCTCATCTTCATCCTGCATGCGGATCACGAGCAGAACTGCAGCACGACGACGGTGCGCGTGGTCGGCTCTTCGCAGGCCAACCTCTTCTCCTCCTGCGCCGCGGCGGTCTGCGCGCTCTGGGGGCCCCTGCATGGCGGTGCGAATGTAGAGGTGCTGGAGATGCTGGAACGCATCCACAAAGGCGGACTGAGTCCCGAGAAGTGCATTGAGATGGCCAAGGACAAGAGCAGCCCGTTCAAGCTCTACGGTTTCGGACACCGGGTCTACAAGAACTACGACCCGCGGGCCAAGATCCTCAAGGGTGCCTGCGATAGGGTGCTTTCGAAGCTGGGCATCAACGACCCGTTGCTTGATATCGCCCGCAAGTTGGAGGATCTGGCGCTCAAAGATCCGTACTTTATCGAGCGCCGGCTCTATCCTAACGTCGACTTCTACAGTGGTATCATTCTGCGCGCGATCGGCTTCCCCACGAACATGTTCACGGTTTGCTTTGCCATTGGGCGATTGCCTGGATGGATCGCGCAGTGGAAGGAGCAGCATGGCGATCCGACCAGCAAGATTTGTCGCCCGCGCCAGATCTACACCGGCCCGGCCAAGATCGATTACGTGGTCATGTCCAAGCGATAGGGTTTACGGCAGATGCCCAGCAGCGATCCGCCGAGCGGCAGCGACATGTAAGGCAACAGGAAACGCTCGGATCTGTACAGATACTCGAAGAGTTTCATCGGCGCGGTCGTGCCGGCCGCCAGATTGCGGCCGTTTCCGGGGCCGTTGGGCCACAGCCAGCGCGCGGCAGCCATGGCCGGCAGGTTGAGCGAGTTCATGTAGGTCAGGCGTACGACCTCGAAGCCCGCACCGACCAGCAGTTTCCGAAGCGGACGACGGCGATAGCGACGAAAATGGTGGTGATCCACGTCGTGCTGGCTCCAGAGCATCTTCAGCGCCGGCACGGACAGCAGAAAGAAACCGCCCGGTTTGAGCAGCCGAAGGACGCACTGGACCGCCCCCAGGTCGTCTTCGATGTGCTCCAGTACATCCAGCGACGCCACGAGATCGAAACTGGCGTCTGCGTAAGGTACCTTGTCGGGGACGCAGAACTCGTCGAGCTTGCCGCTGAAGTTGCGTCGGGCGAATTCCAACGCTACCGGGGATGCGTCGCCGCCCCAGACCTCGCCGTAGGCCTGCAGTTCGTCCAGGTGCAGACCTACACCGCAACCCATATCCAGCACACGGCCCGGCGACCGGTCGTAGTAGCGGTTGAGCAGACTGAAGATGACACGTCGGCGCGCGCGAAACCACCAGTGCCGCGGTGCGTGCCGGTACATCTCTTCGAACAGTTGCGCTTCCACTAGGCCTTCCCCGCGCCTTTGAACGTCTCCGGTCCGTGCATCTTCCGCACGCGCCACATGTCTGCGACCATCGTCAACGGATCGCGCCAGAAACAGACGCGCGACTCCGCCACATCGTGCCAGTTCACCGGCACCTCGACCGTGCGGTAACCGGCCAGCGACGCCAGATACAGTAACTCCACATCGAAGGCGAAACCGTCCACGCGCGAAACCGGATAGAGCCTCTCCGCTGCCGCCGCGCTAAAGAGCTTGAAGCCGCACTGACTGTCCTGAACATCCACCTTAAGCAGCAGCTGCCGCACCGCCTTGAAGACCTGGCCGATGAACCAGCGGTGTGCTTTGATCTGGCGCTGGGTGCCGGGGGCCCGCAGGGCGCGCGATCCGACGGCCACATCGCAGTCGCCGTCCTGCGCCGCTTTCAGCAACCGCTCGATCTCGGCGATCGGCGTTGAACCGTCCGCGTCGGTGAAGAGGCGCCATGCGCCGCGCGCCGTCAGCATGCCGATGCGAACCGCATGGCCTTTGCCTCGATTTTGCTCGTAGGTCACCAATCCCAGCTCTTCGACCCGCCGGGCTTCGTCGCGGATGACCTGCGCGGTCGTATCGTGACTCCCGTCGTTTACGACGAGAAGTTCGAACGGATGGCCGCGCGTTCGCAGGTAAGCGGTACACTCGCGGAGATGCGGCAGAATTCGTCCGGCCTCGTTGTACGCGGGGATCACAACGGACACCACCGGTACAGTATCCTGCGCGCGCTGCGACGTTTCCAGATGGATGTAGGAAGGAAGCTGCACACTGCGGCCTTTCTATCTGCGGACCACCTTGCCGGCCGAACGCCGTCCCCGTAGCAGAACGAGCCGGCGCCGATCATGGGGTTCTACCTGTTCCCTGACGGGACGATTATGACAGGGTGGACAGAAATAACAGGATGGGGTGAGAGGTCCACTGCGGATTTCCAGGTGCTGGCGGCCGCGGGGCACGTCGCTGAATGCTCGAATCATGGCGATGTAATGGACACCGTGGCTGCATGGGGTGTCCGTGCACGGTCTGGAGTTGGGATCCCGCCACGGATACGCACGCAGGCCATGCATTCTCCGTTCCACGAGCTGGGTGCGTATCCATGGTACCACGTCTCCGGCATTCAGCGATGTGCGCCCCCACCGCGGCAATGATAGACTGGACAAGAGAGCGTTTCTGCAGCATAAGTATGGTGCGTTCGAGCTCCCGTTGGCTGGGGAAATCAGGTGAGGAGGACTGCCTATGCCTTCCGGATACGCCTACGAGGTCCAAGTCGGAAAGAACGTCGCCAGCCTGAAGGCGTATCACAACCCCAAGAAGCCCCGGCTCCATTTGGAGCACCTCGAAAAAGGAGAACTCTTGAGCCGGACCACCGCCACGAGTATTGAAGTGCCGCTCGCTATCGTCTCAGCCGGACTGGCGTTGGGCGTGTTGAGCCATCTCTCCTTCAAATGGACGGACATGAGCATCTATGTGACCATGAGTTTGGGATTTCTTTTCTGCATCGCCGCCGCCGTGGTGGTCATCTATGGCATCGGGATCATCTCGGCGCGGTGCGGGTTCCGCTACAAGGACCAGCACGGTGAATACTTGCGCCGCTTCTTCTGGATCACGCGTCGCCAGGAGGTGGGCCGTGCGGACTACGTATACTGCACGGGCACGCTCGATCTGGAGACCCCGTCCTGCTACGTACTGGACGTCTGTCTGCACTATGACGCGCCCATCGGGCCGATCGCCGTCACTCAGCTTCGGGGCTACGCCAGGATCCCCTTCGATAAGGGTGCGCAGTACACGCCCTTTGAGAACGCGCTGTTTCAGATCCACGAGAAAGCGCAGGACGTCGCAAAGAAGCTGGAGCTTCCCTTTAAACCGAATTTCAGCGGTGGACCCGTACCTGACCAATTCGCCGCGTTTTTCCATGATGCCGAAGCGGACGAAAAAAAGGGTGCGGGAGTGGCCCGTGCATCGGAGGAAGACGACAAGGCGGAGGATTGAGCGAGACATATAGGAGAGGACCGAGGCAAGCATGGTATCGGAATCGCCGATGGCACGATTCAGGCATCCGACGAACCACGCGAGCCACGATGTGATGTCGAGCGAGCCGCGATGGGTGGATTCGATCTGCAGGTAGTACTCTTTGCGTTCCAACTTCGAAAGGGTTTCTCTCCATGGCCAAGGCGAAGGCGACGGACGGCAAGAAACTGCGCGTCGGCATCATCGGTGCCGGCGGCATCGCGGGCACACACACGGACAGCTATAAGAAGTTCAGCGACGTCGAAGTCATCGCGGCCTGCGACGTGAGTGATGAATCGCTGAAGAAGTTCGGCGAAAAGTACGGCGTCAAGAGCCTCTTCTCCGGATGGAAGGAGATGCTCCAGAAGGTCCCGTTGGACGCGGTCAGCGTCTGCACGCCCAATGGCCTGCACTGGGAACCCACCGTCGACGCCCTGAACGCCGGCTGCCACGTCCTCGTCGAGAAGCCCCTCGCCATGAATGCCGAGGAAGGCCAGAAGATGCTGGACGCCGCGAAGAAGAACAAGAAGCAACTCATCATCGCCTTCCAGCACCGCTTTGACGGAAAAACGCGGGTGATCCGCCGCGCGTTCGACAAGGGCGTCTTCGGCAAGGTGCTCTTCGTCCGCGTACAGGCGTTGCGCCGCCGCGGTATCCCGAACTGGGGCGTCTTCGGCCGCAAGGAACTCCAGGGCGGCGGACCGTTGATCGACATCGGCGTCCACTGCCTGGAAATGGCCCACTACGCCATCGGCACGCCGCAACCGGTCGCCGCCACCGGAAAGACGTGGACCTATATGGGCAACAAGCCGTCCGAAACGTTCAGCATGTGGCCCCACTGGGACTACAAGACCTACAACGTGGAAGACCTGGCCATCGGCCACATCCGGACCCGGAGCGGCGCGGTAATCCACATCGAGTCGTCCTTCGCCACGCACATCGAGAAGGACATGTGGACCTTCCAGGTCTTCGGCACCAAGGGCGGCGCATGTTACGACCCCTGTCAAATCTTCACGGACATGGCCGGTTCAATGGTCAACTGCACGCCGGGCTACATCCCGCATGTTGATGTCTTCCCGCACAAGATGCGGCAGTTCGTGGACGTGTGTCTGTACGGCAAGAAGAGCGACTCGCCGGCCGAACACGGCCTGATGGTCCAGAAGATGCTGGACGGCATCTACCAGTCGTCCGATCAGGGCGGTAAGGAAGTTCTCATCAAGTAAGCCGAAGGGACCTCCCCGCACAATGGCAGGCGGGGAGGGCCCTTGTATGGCTGCTCTTCTCGCGGGTTGTTCTTGCGATTCAGCGTGGCGTGCCGGTTGAACACTATGTGTGGTGCCACCGGACTGCGCGGCCGTCTTCGCGACCCGTCTTCTCTGCTGCGGCAGCACGGGCTGAACGGTACGGCTGTTCAGTCCGTGGCGCCACTGCAACGACTCAACCGGCACACGCCGGAACGAGCGTTTAATCTTTCGAGCGCAACTTCGACAGCAACCGCAGGATCTCGATATAGAGCCAGACCAGCGTCACCAGCAACCCGAAGGCGGCGTACCATTCCATAAACTTGGGCGCGCCTTTGTTCACGCCGTTTTCGATGAAGTCGAAATCGAGCACCAGGTTCAATGCGGCGATGACGACCACGAACGCGCTGAACCCGATCCCCAGCCAACCAGCCTCGTGAATGAACGGAATCCCCGAACCGAAGAAGCTCAGAATCCAACCAACCAGGTACAGCAGCGCGATCCCACCCGTGGCCGCCACCACGCCCAGCTTGAAGTTCTCCGTCGCCTTGATGAATCCCGTCTTGTACGCGAAGAGCAGGCAGAAAAGCGTACCGAAGGTCAGGCCCACTGCCTGCGGGACGATACCCGGATAGAGCCGCTCAAAGTAGGCCGACAACCCACCGAGGAAAAGCCCCTCGCAGAGCGCATACGGAACGGACAATACCGGCGCCCAAGTCATCTTGAAACAGATCGCGATGCAGAAGACCAGGCCGCCAAGCAAACCGCCGATCATCCATCCCATAACCGCCGGATTCTTGGCCAGCATCATCGACCACGTCCACGCCGCCGATATCACCACCGCCAAGAGCAGCACACCCGTCTTGTTGACCGTGCCCTGCAGCGTCATCTGCGTTTCCAGCGCCTGGTAACGCTCGAACGTCGAAAACGTATTGTCATTCAGCGCTGGATTGGCGGTTCGCATGAAAGCCACGGTTGAATCTCCTTATCCTCTGATTAGGGTTCAAGTACTCTAATCACGTACGCGACGTCGAATCACGGTCAACCTTGTCAGTCCACCAGCGTGCCGATCCTGCCACCTTCACCCAGCACCGCGCGCATGATGTTGCCCGGCTTCTGCACGCTGAAGACCAGAATCGGGAGCTTGTTTTCCATGCATAGCGACACGGCCGTCGCATCCATCACGTGCAGATGCCGCTCGATCACATCCTGGTAGCGGAGCTTGGTATAGCGTTCGGCCTTGGGATTCTTGACTGGGTCTTCGCTATAGACGCCGTCGACCTTGGTCGCCTTAAGGAGCACCTCGGCTTGAATCTCCAGCGCGCGCAACGCGGCCGTAGTGTCGGTACTGAAGTAGGGATGGCCGGTGCCGCCGGCGAGGATTACGATACGCTTCTTTTCCAGGTGGCGCACGGCGCGCCGCCGGATGTAGGGCTCGCAGACCGCGCGGGCTTCGATGGCCGACAACACACGCGTGGCCGCGCCCATGCTTTCCAGCGCGTCCTGCAGCGCCAGTGAGTTGATCACGGTCGCCAGCATGCCCATATAGTCGGCTGAAGCGCGGCGCATCAGACCCAACTCGCGGACGGCCTGGTCGCCGCGGATGATGTTTCCACCGCCGATCACGACGGCAACTTCCACGCCCAACTGGGAGACCGCTATCGTCTCCTTGCAAAAATCGGTGAGGCGCTGGACGTCCAGGCCCTTGCCGGTCGTCCCTCCAAGCATCTCGCCGGACAGTTTCAACAGGATGCGTTTGTAAGCTGGTTTCCGTTTGGCCTGCGCCGCTTTTGCCATCGGTCTCTCCTCCTCCTCCCCACCATTGCCAAGGCTCAGACGGGCGTGTGGCTGATCGGCCGGCGGCCCTTTCCCCCTCTTCCAAGAGGGGGGAAACGCCCTCTCCACAAGGGCACGGGAACAAAAAAAGCCGCCCAGAGGCGGCTTTTCAGGGGCGGTTACCCACCCACCTTCATGTAAATGAATCGCTTCACTTTCGCGCCGCCGCTCTCCTTGAGGATCTGCGAAATCTTCTTCGCGTTCTCGCGGAAGTAGGGCTGCTCGTTCAGGCAGACCGCAGCGTAGAACTTACCCAACTGCCCCTCGGCGATCTTCTCCAGGATCTGCGGCGGCTTATTGGAGTTCTTCGGATCCTCCTTGAGCCGTTCCTGGATGATCGCCTTCTCCTTTTCCACATCCGCGGCCGGAACTTCCGCCGGCATGATGCAGGTCGGCTTGGCAAAGACGACGTGCATCGCCAGTTCTTTGCCCAATTCCCTGGCCTTCTCGCCCGTCACGCCCTCCAGCTCGACCACCGCAGCCTGCTTCTGGTCAAAGTGGACGTAGGAGCCCAGTTCGCCCTCGATGAACGCCACGCGCTTGATGGCGATGTTCTCGCCCATCGTGCCGGCCAGTTCCTGCAGGATCTCGGAAACGCCGCGGCCGTTCAGCCGCTGACGCTGCAGGACTTCAACCGAGTCGATCTTCAGTCCTTCGCACAGATCGGCCAGTTGGCCGACCAGCGTCTTGAACTTGTCGTTGCGAGCGACGAAGTCGGTGTTCGAGGAAACTTCAACGATCGCCATGGCCCGACCGTCTGCGCCCATCTTGACGCCCAGCAGACCTTCCTGAGCCTGACGCGCCGAGGTCGCCTCGCCGGCGGCCAGGTTCTTCTTGCGCAACCAGGCCATCGCCTCATCCATGTTGCCGCCACACTCTTTCAGTGCCTTCTGGCAATCCAGCATCCGCGCGCCGGTTGCCTGGCGCAGCGCTTTGAGTTGCTCCACATTGTCCGCCATGATGGTTTATCCTTTCGGGACTTGAGCGGACCGCCGGGTCGATAGAGCGCGCCGGCGGCCGCAGATTCATCGAGTGTGTCCGGTCGTCTACTTCGAGCCGTCCGTGGACGCGGCCGGCGCCACCGCTTCCCGATTCTCCACCTGCCGGCGATAGCGCGATTCCTGCGCCTGGCGCGCCAGTTCGGGGTGCTCGCGCCGATAGTTGGCGCCTTCCAGCGCCGCGTCGGCCAGCTTACCGACGATCAGATCAATCGAGCGGATCGCGTCGTCATTGGCCGGGATCGGCAGATCCACCTCGTCCGGATCGGCATCCGTGTCGAGTTGCGCAATGACCAGAATACCCATGCGGCGCGCTTCGCGGACCGCCGTCGCCTCGTGTTTCGGGTCCACGACAACCAGCGCCGCGGGTAGCCGATCCAACGTGCGGATGCCGTCCAAGTTGCGGAGCAGCTTGCGCTTCTCGCGGTTAAAGGCGCTCTGCATCTTCTTGTTGTAGGTGGTGATCGAGCCATCCGAGTCCATATGCTCGAGTTCGATCAAGCGACGCACGCGGGTGTGAATGGTCTGCAGGTTGGTCAGCGTGCCGCCCAGCCATCGCTCGGCAACATACGGCATCCCGCAGCGGCGACCGTGCGTCGCGACGATCTCCATCGCCTGACGCTTGGCTCCGATGAAGAGCACCAATTCGCCCTGCGCCACTAACTTGCGAACCATGTAGTAGGCGGCAACGACCCCTTTCACCGTCTCGCGCAGATTAATGATGTGAATCTTATTCCGCTTACCCAACAGGTACGGCGCCATCTTGGGATTCCAACGGCTGGAGCTGTGACCAAAATGGGAACCCGCGGCAAGCAGATCCTTGGCATTGACGATCGGCATGAAAAACCCTTTCCGGGCACTTCGCGAAAGCACCCTCCCCGACAGCTCAGGTTCAGCGGGCGAAACCCGCAGGGGCGTTGTCTCACAACCCCGGTTCAACCCACAGCCACGGGTACATCAGTACGTGTTCGATCCACCTCTAAGTCCACAATCTCTATTCGGTGTGGATCGTTATTCCGAACGAGGACCGCACTTATAGGTCAGAGGGAGGGCCCTGTCAACACGCCTGGTGATGCACGCGCACCACA
>CAYSBP010000115.1:0-2926 GCA_964429255.1 uncultured Planctomycetia bacterium
GCCTCGACACGGCAGTCGCATGGACCCCCAAGACGCCAGGAGCGACCGGGGCGTCGTGAACGGCCTTGGAATGTCTCTTCGGCAGGACTCCGGACGCCATCCGGAGGGTGGCCCTACTTAGCCCATCTCCTGCCCGCCGGTTACGTTGATCGCCTGGCCCGTCATGTAGTTCGACGCGTCGCTGGCCAGGAAGACCACCACATTGCAGACATCGTCATACGTGCAGGGGCGCTTCATGGGAACCTGGTCGACGTATTTCCTGCGTACTTCTTCTTCCGTCAGGCCCTGATTCTTCGCGTACTGCGCGAAGAGCGAATCCTTCCAGAGCGTTCCTTCCAGTAGATTGCCGGGGCAGACCGAGTGCACGCGCACGCCGGACTCGGCCAACTCCAGGGCCAGGCTTTGGGTCAATCCGATCCCGCCGAACTTGCTGGCCGCGTACGCGCTGTTCTTGAAGCTGCCCTTCTTGCCACTCTTGCTGTTGATCTGGACGATCACGCCGCTCTTCTGCGCCTTCATGACGCGCGCAGCATGCTTGGCTGCCAGGAAGTAGCCGATCAGGTTCACTTCGATTACCGCGCGCCACCGCTCGACCGGGAAGTCCGTCACTTCGCCCGAGATCAGGATGCCGGCGTTCGCGACGCAGATGTCCAGTCGCCCCAGTTCGGCCACCGTGCGTCCAATGAGTGACTCGACGTCGGCCTCCTTCGTCACGTCGCACTTGGCCGAAATGACGTTGCGGTCCGTCTCCTTTCTCACCAAGTCGGCCGTTTGCGCGACCCCTTCCTCTTTGATGTCGGCGACGGCGAGGTGACACCCTTCGCGCGCCAACCGCAAGGCCAGGGCCTGACCCAGGCCCTGTCCGGCACCGGAGACGAGGGCGATTCGATCTTGCAACATGGGCATGTTTGTTCGCTCCTTGATGGCGACTGGGTTGGATTTCTCAGGTCGGAGCCGTCGGATCGGACGAGCCGGACCCGTCTGACGTGTCTAACGGATCCGACTTCCGATCTCTGACGTCTGACCTCTGACCTCTGATCCCCGTTACTTCAGCATCACCCTCAGGAACTCCTCCTCCGCCTCCTTCGTCCACTCGCGGCCGTTCTTCAACTTCGCGTGGACGGAGGGCAGCTTGGTCTTGAGGTCCGACAGCGGCGTGACCGGGAGTTCCTTGATGTGCGGAAAGATCACCACTTTGCCGGGGAAGACCGCTTCCTTGACGGCCTTCAGGCCTTCCTTCGAGGCCTCGAGCGACCCGACGGCGGCGACGGAACGGTTCGTCGCCAGCTCCTTCGACTCGACCTGTCGCAGGACTTCCTTGAGGTCGTCGATCGTCGAAGCGGAATGGCCGACGATGCGCGTCTGCTTCAGGTACGCATCACTCAGGTCGACTTCGGCCACCGTGCCGCGGGCGACGCCGGCGAAGATATTCATCACCGCGCCCTGGCCCATGTAATGGCTGGTTTCCGCAATCAGCGGCGCGACTGGCGCCAGCACCACGACATCGTCGAAACCATCCTGGGTGAATTCCGCCATGCCCTTGGCGTAAGCTTCCTTCTGCATCGGGTTCAGACAGATGAAGCGGATGCCTTTGGCCTTGGCTTCATCGGCATAGGTGTCCTCCAGGTCCTTCAGGCGCAGGTCGCTCGCATCCGTGCAGACGATCGCCTTGGGGCACTGGGCCTTTTCGATGGCGCGCTGCAGGTGCATGCGGCCGATCGGGCCGCCCGCGCCGGCGAAGAGCGTCTTGCCGCCACCCTTCAGGTCCGGCCGTACCGGCGTCTGCGCGTACGCCTTGGCGATATCATGGCCCGTGGCGCCGACGAAGACCCAGTCTTCGTAGTGGATCCGGCCAACGTCGAGTTTCACAGCGCGCGGCATGGGCTTGTCCGCGAGCACCGCCACGATGCCGCCGCCGGCCAGGAAGGGGCTCGCGACGTCCACCGCGTCCGCATCCGGTCCGAGCACCACGACGTCGTCGATCTTCTCGACGGGTGGCTTGGCGCCGGGCTTGACGGCGGCAATCTCGATGCCCAGTTCGTCGCCGGCTTTCTTGAGCGTCTTCTCCAGTTTCGCCGGCACGTTGGTCAGGAAGATCCGGGCGGGATGGCCCTTCCTGTCGCAGCCGGCGCTGATCGTGTAGTCATCCCGCGAAGACGACGTGCCGATGATCCAGGTGACACCGCCGCGTTTCAGTGAAGTGCGGTACTTCAATGTGTAGGCGGCGACGACGCAGGCCCACGGTTCGGCAAGCGCGCTTTCGGCGTAGCCGGTCTCCTTCTGGACGGGGATCAGGTAGTTGCCGTGATCGCCGTTGAGGATGCGCTGATCGATCAGACCGTACTCGGAGAGGCCACCGTCGATCTTGTAGCCGTAGGCGAGGTTCACGCCCTTCACGTAGATGTCGGCCTGGATGATGAAGCGGTCGCCGGGCTTGTACTGCCTCCGCAGTTGCTCGCCGACGTTGACCACCGTCATGACGACCTCGTGGCCCATCACGACGGGATCTTTCTGGAGGTCCCGGCCTTGCAGGCGCGGATGCGCCCCACCTTGCGTGAGAATCTTGATGTCCGAGAAACAGAGCCCGATGGCGTCGTGGCGGACGATCATCTGGTCGGCGGCGGGTTCGGGGATCGGCTTTTCGACGAGATCGCCCAGATTGTCGAAGCCGGCGCCGTAGAGTGGTAGTTGGCGGCTCTTCGACGGGACGGTGGTTTCGGCCTGACGGTAAGGTGTGTACTTGTCGGACATCGTTGCGTCTCCAGGGGTGACGGGCGTTCACGGCGACGTGGACGTGAGCGGCACCGCACATGCATATGATGGAGGCGCGCGTCTGTCAATGGCGGTGCCAATACCAGCAGGTGGGTCGGTGGGTTGAGACGATGGGATGGATGTTCGATCCATATCGGTGTCCATCCGTGTTCAT
>CAYSBP010000115.1:3026-6573 GCA_964429255.1 uncultured Planctomycetia bacterium
GTTTCTTCAGTGTCTATCCATAACCGGCTACGTCGGTTGGACCCCGAATTGCAAAGAGAAGGCGTCCAGCCGCTTCTTGACCTCCGGCATAACCATAAGGAGGATCACTTCGTAGCGTTGCGGAAGGCCGAGGTCGCTGAATACGGCCGGGTCCGGCACATCGATCTCCGCGTCATTGCCGTGGAAACCCGCGAACTTGGAGAGCTGATTGGCGATCATCACCACGCTGGTCAACCGGCGGGCTGTGATGTCGCGGACCGTCATCGCCGAGAGCGCGGGGTAATGGTGCAGTTCGATGACGGTGCCGATCGGCTCGGGCAGTTCCCATCGATCCGCCAGGAGACTGCCGATCACGGCATGGCCCGCGCCAAAGAGCCGTTCTTCCTTGGCCAGAAGGCTCTCCTCCACGTGACTGCTTCGGATCGCCAGCAGCTCGCGGACCAGCGCCGGCTGCGCGACATTCATGGCGAGTTTGCCCAAGTCATGCAAGAGACCGGCCGTGACGCAGAGACCCATGTCCAACCCGCCGAAGCGGCGGCCCAGCACTCCGGCGAAGAGCCCCGTGGCAACGCCGTGCGCATGCAGCGCTTGGTGGTCGAATCCCCCAGGTACCGGTTTGTGCAGCATCCCGGACAGCGCTCCCCGCATCGCCAGGGTCAGGACCGCATCGTACCCCAGTAGCGAGACCGCCTGCATCACGCTGTTCACCGGTTTGCCGGGCGAGATGGCTGCCGAGTTGGAGAGGTGCAGCAGCTCGGAGCAAAGCACCGGATCCTGGATCAGCAAATCGCGGATGCGCCAGACATCCGGCTCCGGCGCGCGGACTTCGGAGAGCAGACGTGGAACGATCGGTGCCAGCGGTGGAAAGTCGCAAATCCACTCCTTGAGACCGTTAAGCGTCGCGTGTTCAATCGTCTGGCGAACTTTAGGTAACATGCGGGTTTTGCGCTGCGCCGCGGGTTCCACCCTCTTGGCTACCGGCACCTGGATCGGAGGACCCCTGTTGACCGCCACGCGGCTGGGCCGCGGCTCCGGAACCGGTCCAGCATCGCTCTGCCGCCCACGGTCCGCCCTGTCGGCCGTCATCCGCAGATAAGCCCACAGCGCGATAACCGTTACGAGTCCGGCAAGACCACCGCAGAGAACCGCCGCAGAAAGGGCACTCATGCTTGCCGTCCTTAATGGACACACCGCTTGGGCACAACCAACAAATGCTCTTGTCGGGGAGGGAAGCAATCCGCTTGCCAGTCTGGAAAGCCGGCACCATTTTCCTCTATTGCACCTGTGCATCGCGAGCGGGTCAGGCGTTCAAACGTGACGGACCACGAGGACGTCTGCCCCGTGTGGCCCCTGCTCCATAACGAATGACGTTCGTCCCGCACTCTGTGCTACAATGGCGGGCGTGGATTGGAGAGACCCCGAGGGAGATCCATGCAGCTTATTCGTGTCGCCGCCGCCGTGCTCAACCAGACACCACTGGACTGGCAGGGCAACAAGGATCGCATCACAGAGGCCATCGACGAAGCCCGCAGACAGGGCGCATCGATCCTCTGCCTGCCCGAACTCTGCATCACGGGCTATGGATGCGAAGACACGTTCCACTCGCCGGCCACGGCGCGCACGGCGTGGGCCATCCTGCAGGAACTGCTTCCGCAGACGCACGACCTGATCGTCTCCGTAGGTCTCCCGGTTCCCTACCAGAACGGCCTCTTCAACTGTGCCGGTTTAGTGGTCAATGGTCGGATCCTGGGTTTCGCGGCCAAACGGTTCCTGGCCGGCGACGGCATCCACTACGAGCCGCGCTGGTACAAGGCCTGGCCGGGCGGCGTGCGTGCCGAACTGCACGTCGGCGGACAGGTCTATCCGATCGGTGACGTACTCTTCGATGTCGGTGGCGTGAAGATCGGCTTCGAGATCTGCGAGGACGCGTGGGTCGCGACGCGGCCCGGCGCGGACCTTTCGCGGCAGGGCGCGGACGTGATCCTGAACCCCAGCGCCTCGCATTTCGCCTTCGGCAAGATCGAAATCCGCAGGCAGTTTGTGCAGGAAGGCTCGCGCGCCTTCGGGGTCACCTACGTCTACAGCAACCTGGTGGGCAACGAGTCCGGCCGCGCAATCTATGACGGCGGGGCGCTGATCGCATCGGCCGGGAAACTGGTTGCGGCCGGACCGCGTTTCACCTTCCAGGAAGTGAACGTCTCGTCCGCCGTCGTCGACCTGGATGCAACGCGGATGAACCAAGCCCGCACGGGTGGCTTTAATCCCCGCGCGGCGCAGGCGTCTGACCGCATCGTCGAGTCGCCCTTTCCCTATCCCCCCATCGAGCCGCAGGAGAATGCCGTGCGGCACGAGCCGTGGGAGACGGGTCCGGACGCCAAGAACGAAGAGTTCCTGCGTGCGGAGACGCTGGCGCTCTTCGATTACATGCGCAAGAGCCGCTCGGCGGGCTTCGTCGTATCGCTCAGCGGTGGTGCGGATTCGTCCAGCATCGCCTGTCTGGTCGGCTTCATGGTCGAACGCGCGGTGCTTGAATTGGGCGAGGAGTCCTTCCGCCATCGCTTGAGCTACATCCAGGACCTTCCACAGGCCGGTGGCGTCAGGGGACTGGTCCGCCGGCTGCTGGTGTGCGCCTATCAGGCCACGGAGAACAGCGGGCCGGTGACGCGCCATGCCGCGCGCGCGGTAGCCGAGGCTGTCGGCGCGGAGTACCACGAACTGGACGTTGACCCGCTGCTGAAGGGTTACCTGGGTCTGATCGGCGGCGCGATCGGCCGCCCGCTGACGTGGCAGCAGGACGACACGGCGCTGCAGAATATCCAGGCGCGTGTGCGCGGGCCGTCGGTCTGGTTGCTGGCGAACATCCGCGGTGCGTTGCTGTTGACGACGAGCAACCGTTCGGAGGCCGCGGTGGGCTACGCGACGATGGACGGCGACACCTGCGGCGGTCTCGCACCGCTGGGCGGCATCGACAAGGCCTATCTGCGCCGATGGCTGGTCTGGCTGGAGAAGAAGGGGCCGCACGGTCTGTACCCGATTCCGGCGTTGAAGTTCGTCAATGAGCAGCAACCGACGGCTGAATTGCGCCCCGCCGACTGCCATCAGACCGACGAAGATGACCTGATGCCGTATGACGTGCTGGATGCCATCGAGCGCGCTGCGATTCGCGACAAGTGTTCTCCGCTGGAGATCTTCCAGGTGCTGCGCCGCGCACGGCCGAAGGACGCGCCGAAGACGCTGGTCGTGTGGATCGAGCGATTCTTCAAGCTTTGGTGCCGCAACCAGTGGAAGCGTGAACGCTACGCGCCGTCCTTCCACCTCGACGACGAAAACCTGGATCCGAAGACCTGGTGTCGCTTCCCGATCCTGTCGGGTGGCTACGAGCGGGAACTGACCGAGCTTCGGTCCTTCGTCGCCGATCTCTGATCGGGAGGCCTCGGTTCGCGTGAACATGGTGTCGATCGGGTTGCGCGGGACCGGAAAGACCGTCTGCGGGAGACCGCTCGCCGAGCGGCTCGGGTGGCGTTTCGTCGACACCGACGCGCGGAGT
>CAYSBP010000115.1:6673-9525 GCA_964429255.1 uncultured Planctomycetia bacterium
GTTGCGGGTCTGAGGGATCCAGGCGTCTTGACACGCTCCCGGCCCGTGATACCGTCCGATCCGATCCACGCGTCCGCGGCTTGCGCTGCATGGGCCGTTTCAACTGGAGCCATCACGAGGAGCGAAACCATGGGAGCCAACACGATTGCGGTGACGGACGGTAACTGGGGGACGGAGGTCAAAGGCGCCGCGATCCATGTACTCGTCGATTTCTGGGCGCCGTGGTGTGGTCCGTGTAAGATGATCGGCCCCACGCTGGAGGAACTGGCCGTCGAATATGGCGGGAGGCTCAAGGTCGCCAAGCTGGACGTCGAAGAGAACGAAGAAACGGCCGGCAAGTTTGCCGTGCGCAATATTCCCTGTCTGATCCTCTTCAAAGACGGACAAGAAGTTGACCGGGTGGTCGGCTTGCACAATAAGGCGCAGCTCAAGACTTGGCTCGATCAGAAAATGAAGGGCTGACCGCTGCACGTCGCCGATGCTGCGGTAACTGCTTGAACCACTTCTTCTCCATGGTAGGCTCACCTCTGTCTGTCGAACGCGACGCCGAACGAGTGTGGATGCGGTAGCCCCGACCGGTTTCAGCGTGGAATTGGTGGTTGGGTGTTCCGGTTGGACCCCTTTCCCGGGAGAACGTTATGCAGCTCGATTCGATGCGTGTCACCCACTTCAAATGCATTCTGGACTCGGGACGTGTCCAGTTGGGGAGCCGGGCCTGCCTGCTGGGCAAGAACGACGCAGGGAAGACCGCCCTTCTGGAAGCCCTCTATCGCCTGAATCCCGTGTTGGGCCAGGAAGGCCGCTTCGATGTGGCCACGGACTATCCGCGCGCCCTGATGAGTGATTACCAGGAGGAAGTGGAGGACGGGCGGCGTCCGCATGATCTGGTCATCGAAGCGCAGTTCCGCCTTTCCGCGGAGGAGATCCGCGCGGTCGAGGAACGCTGGGGCGATGGCGTGCTGGTCGAGCCGGTGCTGACGCTCTCGAAAGGCTACGACAACGTCCTCTACATCGACCTGCCGATCAACGAAGCCGTGGCGGTGCAGGCGCTGGTCCGTGATCTCAAACTTGGCGACGACTGGCGAGCGCGGCTGGGCACCTGCGCCATGCTGGACGAACTGGCCGATCGTCTCGGGAAGGGCAGGGCCGAACTCCCCGAAGCCGACCGCTGCCTGGAGCGCCTGGCCGCGATCGCGAAGAAGGGGCTGGCCGTCGAAGTGTACGACGTCTGTCTGGAGACGTGCGTGCCGCAGTTCCTGTACTTCGACGAATACGGCCAGCTTCCCGGCGAAGCGAATATCGACGCGCTGCAGCGGCGTGTGGGTGCCGATGAGTTGTCCATGTCCGACCGCGTGCTTCTGGGCCTGTTGAATCTGGCGAACCTGGATCTCAAGCAGTTGCTTGACAGCGACCGCACCGAGTGGCTGAACAACCGTCTGGAGTCGGCCGCCAATCGGCTGACCAGGCGCCTGCTGAAGTACTGGACGCAGAACAAGCACCTGCGCCTGCGCTTCGACGTCCGCGCGGCCCGCTCGGGCGATCCGGAAGGAATGCGCGGAGGAACCAATCTTTGGGCACGCGTACACGACGCTCGACGGCAGATCACGACGAGCCTCGGCTCGCGCTCGCGCGGCTTTGTCTGGTTCGTTTCGCTGCTGGCCCTGTTGAAGCAGTTGGAGCAGTTCGACCAGGCCTGCATCCTGCTGCTTGACGAACCGGGCCAGTTCCTGCATCCCGAGGCGCAGGGCGATCTGCTCCATTTCATCTCGGAGGAACTCGAAGCGCGCTCGCAGGTGTTCTACACGGCGCATTCGCCCTTCATGGTCGATATCGACCGTCTCGACGCGGTGCTGCTGGTCGAGGACAAGGGCCTTTCGGCCGCGGATGACGAGGAGGCGGCGAATCGGGGCACGCAGGTCAGCGCCATCGGCGGCGATCTGGAGAAGGACAACCTGCTGCTCCTGCAGGCCGCGTTGGGCCGCGACATCGTGCAGGCCTTCAGCGAGGCTTCGGGCGAGAAGCGCGAGGCACTGGCGCCGCTGATCCCGGAGAGCCTGCGCCGCCGGCTGAATCAACTGGCGCGCGCGTAAGGACCGAGCGATGTCAGCACCGGACACAGGCCGGCCCGAGGCGGGTCTGCGCAAGTTCGAGTATCGGCGGTTTGAAAAGCCGCGCCACCACACGCGTGTCAAAGTCCTTCGGCAACTCCTGACTGCGCGCATCACCGAACTGGTGACGCTGGATCAGGTCCAGCCTGGACAGAAACTGCTCGATTACGGTTGCGGCGAACGGCCATACGAACCCATCCTGAAAACCAAGTTCCAGGAGTACCTCGGCGCCGACATCCCGGGCAATCCGATGGCCGAACTCACCGTGGGTCCCCAAGGTGAGTTGCCGTTGCTTGACGGCGCGGTCGATGGCGTGATCTCGACGCAGGTGCTGGAACATGTTCAGGAACCGCAAGCGTACCTGCGCGAGGCGAAGCGCGTGCTTAAGTCCGGCGGCGTCCTGATCCTTTCCACGCATGGCCACTGGCGGTACCACGCGCATCCGAACGACTTCCGGCGCTGGACGGTGCAGGGCTTGCAGTTGGAGATCCGCAACGCGGGCTTCGAGGTCCTTCAGGTGCGCAGCGTCCTGCGTCTGTCCTCGGCGTCACTTCAAATGTGGCAGGATGCCACGTCCGGGGCGCTGCCGCGTATCCTGCGTTCCATCTATATCCGTGTCCTGCAGCTCATCATCCGCATGATCGAATGGCGCAAGACGGACACCGAACAGCGCGACGCGGCGATCTACGTGGTATTGGCGAAGAAGCCGTGAAAAGGCCCTTCAGGCGCTGCTGTGCAGATGCG
>CAYSBP010000116.1:0-9501 GCA_964429255.1 uncultured Planctomycetia bacterium
GAAAGAGGCAAATGGTGGCGGCCTGCTGGTCCTCCCCCCCAACCCCCTCCGACACGGAGGGGGAGTCATTCAGGGTTTCATCGAAGATATGGGTCGTGAGACGCTTCGAAGAGGGAAAATGAACGCCTGCGTTCCGACGAAACCGGTCACGCACATCCCCCCCGCCCGTAGGGTTTCCCTCACGGATTTTCATGGCAATCGTTCGGCCTCGGTCGTATTCTATTTTACTCATTCATGATTACACCTGTACGGAGGATTCCTGAGATGGCGGGTGGTCCAACGCGTGAGGAAACGGGCGCCAAGCGTCCGAAGAGAATCGTTCGTCCTGTGCGTCGTTCGGGCGGCGGCGCGATTCAGATGGTGGTCGGCCTGCTGCTGGCGTTGACCATCTTCGGGGTCATCTATGTCGTCTTGCAGCGCAGCGGCTTGGGCAATTATGAGTACTTGAGCGAGTATCAACGAACCGTGAAGAAGATACGCCAGGCCGAATTGATGAACAAGGACGACGTGTGGATTAAAATCCACGCATTGCCCAGGAAGAAGATCACCGATCCGGTCCTGCTTCAGTTGGACGCGGCGTGGATTGAATACGCGACGGTGATCCGCGATTCGGACGATATGCGTGGTGCGGAGATTGAGGCGCGGATCGGGAAACTGGAATCCGAAGTATTGAAGCGACTCGGCGCCACGCCGCAACAGTAGGCGCTTCAGAAGGTTGGTTACTCGGGTCGATTGTTCTCATCCCTTGAGAAAAAGCCATCGGGGAAAGTGAACCAGCGGGCGACTGCGGGGAAGATGGTGGTCTTGAGCACGTCGCCGGGCTCCTCGGCCTTGGGTTCCCGGATCCCGAAAGCAACAAAGATGGCGCCCCAGCGGAGCAGAATGGAGATGCCGAAGACCACATGGAAGTTGGTCCAGAGCATGCCCGCGAAATCCACCGGTGTCTTCTCCATCCAGGCCATTCCCTGCAGCACCTGACCGCTCAGGACGCTGGTGCCTGCGCTGACCAGACCGCTGGTCGCCAGCACCGCGGCCACGTACATCGGCCGCATCGGACGCGGCGAGTGCTTCAGCATGTAGCCATTTTGGGCGACGAAGAGCCCCGTATTCAGGATGTTGTCCAGGATGAAGATGGGCACCAGATGAAGCATGTGGACCCAGCCCGGCTTGGCCAGGAGCATGCCGATCACCACCAGCGATTTCAGGACCGAACAGAGAACGATCATCGGCCGGCTGCCGAGGTGGTCGACCAACCGGCCGATCTGCGCCGCGAAGAAAACGCCTCCGAACGCGTGGAAACAGAAGAGCAGCTGGATCTGCCAGAGTTCCATCTCCAGGTACCGAAGCATGTACAAACGGAAGAATGCGTAGCCGAAGGTCGCGGCAAAGGCCCAGTACGCATTGTAGAGAATGAAGCGCCGGAAGTCGGCATCTCGGAACGGTGCCGCCAGCAGCCTGAGACTGGGTACAGGTCCACGTGCCATGGCCGGTTCGGGAACCTTCAGAAACATCAGGATGTCGATGACCCCGGCTGCCGCCCCGACGCCCGCCGCCAGCAGATAGGTGTAACGCACATCCAGGTCCTTGCAGACCCAGAAGACGCCCGCCGAGACGATCAGGCTGAGCGTGGAACTGAGCGCCAGCCACTTGCGCCGGAGCGCCCAATACTCGCCCAGCGTGCGATGCGGTAGGAGGTCACTCATCCACGAGAACCACATCGGCACGCCCATGTTGGCACAGGCCTCGCCCATCGCCAGACATCCGATCATGCACCAGACCAGTTCGGCGGTCGGCAGCCCGGGAAAGAGGATCGGCAGGAGCGCGAATGGAATGGCCATGCAGCGATGGGCGAGCAGGAGCACGATCCACAGGGGCTTGCGGGCGCGAAGGCGGGTCACGACCAGGCCGGAGATGAACTGCATCAGCAGCAGCAGCGGAGGTATGGCTTCCAGCACGCCGAACTGAGCGTACGATGCGCCCAGTTGCTCCAGCAGGTCGGTCCGCGGCCCGGCGCTGGTGAACTCGAAGTAAACCATCGCCAGACAGCCGGCGACGGTGATGCGGTTCATCGTGCGGCGGATCTCGGGCGTCCATTCGGCCGGCAGTCCGTCGATACGTTCACTGGGTTCAACGGTGGGTTTTGAAGGTGCGGAAGGATGAGCGGGCGGGGCAGGTGCCTCCACGCCCGCAGACTCGCTACGGCTACATCCACCGCTGCTGCGACTACCGTCCATGTTGAACGTACGCCTTGGATGAGCCATCCCGGTTGGTAGGCCAGATTGGGACTTAGACTGCGCACGGTACTCCATGCTCAATGGCGGGCAAGGAGGGAATTGTTTGACCCGACCCACGGGAATCTGGACACGTTGGGCGCGGCTGCCCGGGACCCGCAAAGGGTGGAAATGGAACTGAACATGACCCGGACGCACACAGCACATAAGATGTCGGCCTGCATCAAAAACCGTTGGGCACGCGAGACCGAGGACGCAATGAGCGAAGGCATCGCAGATCCCCGAACCGTACGCGTCGAGCTGGGCGAACGGAGTTACGACATCCGCATCCAACCGGGACTGATTCCCCTGGCCGGCGGGATACTGAGGGGCTTGTTGCGCGGCAATCGACTGCTGATCGTCACCGATCGGAACATCGGCCACCAGCACCGACATGGGCATGCGCTTGCCAGTTCGCTGCAGAAAGCCGGTTTCGACGGTTCGGCCATCGAATTGCCGCCGGGCGAAGGGGCCAAGAGTCTGGATGTGGCGAAGACCCTGTACGACCTCTGTATTGAAGCTAAACTGGATCGCTCATCGACGCTGCTGGCCCTCGGCGGCGGCGTGATCGGTGACCTGACCGGCTTCATCGCGGCGACCTTCATGCGCGGGATCGACGTGGTCCAAGTGCCCACGACGCTGCTGGCCATGGTGGATGCCTCGGTCGGTGGAAAAGTGGCCATCGATCACCCGAAGTCCAAGAACGCCATCGGCGCGTTCCATCAGCCGCGCGCCGTCCTGATCGACCCATTGGCGCTCAACACGCTGCCTGACCGCGAACTGAAATCGGGATTGGCCGAGGTCATCAAGTACGGCGTGATTGAAGACGCAGGGTTCTTCACGTTCTGCGAGCAGAACATCGAGAAGATGCTGGCGCGCGACCCGGTGGCACTGGGCCACGCGATCGAGGTCTCATGCCGCATCAAAGCCCGCGTGGTCGGCAATGACGAACGCGAGAGGGAAGGGGGCCCGCGAGCGCTACTCAACTACGGCCACACCTTCGGCCACGCCATCGAAGCCTGCAAGAACTACCAAGGCTACCTGCATGGCGAAGCCGTCGCCATCGGCATGGTCCTGGCCGGGGAACTCGCCGTCGAGCGCGGACGATTGAAACGCGAAGAAGCTGAACGCATCGCGGCGCTGCTGATGAAGGCCGGTCTGCCGACGCAACTGACCAAGGACGACCCCAAGGCCGCCGACCTGCACGCCTCAACGTATCTGGACAAGAAGGCCCGCGGCGGCAAACCGCGTTTTGTCCTTGCCACGACGATCGGCAGTGCCGCCACCTTCGACGACGTTCCGGAAGATGCCGCGCGCAAGGTCTGGGATAGCGCGCCGAGGTTGTAGTAGACGGCATTATTCCCGCACGAGCAGCGTTTCTGAGGAGAATACGGGCTGCGTTACATGGGTATGCGGATAATGTGAGCGTTTGGTCAACGTCCGATAATATACGTTATGTTGTGTTCAGGGTGGGCCAACAAGGATGGACGGCGTTGTGTGTAAAACTGCAAGGCCAGCACAGGTTCGGGCTATACGGGTTCTGTGCCCTCCAAGCGGCGATCCGTGACCAGACGCCGGTGCGCGCGGACCGTCCAGTCGGGCGTGCTCTTCATGGCGCGGCCCACCGCCGCCACATCGCAATGGCCTCCGGCCACCGCCCGTTCGGCCTCGCGCGAATCGCCCAGGCTACCGGCAACGATCACCGGCATCCGCACGATCTCTTTTGCCCATTGACCCTGGGTGCGCATGGTGCCGAAGTACGTGCGCGACCAACCGTCGCACGAGACGTGCACCATATCGCAGCCGGCCTGTTCTATCGACCAGAGCACCGCGCGGAAATCCTCCAAGCCAAACGCCTCGTGCAGATGATTGAAGAAGCTGACGCGGCAGCCGACGACGATCCTATTTCCCACGCGATTCCGGACCTGCGCCACGGTTTCGGCCAGCATGCGCATGCGGTTTTCCAGCGCCCCGCCGTATACGTCCGTGCGCCGGTTGCGGTCGGGCGAAAGAAACGAGTCGAGGAGATAGCCGTGTGCGCCATGAAGTTCCACGGCCTGGAAGCCTGCGTCGGCGGCCATTTCGGCCGCATCGGCGAAACGCTTTTGCAGGTTCATCAGCGCATCGATCGTGAGTTCTCCAGCCAGCGGAAAGTTCGAGTTGGGCGCGACGGCACTGGGTCCCCAGCCGGGTTTTCCGATGACGGCCGGCGAGGCCTGCGGACCGCCGTGAACCAACTGCAGGCACGCGCACGCCCCGCCCGCCCGTATGGCCGAAGCGAGCCGCGCCAGCCCTGCCCTGTGCTGCGGCAGGTACGCGCCCAGTCCACCCGGCCAGCAGCGCGCGTCCGCCTCGATCGCCGTAGCTTCGACGATGATCAGTCCCGTCCCCGCCTGCGCCCGTGCGCCGTAGAAGTCCGCCAACTCCCCGGTGGCGGTGCCATCCGGCAGGCCCGCCTGCTGCACCATCGGCGCCATGGCCACGCGGTTGCGCAGCGTCAGGAGGCGAAGCTGAAGAGGCGTGAAGAGGGCGCTCATGCGACGGATTGTAGTGGGGCGTTTCCATCCCGCATCTTATTTCCGAGGCATCGACCTAACCTGGATTATTCACGCTCAGAGGGATGGGCGTTGCAGACTGCCGGCGCCGCGAGCGTGAATAATCCGGGCTAAATCCCCACGCCCCATCCCCTGCCCTATCTTGTATTCGCCCGGATATGTACGACCTCACCGTCGCGAACGATATATTCCTTGCCCTCGAGGCGCATCTTGCCGGCGGCCTTCAAGGCCTTCTCGCTGCCCAGCGTCATCAGCTCGTCATAACCGAAGACTTCCGCGCGCACGAAGCCCTTGGACAGATCGGTGTGGATCTTGCTCGCCGCGATGACCGCGCTGTCGCCCTTCTGGATCGTCCACGCGCGCACTTCGTCCTCGCCGACGGTGAAGAACGAGATCGCGTTCAGCGCCGCGTAGGCCTGGCGCGCCAACCGCCCGGCGACCGGTTCGGTGATGCCCAGATCCTTCAGGAACATATCCCGTTCCTCGGCCGGCAACTGCCCGATTTCCATCTCGATCTTCGCGGAGAGCGCCAGCGAACCGGGGAACTCCTTCGTCAGCGCCTCGCCCTTGCCGCCCGGCGCCAGATCGCCTTCCGCCACGTTGAAGACCACGACCTGCTTCTTCTCGGTCAGGAACTGGAAGGCCGCGACGTGCTTCTTCTCGTCTTCGTGCTCCGTATGGAAGTCGTGGACCGACTTGCCGGCCTCCAGGAGCGCATGGACTTTCTGCAGCGTCGCCAGCTCCTTCTTGTCGGCCTCTATGGTCTTGCTGTTCGTCTTGGTGACCTGGTGCTTCAGCTTCTGGATGCGGGCTTCGCACTGGAAAAGGTCGGCGAAGAGCAGCTCGCTGTTCGTCTCGGCCAGATCGCGTCGCGGGTCAACGGTTTCCAGGACGTGCGGCACGTTGCCGCCGTCGAAGGCGCGCACGATGTGGACGATCGCGTCGACTTCCCGCAGTTTGCCCATCAGTTCGCCCTTGAATTCCTTGCCGCCGCCACCGGAGCCCGAGATCAGACCGGCGAAGTCCAGGCAATCGACGTGCGCCAGAACGAAACTCTTCGGGTTGTACATCGCCTTAAGTTTGTCCATGCGCGGGTCGGGGACCATCATGACCGCCAGTGTCTGCGAAGGCGTGGGGGCGTACTGAGCGACCGGGTGCGTCGAACCCGTCACGGCGTTGAAGAGACTGGTCTTGCCGCAGGCGGGGAATCCGATGATGCCGAGTTTCAAAGCGACGCTCCTTTGGGAAAGTGGGTTCGACACGCATGGTAATCGACGTCGGCGGGAATCCAAACGGCGATTTGGGAAGCACTGGCTGAACGATACGACCTGTTCAGCCAGTGGTACCGATCCGGGAGTCAACCGGCACGCCACCGTACGATACAAGACGGTTCCTTGAATCCGAATCCGCGTTCACCCGGTTGAGTCCATCCGACGTGGTGCCACTGGCTGCGCGGCTTCTTGCGCGGCCAGTGTTCCCGGCTAGACGTGGCCGCTTTCCGGCTTGATGGGCGTGCCATTCGTCGCGCGCATCATCATGCGCGAGACGGCGTTCAGGTACGCCATGCCGGAGGCTTCGACGATGTCCGTGCTGATGCCCCGGCCATGGATCACGTTACCGCCGAAGTCGACCTTCACGTCGACCTCCCCCTGCGCCTCCCGGCCTTCGGTGACCGAATGCACCTGGAAGTCCAGGATCTTGCCGGGACACGAGGTGATCCGGTCGATCGCCTTGGTCAGCGCATCGATGGGCCCGTCGCCGATGGCGGCATCCTGATAGGTTTTGCCTTCACGTTTTAGACAGACCGTCGCGGTCGGCATCGTCCGGTTTCCACTGAGGACCTGGATCAGTTCCATGTCCCAATACGCGGTACTGGCCTGGATCTGGTCCTCCACCAGGGCGGCAATGTCTGCGTCATAGATGGTCTTCTTCTTGTCGCAGAGTGCCTTGAACCGGTCGAAGGCCGTGGCCGTCTCGGCATCGCCCAGATCGTACCCCAACTCCTTCAACCGTTCGGCGAAGGCGTGACGTCCGGAGTGTTTGCCGAGGACCAGTTTGCTTCGCTCCACGCCGACATCGGCCGGACGCATGATTTCGTAGGTGATCCGATCCTTCAGCATGCCGTCCTGATGGATGCCGGCCTCGTGCGCGAAAGCGTTCTCGCCCACGATCGCCTTGTTCCGCTGGACATGGATGCCGGTGACGTTCGCGACCAACCGTGACGTCGGGTAGAGTCTGGTGGCGTCGATCCCTGTCGTCGGGCCGTAGGCATCCTTGCGGGTGCGCAAGGCCATCACGATCTCCTCCAACGACGCATTGCCGGCGCGTTCGCCGATGCCATTGATCGTACATTCCACCTGGCGCGCTCCGGCCCTCACCGCCGCCAGGCTGTTGGCGACGGCCAAACCAAGATCGTTGTGGCAGTGCACGCTGATCACGGCCTGATGGATGTTGGGTACCTTCTGGAAAAGCGTTGCAATGAGCGGTCCGAACTGATCCGGCACCGCATAGCCCACCGTGTCCGGGATGTTGACCGTTCCGGCCCCCGCCGCAATGACGGCCTCCACCACCTCACAGAGGAACTCCGGTTCGGTACGACTGGCATCCTCGGGACTGAATTCGACATCCTTGCAGTGCGCCAACGCCATCTTAACCGCTTCGACGGCCTGTTTGACGATCTCTGCTTTGGCCTTGTTGAGCTTGAACTCGCGGTGGATCTTGCTGGTGGCCAGGAAGACGTGGATGCGCGGTCGCTTGGCGTTCTGAATGGCGCTTGCGGCGCGGAGGATGTCCTTCTCCAACGACCGCGCCAAACCACAGATAATGGGGCCTTCGACCTGCTCGGCGATCGCTTTCACCGAATCGTGATCACCGGGCGAGGCAATCGGGAAGCCGGCCTCGATGATGTCGACCTTCATCCGCGCCAGGGCACGCGCTACTTGGATCTTCTCGTCGCGGTTCATCGTCGCCCCGGGCGACTGCTCGCCGTCGCGCAAGGTCGTGTCGAAGATCAACACGCGGTCGGCTTGCGGCGTGGCATGTGTTTGGGCTCTGTTGGGCATGATGTCGGTACGTCCTTTCGTCAGGTGTCTCGCCGTCACTCCTCGGTGGCCGGACCCAGACGGGAACGGTTGAGAGGATGATATTGGAATCGTCCGGAAAGATCGTCGTCTTGACGCGGAATGGCGCCGGGAAAAGTCAACCCAGGCACACGCCCGCGGGTCTATTTCCGCGGGCGGTAAGTCCTCCAGGCGCCGGGAGGGCGCAGACGTGGGTGAGTGCTTCATACCTCATAACGCGGGACCCTAATGGTAGCCCATGGAGACGGCAAGTGGAAAGCGCGGGCGTTGGCCGCGATGGGTGTGTTTCAGAAAAGTTCCCAGACTTGGCGGTTGCCCCCTCCTCCTACCGCCCTTCCCTTCCGGCGGCGCCCTCCTGGAACATGGGCAGGTAGCGATACACGATGGAAAGACTCAGGACACCCAGCGCGGTGTAAACACCGCCATACTCGTCCTCGAAACTGCCGTCACGGCGCTGGCGGTTGATCAGTGAGGTTACCATTGCGGGATACCATTTGGCCCACTCCGCCCCGCCGTGCTGATAGATCGCCAGCGATGCGTAGAAACAGGTATAGTAAAACCAGTACCACTGGCCTGTGCCCCCCCGTCCACCAGCGCCCGTCAGAAAGGGGGCGGTCTTCATCAGGTTCTTGATGCCCTTCTTGTATTTGGAGTCGGTGTGGAGGTTCATTGCACCGAGCATATAAATGCCAGGCCCCGTTGTGCCCGCCCGGCCCCGATCTTCACCGACCTGGATCCGGCTTCCCCAGTTGTAGGCATACCAACCGCTGCGACTGGTCATGGCCAGCAGATACTTCTCGGCCTTCTCCACGACCTGTCGTTTCACATGGATGCCGCAGGATTCAGCCGCACGCAGCGCGGAAATTTGCATGATCGCGACCGCCCCGGAACCGTCGTCCGTCTGCCGGGCATCCGGCGTTCCGTTCCACCCGCCGAACTGGTTCTGCGTGGACTCGATCAACCGGACCGACTTGACCACCGCCTGCTTGAGTCGCCCCGCCAGATTCTCGTCTCGCGTCATCCCGTACGCTTCAGCCAGGAACAAGGCCGAGAAACCATGGCCGTACATCGACGAATTGCCATAGCCTCTGCCTTCCGTGATGAAGCCGGTCGAACCCTGACTACGGATCGTGAAGTCAATCGCGCGCCGGATATTGCTGGCATACGGTCCAGCTTCAGGTGTACTTCCGGCCGCCAGCCAGGAAAGGCCCGCAAGTCCCGTGGCGGCAACGGCATACTGGGACTTGAGACCACCGTCCTTGTTCTGGTTCCTGGCCAGCCACTGACAACCGCGCCGGATGGAACGCTCGACCTTGTTCTGGATGTTTACATCGCGTTCGGCGGCATTCCGTTCAGCTGGATCAACCGCCTCTTCAGCGCAGACGGCAAGAGCCATGCTCAACGAGGCCACGGCGATAATCGATGCGCGCATCTGGAGTCCTTTAGCCCGGATTATTCATGGGCCCCTCCCCATGAATAACCCTCTTCGACTCGGCCTCTCCCGAGACCTCGCTCAGGGCTAACCTGGATGATTCACGCTCTCTGCGCCGGCAGTTTGCAACGCCCATCCCTCTGAGCGTGAATAATCCAGGTTAG
>CAYSBP010000117.1:0-9496 GCA_964429255.1 uncultured Planctomycetia bacterium
CCCGTGCCCGACTAGACCACGCCACCTTAGGTTAGCGCTTATGCCCCCCAGCCCCTTCCCTTCGAGGGAAGGGGGAGCATTCATCATTTCCGTTCTTGCTCTCTACCTCCAGTGCCAACGTTGGCACTAAAATCCTAACCGCTTATGCATACTGAAGGTTGCGATCGAAAAACTCGGTATGCTTGGCGCCTGGGCGCCAGTCATCTAGGATGCCGAGGCCGGCGGTTTCGACGACGAGGCATGGTGAAGATGATCTGGTCGAAGAGCGGCAAGCAGTTCCGGGCCGATTCGCTTTTGGTCTTCGCGTAGCGGTTCTTCAGTGCGCGGGTAAGGGCCGGGGAGGGACAGAGCGGCAGAAGACAGAGGTCAGAAGTCAGAGGGGCAGGGGGCAGAAGTCAGGGCGGCAGAGCCTCAGGATGCCCAGCGTCTTCGCTCAAAATGGATAAATATTTATTTGCATTTAGATTACTATAAATGTAATTTTAATGCAGATAAATGAGGTCCATATGCAGACACTTACAGAGGCTGTTTACAGATTGGAGCCCCCCGGCGGGCTCTTCGATGAGTCGGTGGTGCTCAATCTGTTCCCGGAGGCTTCGCTGGGAGCCAGGCGCGTGTTGGTTCACCGCGCGGCGTCCCGTGGCGAGATCCTGAGGCTCAAGCCGGGGTACTACTGTCTCGCCCCGGAATTCCGGAAGCGTCATCCGCATCCCTTCGCCGTCGCTGCTGTGCTGCATTGGCCATCGCATGTGAGCCTGGAGTCTGCCCTGGCCTACCACGGGCTTATCCCCGAGGCCGTGCAGACGGTGAGCAGCGTTACGCCTCAGCGGTCCAGGGACTTTCCCACGCCCCTGGGGCACTTCTCGTTCCGGCGCGTGGTGGCTTTGAATCCCTCGGCCGGCGTAGTCGCCACACGGGTGGCCGAGGATTCCTGGGCTCGGATCGCTACGCCCCTGCGGGCCATGGCCGACCTGATCTATCTCCGCAAGGAGGTCTGTTGGGGCCGCGATGGACCCCGTTTCCTGACCGGTTCCATGCGCATCGCCGAGGAGGACCTGCGCGCGATCGCTGCCGACGCAGCCCCGGGGGTCATGGAGGCGGTGAAAAGCGAGCGGGTCAGAAACTACCTGCGCAACCTCGTCAAGGAGTTCGGACCATGATCGGAGATCTGCTCCGCGAGCGAATCAGGCAGTACGGTCCGGCCAACGCCATCGAGCAGGACAATGTCCTCCAGGAACTCATGCAGCACTTCGTCCTGGCCGGGCTCTCGCGCTCGGGGTTCTTCTCGGCGGCAGCCTTCTACGGTGGCACCTGCTTGCGCATTCTCTACGGCACCCATCGCTTTTCCGAGAACCTCGACTTTCTGCTTCGCGCACCGGATCCGGGCTTCGCGTGGCAGCGACATCTCGATGAGGTCCGCGAGGACTGTCTGGCCCAGGGCATCCGCTTCGAGGTCCAGAACCGGTCGGATGCGGATACGGCGGTCCGGAAGGCGTTCCTCAAGACCGACTCCATCGGGCAGGTCCTGGAACTGGACCTGCCCTTTTCGCGCCAGCGTTCCCGGAAGGTCAGAATCAAGCTGGAGGTGGATACCAACCCTCCGGCCGGTTCGACTTTCGAGACCCACTACATCACGTTCCCGATCGTCAGTGCCATCAGCGCGCAGACGCTGACCTCGGGCTTCGCCCTGAAGTCGCACGCGCTGCTCTGCCGTGGATACGTCAAAGGCCGCGACTGGTACGACTTCCTCTGGTACGTCTCGCGGAAAATGGTCCCTCAACTCGGCCTGCTCGCCAACGCCCTCGGCCAGCAGGGGCCCTGGGCTGGCCAGGGAATCTCTGTCACCCCCGAGTGGTACCTCGCGGCCATGCGCGAGAGGATAGGGACGCTCGACTGGGCTGCGGCACGCGCGGACGTCGAACGTTTCCTGCCGGCCCGGGAGCAGCAGTCCCTGGCCTTATGGACCCCGGAGTTCTTCCACTATCAACTGGATCGTCTGGGGGAACTGCTGCGGTCCGGCTGACATCCCGACTTGGATCATTCACGCTCAGAGGGGCCGGATCCGCGGTGTGCGGATGTTGAGAGCGTGAATAATCAAGTCAGTCCTGGGGGCGGCCACAGCGGTGGCTGAGTCGAAGAGGATTGTCCATGAGGAGAAGTCCATGAACAATCCGGGCTACGTCTGCGGTTGCAGGCTCTCTTCCAGGAAGCCTTCCAGCTTGCGGCTGCGGACCGGGTGCTGCAGTTTGCGCAGCGCCTTGGCCTCGATCTGCCGCACGCGCTCGCGCGTCACCTTGAACTTGCGACCCACCTCTTCCAGCGTGTAGGTGTAGCCGTCGCCCAGGCCATAGCGCAGCTTGATGATCTCGCGCTCGCGATAGGTCAGCGTGCTCAGGACCATCTCGATCTTGTCCTTGAGCATCTCGTAGCTGGCCAGGCTGACCGGCGACTGGACTGACTTGTCCTCGATGAAATCACCAAAGAACGAATCGTCGGAATCGCCGATCGGGCGATCCAGCGAAATGGGGTGCTTGCCGATCTTCAGGATGCGGCGCACCTCACTGGTCTGCAGTTCGGCTTCCTGCGCCAGTTCGTCCACCGTGGGTTCCCGGTGCAGGCGTTGCACGAGCTGTTTGTTGATTTTTCGCAGCTTGCTCATCGTCTCGATCATGTGCACCGGGATGCGGATGGTGCGTGCCTGATCGGCGATGGCGCGGGTGATGGCCTGTCGGATCCACCACGTCGCGTACGTGGAGAACTTGTAGCCGCGCTGGTACTCGTACTTCTCGACCGCCTTCATCAGGCCGGTGTTGCCTTCCTGGATCAGGTCGAGGAACGAGAGGCCGCGGTGGCGGTATTTTTTGGCGATCGAGACGACCAGGCGCAGGTTGCCCGCGCTCAGTTCCTTCTTGGCCTTCTCGTAGGCGGCGTAGCGCCGGTCCATCAGGTGCACGCGCAGGGCGGTCTCATCGGGCGGTTCGCGGAGGATTTCGGCGATACGCGCGATGCGGCGGCGCAGGCGTTCGGCCTTGTCGGCCTTCTCTTCATTGCCCTCGACCAGCTTCAACTCAGACTCGTACGATCTCAACTCGGCCGCGTACTCGCGCAGCTGGCCCATCAGCGGGAGCAGTTTCTTGGTGCGGAGGCCCAGTTCTTCGATCAGGCGCGCGGCGTTGAGACGGCGATCTTTAAGCATCTGCTGGATCTGCCGCCGATGCACGGCCGGCTGGCGGTGTCCCGCCTGCTCCAGGTTTTCGGCGTTGCGCTTGAGGATCAGACGCAGCGTGGTGAGGTGCCCCTCCTTGCGCTCGAAGATGTCGTCGCGTTCGACGCCCGACGAGCCGCTGGTCTGGACCGTGCGATCGAAGGCCAGGTCGGCGCGGTTGAGCGCCTCGAAGATCTCGATCGTCCGGGCGATCACGAAGTCGCTGGTCAAGACCTTCCGGCGGAAGCCCTTGTTCATCAGTTCGATCGTCTTGGCCAGTTTGATTTCCTGATCGCGCGTGAGCAGCGGGATGGAACCCATCTGGCCGAGGTACATCCGGACCGGATCGTGCAGTTCGCGGCCGGAGAGGTCCTCTTCGTGCACCACTTCCTCGATGGGCTTTCCGTCGCGCTTGGGCGCGGGACGGCTCTTAATGACGCCTTCCTCGGCCAGTTCGATGTTGTTCTCTTCCAGCCGGGCGAGCACGTGATCGATGGCGTCGGCCGACTGAACGTCCGTCGGCAGCACCATGTCCAGCTCCTGATAACTCACCGCGCCGACATCCCGGACGCGATGGATCAGTTTCTCGATGTCTTGCTCCATCTGTGGTGACAACGCGGATGTGGCAGCAGCCAATGCAGTCATGCCTCCCTTTTATCTTCACTTCATTAAAACGCGACGTACGGTCTTTCGCTTGATCGGAGAAAGAGGAAGCCGCCGCTCGATCTCGTCAATCTGCTTCTCTATCCCACGCGCCTCGCCCTCATCCCCCCGACTCCGGGCGGCCGCGAGGGTCGCTTTGAGCGCGCCAAGCTGGTGTTCACACGACGTGCCGCTCAGGTCCGAGATCAAGGAGCGGTAGTACTCTTCCGGGGCCGTCTTCCCCAGTTGAGGACTCTCCTCGGCCAGTTGGACGCAGACCGCGCGCGCCCGATCCAGGTCCCCTTCATCCACAACCTTGCCGGCAAACAGGTCCATCGCCGACGACAGCCCGGTCAATGCCTCGCGCGCCACCAACCCGGACAGCGAATGCGAGTCGGGCGTCAAGTCCGGTGCATTGGGCGGCAAACGACCCGCATCCACCGCCGACAACAGGGCTTTGGCGATCAGCCGCTCCGAGACCCCCGTGAAACCCGTCAGATCCACCTCGCCGACCGCCGTCAGGATCCAGGCCGGTTGATGGAAGAGCCATCGCAGCACTTCGCGTTCGACACCCGCCAGTGTGTGCTCCGGTCGAGCCACTTCCTCCGCGCCCCCGTGGTCCGGCGCAGCCATCTTCACCGGTTGCACAAAACGCAGTTCCTGTTCCGGCAGGTTCAGCCGCGATGCCACGTCACGCCGGTAGGCTGCACGCCGGACCGGATCGGGTGACAGCGAAACCAAGTCCATCAACTCCTTGGCTGCCTTCGCAATCCCATCCGGCCTTCGCAAATCGTACACCGCCGCTACCCGGCCGAACTTGAAATCGAAGAGATCCTGCCGCTGCGTTAAAGCCTGCTCAAACGCCTCCCGGCCCGACGCCAACAGGAAGTCGCACGGATCCTTCGCCGCGCCCGGCAGGCGCACGATCCGTGCCGACAGCGCCTCCTGAAAGAAGACCACCAGACTCCGCTCCGCCGCGTTCGCGCCGGCCGAATCAGAGTCCAGCAGCAAATCCACCTCATCCGCCATCCGGCGCAAGACACGCGTGTGGTCCGCCGTAACCGCCGTTCCCAGCGCTGCCACCACGTTCTTAAAGCCGAACTGGTGGCTCATGATCACGTCCGTGTAGCCTTCCACCAGTACGGCCCGCCGCTGCTCGACGATCGCCTCGCGCGCCAGATGCAGCCCGTAAATGCTCCGCCCCTTCGAGAAAAGGAACGTCTCGCGCGTGTTCAGGTACTTCGGTTCGCCCTCTCCCAACACGCGCCCGCCAAACCCGATCACGCGCCCCTGCTGATCACAGATCGGAAACATCAAGCGGTCGCGGAAGTAATCGTAGGCCGTCCCATCGTCCCGCAAACCCACCAACCCGGCCCGATCGAGCGCCTTCACCGGCGCCCGCTGCGCCTGCAATTGACGCACCAACCCGGCGCCCGAGGCCGGCGCGTAGCCCAGCCCAAACACCTCCCACATCTCTTCCGAGATCCCGCGCTTCGCCAGGTACGCCCGCGCACGCTCGCCTTCGCTGCCCTTCAATTGCTCACGGTAATACGACGCAGCCGAACCGTTGAGCCTGTACAGGTAACTCTTCCAGTCACCGTCCTTCTTCGCCTGCGCGACCGCCGCCGGATCCACCTCCACCTGGATGTTGGCCCGATCGGCCAATAGGCGCAAGGCATCGGGAAACTCAACCCGCTCGTGTGCCATCACGAACGAAAACACATCGCCACTCTTACTACACCCAAAACACTTATAGTACTGCCCCTCGGGATTTACGTTGAAACTGGGCGTCTTCTCCTGATGGAAGGGGCAGAGCCCCTTCCAGTTCCGCCCCGCCCGCTTCAGTTCGACGCCGTACGAGCGAATCAGATCCATGATCTCGGTGGCATCGCGAACGCGCCGTTTGAGATCCTCGCCGAACAGACTTCTCATCAAGCCATCGGCCCCTTACAGGGCCAGCCCTCCACAGAAACGGACGCCCACCCACGCTGGGCCGTACCCAAAGGCAAACACAACCCCTCATCCGGTACGCCGGAAACGCCTAGGCACCACCTTTTAGGATTAGCCGGTCATAGCGCCGGCCCCTCGGTCATCCGCACGAACGGAAAAGCGCGGACTCCCTTCGACCTGTGCAACAACCCCCTGTGCTACATGGTCTCCGAAAGGCCTTAATGGGCACACGTGCAAGCCCCGCGACCCATAAGCTAACCATGCCCGCACCCCCATGTCAAGCCGACGAAAGCCCCCTTATCCCTTTCAAAATAGGAGTTTAGATGTTTCTGGAGATGGTCGATCCATTCTTTTAGGTGGTTTTACGCGAAAATTGCAGCCTGCACGCGCTGGGGGGCGCCTAGCCATGTTCAGTAAAATAAGATGCACCGTCGCCCTGGTAACCATGGCGACCGGTTTGATGGTCACAAGCTGCAGCTCCTCAAAGAGGGAGACCTCCAGCCCCGTCAACCCGCCCCCAACGCCCGAGCCGCCACCGACCTTCACCATGACCGAACCGGCCATCCGTGTCGCCATCGCGCGGGACCAACCGCACGTCCTGTTGACCGCCGGTCCTCAAGGCGCCGCCTTGTGCGACCGCAACGGTCAGGAGTTCAGCCGCCTGCAACCCAACCAGCAACTGACCGTGCGGTCGGGAGCCGGTTCGCTTCAGGTTTCCACCCCGGCCGGAACCAGCGTCTGTGTCGGGTGCGTCGACGTGAAAAGCACCGGGTCTGGGTCTCTGGCCTGGAACGGTGCTTCCCTCAGCCGGCGAGTGACGGTGTGGGCCGATGCGAGCGGCCTGTTGATGGTCGTCGCCTGGATCGACATCGAAGAGTACCTGCTCGGTGTGCTGGCCGGCGAAGTGCCCTACAAACGCTGGGCTCCCGAGGCGCTTAAGGCGCAGGCCATCGTCAGCCGCAGCTACGCACTGTATCAGATGAAGGCACGTCAGGCCGAACCGTACGACGTCGAGACGACCGAAGCCAGCCAGGTCTTCCGGTGGGGCAACACCGGCGAACCGATCCTGCGGGCCGCCGTCAACGCGACGCGCGGTCAAATCGTCACCAGCGGCGGAAAGCTCTTCCCCGCGTACTTCCATTCGACCTGCGGCGGCGCGACCACTGCTGCCGAACGCGTCTTCCCCGACCGGACGTCCACCGCCGCGCTGTGCGGAGCGCCGTGCGCATTCTGCCAGCACAGCCCGGCCTATCAGTGGATCTGGCAGGTGGAGAAGGTTGAACTGGGCCGGCGCCTGGGCCTGAACCAACCCGTGCTCGGCCTGGACGCCCCCACCGATCCGAGCGGCCGCGCCGAAAGCGTCCGCGTTCGTTACGCTGGCGGCGAACGCACCTTCCCGGGCAACCCGTTCCGCCTGGCGGTCAGTTCGCGCGAACTCAAGTCGTTGTGGTGGACCAAGGTCAGCGACGGCGGGACGTTCCTGCGCTTTGAAGGTCGCGGGTTCGGCCACGGCGTCGGGATGTGCCAGTACGGCAGCGACGGCATGGCGCGCGCCGGCCGTTCGGGGTCCGAGATCGTGCGCCACTACTTCCCCGGCGCCGAACTGACCGCGCTTTACGGCGTGACGGCAACGGCGTCACGGTGATGTACCTCGTGGTGAATCATGCAGGCTAAGACCCGCAGCCGATGAACAAACTCAATCTTCGTCGCGTGTGTCGAGCACGCTCAGGAAGGCCTCCTGAGGCACTTCGACCATGCCGATATTCTTGATGCGCATCCGCTTCTTGCCTTCCTTCTGCTTCTCCAGCAGTTTGCGTTTGCGCGAGATATCGCCACCGTAGCATTTGGCCGTGACGTCCTTGCGGACCGCCGAGATGTTCTCTCTCGCGACGATCTTGCCGCCGATGGCCGCTTGCAACGCGATCACGAAGAGGTGCTTCGGTATCTGCTTGCGCAGCTTGATCAGGATCCTGCGGCTGCGTTGCTCGGAGTCCTTGCGGTGGCAGATCAGTGAAAGCGCATCCACCGGCGTGCCGTGCACCAGGATGTCGATCTTGGCCAGTTCGCCCGGTTCGAAACCCGTCACGCGGTAATCCATTGTGCCGTAGCCGCGCGTGCCTGACTTCAACCGGTCGTAGAAATCGAAGACCAGTTCCGCCAGCGGAATGTCGTAGTGCAGCAGGCAGCGCTTGGCGCCCATGTGGTCCTGTTTGACGAAGCGCCCGCGCCGGTCCTCGCAGAGCTTCATGATGTTGCCGATGTACTCGGTGGGCAGGATGAACTCCACGTGCGCGATGGGCTCGCGGAACTCGTCGATCCTGCTCGTATCCTCCGGCACCTGGCTGGGATTGGTCACGGTGACGATCCCGCCGTCGGTCATCTTCAATTCGTAGGTGACGTTGGGCGCCGTCTGGACCAGGTCCAGGTTGAACTCGCGCTCCAGCCGCTCCTGGATGATCTGCATGTGCAGCAGGCCCAGGAAGCCGCAACGGAAGCCGAAGCCCAACGCCACGGAACTCTCGGGTTGGAACGTGAACGAGCAGTCGTTGAGCGACAGCTTCTCCAGGGCGTCCTTGAGCGCTTCGACGTCGTTGTTGTTGGCCGGATACAGGCCGCAGAAGACCATGGCCTGCGGCTCGCGATAGCCCGGCAGCGGCACGGCCTGGTCGCGCGGCACCAGGGCCGAAAAGACGGTGTCGCCGACCTTGACGTCATGCAGATCCTTGATCGTCGCGGTCAGGAATCCGACGTCGCCGGTGTCCAGGAGGTCCACCTCGATTGGACGGGGCGAAAAACGGCCAACTGAGGCGACCTCAAAGACCTTGGCCGAATGGTGGAAACGGACGCGGTCGAATTTCTTCAAGGTGCCGTCGATGACGCGCAGGTAGACGATGACGCCTTTATAGTCGTCGTACTTGCAGTCGAAGACCAGCGCGCGCAGCGGGGCTTTGCCGTCACCCTGCGGCGGCTTCAGACGCGTGACCACGGCCTCCAGAATCTCCTCGACGCCCTGACCGGTCTTGCCCGAAGCGAGAATGCATCCCTCCTGCGGCAGGCCCAGCACGTGCTCGACCTCTTCGGCGCTCTCGTTGATCTGCGCGTTGCCCAGGTCGATCTTGTTGAGCACGGGGATCAGGTCGAGTCCGCCGGTCATGGCCAGCAGCGAGTTCGCCACCGTCTGCGCTTCGACGCCCTGCGTGGTGTCAACCAGCAGCAGCGCGCCTTCGCAGGCCGCCAGGGCGCGCGAGACTTCATAGTTGAAGTCCACGTGGCCGGGCGTGTCGATCATGTTCAGCTTGTAGGTCTTCCCGTCGGCCGGGCGTTTGTAGTAGATCGTGACCGCGCTGGCCTTGATGGTGATGCCGCGCTCGCGTTCCAGGTCCATGTCGTCGAGGATCTGATTGCGGAACTCGCGCTCGGTGATCGCGCCGGTGCGCAGGAGCAACCGGTCGGCCAGCGTGGACTTCCCGTGGTCGATGTGCGCGATGATGCAGAAATTACGGGTCAACTCGGTCATGATGAATGGTCAGCAGCCGGCCTTCTCGACCGGTACTCCTCTCTCAAGTATCCAGCGGTCATCCTATCCCAACGCGCCCGAACGGGTAACGGAAGGGACCAGCGGGGCAGTCCTTCTAACCGATGGGGGGCGAAAAAGAAAACGGGTTCGGGGAGGCCACAGGGAGTCGCATCGCCGTTGTA
>CAYSBP010000118.1:0-9411 GCA_964429255.1 uncultured Planctomycetia bacterium
GTCGGTTCAACCCCGATCCAGACGCCGACGCCGAGAAACTCCATCCGTTTTCCGAGAAGTGAAAGACCCTGCGGGTGCAGTCGGCAAGATTGTGGAAAGTAAAGAACGCCTGTGTAACATGAGGATTGCAAGATCGGGATTCCAGTTCAGGACACGAAACGGAAAGGATGGGGAACATGGCGAGCAAGAAGATGATGGACGCACTGAACAGCCACATGAAGGAGGAGTTCTACTCGGGATACTTCTATCTCTCGATGGCATCTTTCTTCGAAGTCGAGAACCTGCCAGGCTTTGCCAAGTGGTTCAAGTCGCAGGCCAAGGAAGAACTGGAACACGCGATGAAGTTTTTCGGGTACATCAACGAGGTGGGCGGCCATGCAGCGCTTCAGGCCATTGCTGCGCCACCGACCGACTTCAAGTCGCCGAAAGAGATCTTCCAGGCCGGCCTGGGGCATGAGAAGGAAGTGACCGCAGCCATCTGGAAACTGATGGCGCAGGCCAAGAAGGAAGAAGATTACGCCACCGAGATTTTCCTGCAGTGGTTCATCAAGGAACAGGTCGAGGAAGAAGCAAACTTCACGGAAGCGTTGCACATGGTCGAACTGGGTGGCGAGGGTCGCGGTATCCTGGTGCTCGACCACGAGTTTGGGAAACGCGGCGGCGAGTAGCCTGACATAGGTGCAACGGGGTCTTTCTTCGTGTCTTCGTGAATTCCGTGGTGAATAAGGACGTTTAAACGCCCGGGGGGGGGCGCTCCGTGGTCTCCTCGCCCGTATCGGCGGGTTCGTCCGGGGCAAAAGGCGGTAGGGATGAGCTGCTGGTGGTCTCGCGGATGATGTACGTGGCCTTTTTCGCATCATCGATGCTGATGGGTTTGGTTTCGGTGGACATTTCGTGACCCACCGAGAGGGCCTGGGTGACCTCCATCTCCGCCTGACGCGCGCCTGCGGACACGGAGGGTGCGTGCCAGACGGCCCGGCATCGAACGCAGCCGATCTTCTCCCCCGGCAGCATCTTGCGCAGATGGATCCGTTCGCCGCACCGTCCACAGATGCAGAAATCGTCGCCAAACGTGGTGCGGTCTTTCTCGCCTTCACGAGGCGGCCAGGGCAGGTTCTGCCCGTGTGGCTTCAATCGGCGAACCAAGGCCCCTGCGGATGGACGATCGACTGAGAAGATCATCAGCGTCGCACCCACCTGGATCTGATCGCCTGGCTTCAGAACCAATGGCGTCTGGCTGACGGCCTTTCCGTTTACGAAGGTACCGTTGGAGGAACCCAGATCGCGCACGGACAGATCGTGCCTCGCCGGATCGATCTCGAAGCAACAGTGTTCTCGGGAGACCGACGTGTCGTCGAGCAGGACGATATCGTTGGTCTTGATCCGACCAACCATAATGGGGCTTTTGGAGAGTTCGAACTCCTCGCGCGGTTGTCCGGGACGCCGCACGCTGAGCTTAGGCACGGTGGGAGGGGCGTCGGGATGAGACGTGTCCAATCACGGTCCCCTTCACGCGGGCAACCCGGCGGCATCGGCCGTCAGGACATTCCCCGATCCTTCGATCCCGGATCGGCATACGCAGAATCGGCTCGACTCAGTACACGGGCGGAGGCCTTTCGAGACAGGTCGCGACCTTCGGCCGGCAATCCAAGGAAATGCTTCTTCAGGTAGTTGCTGAGCGTCACGTTCGTCGGGCCGTAGCGGTCGTGGTACATGTAGTATTCGAGGTCGTAGCCCATTTCTCCCGCCGTCTGGTAACGGCGTTCCATCGGCCGTTCGAGCGCCCGGTTCAGGATGCGAACCAGATCCTCAGACAGGTCGGCGCGGAAAGTGCGCGGATCGGGGATGGGCTTCTCCTTCACATTCTTCAGCGTTTCGTAGATGTCGGCGGTCTCAAAGATGTGGTAACCGGTCAGCAACTCGTACATCACAATACCCAGCGAGAAGACGTCGGAACGCGGATCCGTCTCCTGATACTGTGACTGCTCGGGGGACATGTACTCCACCTTGCCCATAAGCACTTCCCCTTCTTCCTGCTCCATAAGCATGCGCGCCTTGGCGATCCCGAAATCGGTCAGTTTGGTGACGCCCTCGCTGTTCAGCATGATATTCTTGGGCGAGACATCGCGGTGGACGATATGGAGCTTTTCACCATCGCGCCCACGTCTATTGTGCGCGTACTCGAGCCCGCGGCAGACACGACTGACGACGAACGCGCCCAGTTCTGTCGGCACCGTCATCCCACGGTCGGTGTGCCGGTCGATGAACTGCTCAAGGTTGATCCCGTCCACGTATTCCAGGGCGATGTAGTACATCGAGCCCTGACGGCCCAAGTGGTACACTTGGACGATGTTCTCATGCACCAAGTCGGCCACCAGCTTGGCCTCTCCGATGAAAAGGCGCACGAATTCAGGATTGCTGGTGTAACTTTCCAGGATGATCTTGATGGCAACCGTCTTCTCAAAGCCCTCTGCGCCGAACTGCTTGGCCTCGTAAACGGCACCCATGCCCCCCTCGGCCAGGAGGCGGACCATAGCGTATTGTTTCGTCTCTTCGATGGACCGGAGATCGCGAAGGCTCGACATCGAAACCTCCCGCGGGAACGGGTTCTCAACGGAATGTTCCGCAGGCTTGCGGGGTTGTTATCAGCTATCCGTCAGTGAACGCGGTAGTACGCCTGCAATGCGAGGATGCAGAGCGCGGTCGAGTAGACTTCGCCCACCTTTACGGTCCATTTGTCGCTGGCGTACCAGCCGCCATCCGATTCCTGGAGATCCAGCAGTGCCGGGACCAGACCCACTTTGACCTCAGGCGTCTGGCCGTCCGTGGGACCCGAGTGCCAGAGCATCCAGTCCTCGCCGCCCTGAGAAAAGACGCCGTAGGTGCCATAGAACCAGGCGTAGGGATCGAACGTCCGTGCCCGCTTGTCCTGGTCGATGCCCTTGGCGACCTCCTTCCAGCCCCGGCCCCACGATTTCTCGGAGCGTGGAAGACCTTCAAGCGTCTTGCGTGTCAGCAGACGCAGTGCGCCCGAATCCGTCTCTCCCAACCACCGACGCAGCATCAGCGCTACGCCAGGCGGCGAGAACGCGGCCCGGTCCTGGAGGTCGTAGCGCACCAGTCCACCCGGTTCGGTAACGTTCTTGAGAAAATCGAGGCTCTTGCTCAAAACCTCGGGGCGCACCTTCAGCCCGATCTCGCTGGCGGTCAGCAACGCCTGCACCTGCCAGGAGGTCACGGAGGTATCGGCATTCCCCGAAATCTCATCCTTGTACTTCCATCCACCCGAGGGGTGCTGGGCGTTCTGGATCAGGTTCACGCCCTTCTGAGCCGACTCGCGCAGGTACTGATCGCCCGACAAACCGGCCGCCTCGGCCATGGCAAGGGTCGCCAGGCCATGATTGTACATGAAATTTCCCTGCGCCGGGCCATATCGCCCATTGACCGCGTCCTGGCTCTTCAGCAGAAATCGGATGGCCTGCTCGATGCACTTGCCGTGTTGCGTCACCTTGACCTTTGCGTCCTTCTCCTGCCATGTCCGGCCTTCGCCTAGAAACGCCATCAGAGCCAACGCCGTCAGGCCGGTCTGGGTCCATTGATGTGCCGCTGTCTCGTCACGCACCGGAAGAATCCGCTTGGACCTGTATAGCGGCATCCAACTCCCATCCCGCTCCTGGCGTCCGATCAGGAACTTCAGCCCGTTTTCGACGGCTACCTCCACTTGCGTGGTGCCGCCATTCGCGATTCTAAGCTCGCCCTTGATGGGAGACTGTCGGCTCGCAAAGACCTTCGGCGCCTGGCCCGGCGGGAGGTTCAGCCGGAAAAAATCCTGCGCGGCAACCTCCAACTGAGGCGGCGGGACGAGGGGCACGACGGGCGCGTCCATGGCCGGCAGATCGGCGCCGTCGTACACCAGCGGCCGGTCCCAGAAATAGTTGACCCCGTGAATGGTCACGCCCACCACAATGAGTGCCATCAAGCCCCAGAGAAGAAAGTGCTCCAGCCTCTGGCCGCGACGAGTGGCCGCATCGACATGAACCGAGGCGGCGATCTGGTCAAATGCCACGTTGACACGTTTGCCGCATGAAGGGCAGAACTCGCGCTTGATCTTGATATCCTGGCCGCAGTTAGGACACTGCATGGCGGGCGTCGCCTCCTATTTGACCTGGTACGTCCAACTCAGTGTCTTCTTGTTGCCGGCCTTATCGGCAAACGAGATCGTCAACGCGTATTGCCCCGGCAATAGATCGCGCATCGACCCAATCTTGAACGTCTCACCTGCAACCCTGTCGCCCCGCTTAAGCTGCTCACCCGGTATGTTCTCCTGGTAAGCACCGCCTTCCACCAGGCTCGCTCGGATCGGAGTTGCGCCGTGACCCACATTTTTCAGCCGAACCTGAACCGAGGCCAGATCCACGCCCATGCCATCGTCGCTCAGCTTGATGGTCCATACGGGCGTCGGCCCTGCCACATCGCCGCCCGGCGCAGGATCGACCGAACACTTCGGCGGAGTCATGTCCGCGCCAAACTCGTACTGGATCTCCGCCATGTTTCCGTAGCCGTTCATGGCACGGACCTTGACCACGTGTATGCCATCGGTAAGGCGCCCGTCAGGGAGCAAATGCACCAGTTGGCTGCCCACGACTTGCGCTTCCACCTTCTCGTTATCGAAAGACATCTCACCCGAAATCACCCCGCCGGGGCTCTCCGGCGAAAGGAGCGTCACGTGGATCAACGGCCGGCTTCCGAACCAGCCCAGCTTGGTCGGACGAGGCTGGACAAGGATCGGCTTGGCGCCGACCACCTCGATCAGCTTCTTGACGTCCTCGTTCTCCGGCTTCAGTTCGTGGGATCGCCTCAGCGTCTTCCCCGCTTCGACATAGTCACCGGTAAGAAGCATGAAATACGCATACGCGATCAGCACACTGGGATCGTCACTGGCCCGCGCCTTAAGTTCTGCCGCGCGGGAAACCAACGCGGCCTTGCGGGCAGACGTGTCGGCCGCTACAACCGTGAACGCAACAACCGTGTCACACGCCAGCATCCGGAGTTGCAGATCCGTCTCGCGATTGGCATCCAAACGGACCTTCTTGGAACACTCGACAAGGAGGTCCTTCATCGCGTCCGCCGTTTTATACACGGACCTGAACCGTTTCAATTCCGCGGTCGACAGGCTTCCCTTCTCCGTCTTCCTGACGCCCTCCCATGGGTTGCCGGACGCCTGAGCAGGAACCGGAAGGAACAGATCCGCCGAAAGTCCCTTGAGCTCTCCATCGGGACCGAAAAGTCGCTCATCCATCAACGCAACGGCATTCATCATGGCAACGGGATCGCCCGATTCGTAACCCTGCCTCAGTATGGCCATCGCCCGGACAAACCCATGGTTGGCAAAATCCTGAGGCCTCACCACATCTTTCGTGCGATACCATCCCACGGCCAGGGCATTGATCGACGTCGCGGAATCCTTTGGGTAACGACGCGTCTTCTTCAGGTACTTGACCAGCAGGTTTCCCCGATCGTCCAGTTTCATCTTCGCTTCGGGCAAGAGCTTCAACATCATGCGCCATTGGTTGAGCGCGGGTGGTTCCCACTTCAATCGGATCGACTGGGCCGACTCAAACGCGGCCTCGCACTCCACCACCAGGCCCGCTCGTCCCAATACCAACCCCTTCAAGTTGTAGAAGAGCGCCAGTCCCTCCAGCGTGGGGGGGCGGGTATCCTTCTCCACCGCCTGGACGACCTTCACCAGGAGCGCAGTTACTGCATCCGCTGTGAACGATTCGGCCCCTTCCTTCAGTACCGTCGTAAGCCATTCGCCGACCTGCTTGAGAACAGCCTTCCCATCCTCCGAATCCTCTTTCCCTTCGACAGACGAGAGGCGCCACATCGCCGCCCCCAGCACACCCACCTTGGCGTCCGTGAGGTTGGGGTCGAGTTTCAACGCCTTTAGATACCACTCGCATGCATCCAACACAGCGGCCACCGCTTCTTTTGCCTGCCGCTCGCGAAAGACCATCGTTCCAGCGCCGTACGAAGCCATCGCACGGTTCTTCGGGGATACGTTAGCGTCCTCGGCAAGGGTCTGGAACGCCTCCTTAGCCTTGTCAAACTGGCCAAGCCGATAAAGAAAGGTCGCTCGATACAACCGGGCCGGAACGTTGCCCCGCTGTATGTTCAGCAGCGTGTCGCTCTGTCCTAAACCTTCTTCATAATCGCGTTGAATGCCCGCGATCAGGTGCTGCGACAGCCGCGTGCTGTAGAAACCCTCGGCGCGCGTTACGCTGTGAGAGAGCACCAGGCGGAGGTCCAGCATGGCCACTACGACGATCCCCGCACTGAGGGCCAGGGTCTTGATTCCGATGTCCAATGGTCCAATCTTCATGTGCGCTCCATTCACATTTGGCCAAGCACATTGCGGAACGGAATAGGACCCCGGCTCAACGAATCCTTTTCCGGAGTGATCGAGAGCATGTAGACCGTCCCGCGCGGAACGACAAAAGGCGCCAGCGTCTGTCGACCCAAGTAAATCTTGCATTCGGATTTCGCCCCATCCACGTAAACGCCCTTCTCCTTGAACTCGATGCGCTGCCCTTCCTTGGCCACCATCCAGGCCACACGCCGCTCACGCTCCTCACCGTTGGGAACCATAAAGGCATACGCCTTCCCCACCGTGAGTTCTGCCTGCGACAAGGGCTGAGGACTGATATGATAGGTGCCGGCCGAGTACTCCGGATCCATCGCATGGTCCAGTTGCTCGATGGTGATCCAGCTTTGGCGCTTGACACCCCAGAAGATCCCGAAGATGAACAAGAGCACCGCTGCAAATGTGACCAGCTTAAAGACGATTTCGCGCACGGGCAGGACCCTCGCACTATCAGACCCTTAATGGCTTTCTTCCTGCAGCTTAGTACATCCGGACCCGCTTCGTCAAGCGAGAGAATGCGCTTCCCATGAGATTATGCCATGAGATACCCTCGCGCCAACCGTGAAGGTCGCTAGAATCGCTCTTCTCCAACCAGCCGGCGTAAGGAGACACTTCATGTCCAGCCCCGTCGCCCTCATCACCGGCGCCAGCCGCGGAATCGGCCAGGCTTGCGCCATCGCCCTGGCCAAGGCCGGCTACGATATCGCCATCGCAGGCGTATCCGAGCCGACAGAGACCCTGGGGCGGGTCAGGGCATGCGGGCGCCAGGCCTTCAGCACCCTCAGCGATGTCAGCCAGCCGGCACGGCATGAGGCGGTGCTGGCCGCTATTCGCCAGGAGTTCGGGCGGCTCGACGCCCTGGTCAACAACGCAGGGATCGCACCCAAGGTCCGCGCGGACCTGCTCGAAGCCAGCGAAGAGTCCTACGACCAGGTCATGGCCGTAAATCTCAAAGGCCCCTACTTCATGACGCAGAAGGCGGCCCAGTGGATGGTCGAACAGCATAAGAAACGGCCGAAGGACCGCTTCTGCATCGTTAATATCAGTTCCATCTCGGCCTACACCGCCTCCGTAATGCGCGGCGAGTACTGCCTCTCAAAGGCGGGGATGAGCATGATGACCAAGCTCTTCGCCGCGCGCCTGGCCGATTCGGGCGTCTATGTCTTCGAGATCCGTCCGGGCGTCGTGATGACCGACATGACCAAGGTCGCGAAGGAGAAGTACGACAGACTGATTGCCCAAGGCCTGACGCCGATTCGCCAATGGGTCCAACCGGTGGATGTCGGCACGGCCGTCGCCGCCTGCGCCACGGGCCAGATCCCCATGTCGACCGGACAGGTGATCGACGTGGACGCCGGCTTCCACCTCCGGATTCTGTGATCGACAGGATGGACTGGGGTTTTTGACAGGCGGGGCATCCGGGGCACGGTCTAAACGGGGTTCGGTATTCAGTTCTTGAGGTTGTTGACGACGGCCTGGGCCTGGGCGATCCGATCGTCCAACGCCTTCAGCGACGCTTCGACCTTGGCCAACTCGTGCTTCTGCTTGAGCAGCTCGGTCTCCAGTTTCCGGATATCGGATTGAACGGCATTGGACTGGGACTTGAGGTCACGAAGGTCTTTGAGCGTCGTGGATCTCAGTTGCGCGGAGGCCTTGGCCATGCTCTCGGCTTGGCGGAGGGCCTTCTCTTCCGACGCTTTCAGGGCGCCGGTGGTCTTGAGCTTCTTCGTCAGTTCCGCACGCTGTTTCGCGGCCTGGGCCATGACCTGCTCGGCGCCGCGGATCAGCTCCTCCTGCGCCTTGAGCTGTTCCCCCCGTTGGGCCTGTTCGTCGGTGAGCGCCTTGGCACGGGCATCGAGTGCCTCGACGTTGCGGGTGATCTCGTCTCTGCCTGTCACCAGTGGCTGGCGCGACGCGATCACTTGGTCCAAGTGTTCCTGGGCGGCCTGAAGCTGCTGCCGCCGTTCTTCTTGCACGCGTGCAAGCTCCGCCGCGCGCATCTCCTTGAGCGCCTGCTCCATGCGCTGCTCTTCTTCCATGCGCTCCCGCTCGGTCGCCGCGTGTTGCTGTTCGGCCAGCTTCTTGCGCTCGGTCTCCTTGACCAGCCGTTCCTGTTCGGCCTTTTCGGCGGCTTCCCGTTCCGCTTGGCGGCGGGCGCGGATGCTCTTCTGAACGGCCTCAAGGTCGGCAAGGCGGCGCTCCTGCCGTTCCTCTTCAAGCCGGTAGCGGAGTTCCTCCATGGCGAGTTTCTGCTCGTCGTTCAGCGGTTCCTTCTCATCGTCCGGCCCTCGAGGCGAGCGTGCCATGGGTGTCTCGACCTGCCGGGCACGCAACTCCATGATCATCAGCTGCCGTTCCTTCGCGTCGGACCGCTCGCAGAGGGCGGCGACCAGGACGGTCTCCAGCACAGCGAAGCCATAGAGACCAAGACCGAGGTACGCGAGTTGGTGGCGGCGCCCCCAAAGGGCCAGTCCGACAACGATGGCGGAGAAAGGCAGGATCAGCGTGACGGCGCGCCAGTTGTTTCCCGAGGGAAGGGCCTCGATCTGCTCGGGCGATTGCATGGCCGCAAGCTGTCGCTGTTGGCGTTCCCAAGTGAAACGATGGTAACTGAAGGCGGAAGGGATGGCGACGATCGCCAGGAGACCACCGAAGATCACGGCGAGGATCGCGGGCCAGGGGGGAAACCGCGCCAGCGCCTCCTCGGCCTCTCTGCGCATTTCGAAGGGGCGCTGAAACACGGCGTCCAGATGCCCATCGACCTGCCGGACCTCACGGGTGAGGAGCTTCTTGGATTGCTCGGAGAGTTTCCGGCGCGGCGTTGGATCCGGTTCGTCCGACATTCCCCTCGTCTCCCGTTGGTTTGAACGTGCCTGGGCGACGATGCCCACGCCAGTCTACGGCCAAAGATCGACGAGGCAACCCGGAAAGAAGAGGCGCGCGGGCGCCCAGCGTACTGCACAGTGGAACGCATGGTTTGCCCACCG
>CAYSBP010000119.1:0-9336 GCA_964429255.1 uncultured Planctomycetia bacterium
GTTCTGCGGAACCAACGCCGCAAAGTCCCGTGAAGCCCGAAGGGCAAGCCAAGGATCTGTTGCTGATTCCTTACGGTTGCACGAACCTCCGTATGGCCGAGTTTCCCGTCGTGGAAAAAAGGGAGACTGCCGAACCACCGGATCGAACGCGACTCCCGTAAGGTCGCCGAAGCGGGCGGCCCCACCGGAGCGGTTCATCCGTCCCGTTGGCGCGTCAGAACGAGAAGCCCAGGGAGAGAGAATACGAAAGGTAAACCATCCAGGGGCAGAGATGATTTATGGGGTAGACTTTAGCACGTCGGGTCGCTGAATATGCTCAAAAAGAAGAGCCGTCTTGCCGATTCCTGGTTGGCAAGCCGCAGGAAGGCAAACGCATCGAAACGCTTCTGCCTTCCGGTCAATCCTGGCGGGTGGCTGTCGTTGACCGCGAGAAAATTCTCCGCCCACTCCAAGCCCTGCTGGCCACGGCTGGTTAGCGTGCTAAAGTCCACAAAGGGAATGCCGTACCCAGGAGACTGAGATGCCTGCCCATTACCGATCCCTCACGCCCGACGAAATCCGTGCGCTGGAAACCGGCGGGTCGCGCGCGGCCGACTGGTCGAAGATTCGAGTCGCCGACGGGTTCAAGGCGTCGGCCGTCCAGCGCTGCCGATTCTCGGGCGACGTGGACCTTGGCGCATTCCAGACGCCGGTGAAGCTGGACGGCGTCGAAATCCCCGCGGGCCTCATCGACAGCCACATTCATCAGTGCAGGATCGGCGATAACACGCTGATTCAGCAGACGAACCTGCTGGCACACTATACCGTCGGCGCCGGCGTGATCGTATCCAACTGCGGACCGATTACGGTTGAAGGCGAAAGCACGTTCGGCCACGGCGTGAAGGTTGCGGTATGGAACGAGGGCGGTGGGCGTGAAGTGCCGATGTTCGATCGGCTTAACGCGTCGTTCGCGTACCTGATCGCCTGCTACCGGCATCAACCCCGGCTGATTGCGGCGTTGGAGAGGATCGCCGTGGAGTACGCCGCTTCGAAGAAGTCCTCCCGGGGATCGATCGGCGACGGTGCCTGCCTGACGAACACCCGGACGATTCGCAACGTCGCCATAGGCGCCGCCGCTACGATTGAAGGCGCGCAGAAGCTCGAGAATGGCACGGTCTGCTCGAAACCCGAAGCGCGGACGACGATCGGCTCGGGTGTCGTCGCGCACGACTTCATGGTCGGCACCGGATCGACCGTGGACGGCGGCGCGATCCTGGACAGGACCTTCATCGGCCAGGGCTGCAAGGTCGGAAAGCAGTTCTCGGCCGAGAACACCACCTTCTTCGCGAACGGCGAGGCCTTTCACGGCGAGTCGATCGCGTTGCTGGCTGGTCCGTACTCGGTCACGCACCACAAGGGCACGCTGCTGATCGCCGGCCTGTTGAGCTTCTACAATGCAGGCTCAGGAACCAACCAGTCGAACCACATGTACAAGCTCGGGCCGGTCCACCAGGGCGTGCTCGACCGTGGTTCGAAGACCGGCAGCTACGGCTACCTGCTGTGGCCGGCGCGCGTCGGCGCCTTCACCGTGGTGATCGGCAAGCACTTCACCCACTTCGATACGCACAACCTGCCCTTCAGCTACATCTACGATGAGGGGGGCAAGTCGGTGCTGGCGCCCGCGGCGAATCTTTTCACCGTCGGCACCAGGCGCGACGGCGACAAATGGCCCGTGCGGGACCGGCGCAGCGACCCGGACCAGCTGGACTTGATCCACTTCCCGGTCTTCTCGCCGCTGACGATCGGCCCGATGATGCGCGGGTTGGCGGACCTCCAAGCGCTTTACCAGAATGCGCCACGCGAACAGGAGTATGTCCAGTACAACGGCATAGCGATCAAGCGGCTGCTCTGCCGCACGGCGATCAAACAGTACGAGATCGGCATCAAGAGGTACCTGGGCAGCGTGCTGGCCGCGCGTCTGGAGTCCGGCGCGCCGCTGAATCCCACGTCAGGCGTCGGTACCGGCGAGTGGGTCGATTGGCTGGGGCTGATGCTGCCGAAGAGTGAGGCCGATGCGCTCTGCGCAGCCGTCGAACGCGGCGAAGTGAAAGACCTGGCCGCGATCGAGACGCGCATGAAGACGCTGCACGCGTCCTACGCCGAGTGGGAGTGGAACTGGTGGTGCGGCGCGTGGAAAGCGTGGCGCGGGAAGCCGCCCGCGGAGATGTCGCGCGAGGAACAGGCCAAGGCCATCGACGAGTGGCAGGACGCGGCCGTCAAACTGAACGCCATGATCCTTAACGACGCGGAGAAGGAATTCAGCGCGATGACGCGCACCGGCTTCGGCCTCGACGGCGACCAGGCCGTACGCGACGCCGACTTCGCCGCTGTGCGCGGCACCTTTGAAGGCAACACGTTTGTCGCGGACCTGCAGAAGGAGTCCGAAGAGATCAAGGCGCGTGCGGCGAAGATTTCGGCAAAGCTGAAGTGACGTGGAGGCCGGCGCATGCATCCACGCGCCACGATCCTCTTCCTTGTCCGTCGGAGTGAAGCCCGACTACTTGGTGCCCTTCTTCGACTGAGCTTCGTCTATGAGGGCTTGGATGTTCTTCTTCTGAATCTCGTCCTGGGTCTGGGGCAGGGCCTGGCGGCCCAATTCGATCACCTTGTCCCAGTTCTTGCACTTCTTCTGGAAGGCCATCTCCAGCCAGAGTTCTTTCGCCGAGGTCGAGTAGCCCTGTGGTGGCGCGGAGTTGCCGAAGGTCGGTGACTTGGGGGCCGCGCTGATTCCGGCACCGGCTTTCTTCGTACGAACTGCGGCGGATTCGCCTCCGCTCTTGGCGATCAGCACGATCGCGACGACCAGCAGGACGCCCAGTACGGCGGCGCCGATGCCGACGGCCGTCTTCTTCTTCTTTTCCGACTGGACGCTTTGCAGGATTGCGTCCACATCGTCGGGGTGCACGTCGCCGTGGCCGGCGCAGTACTTGCATCCGCGGCCCTCACCGTGGCAGATGGGACATGCCACGTATTCGACGTTCTCATCGCGTTCGCTGGCCTGTCCTCTGGCCTGTCCTCTGGCTGCAGTTCCTCGTTGAGCCATCGTGCACCTCCTGTTTTATTTGCTGTCACCGCTTATACTATACTACGGCGTGGCTTTCCGCCAGAGGTTCTTTTCCGAACCTTGCCCGATTTTTTTCGGCAGGCAGGTGGACAGACAAGGCGATGCAGAAAATGGCCTCACCCGCAGGTCAGTTCGCGGTTCACATTGTGCGCCGACTGAGCGAGGCGGGACACCGCGCGCTCCTGGCCGGCGGTTGTGTACGGGACCGCCTGCTGGGCCGTGAGCCCAAGGATTACGACGTGGCCACCGCAGCGCATCCCGAGCAGGTTCGGGCGCTTTTCCCCCACAGTCTGGAGATCGGTGCGGCCTTCGGCGTCATCTGCGTGCTCGGCGAGCGTCCTTCGCCCGACCAGCCGCCGCTGCAGGTGGAAGTCGCCACGTTCCGCCGCGACGGCGGTTATGTCGACGGCCGCCACCCGGACGGCGTCGAGTTTGTCGACGAGGTGGAAGACGTGAAGCGGCGGGACTTTACGGTTAACGGGCTGCTCTATGACCCGCTGAGGGACGAGGTGCTGGACTACGTCGGGGGGCACAAGGATCTGGCGAGTCGCTCGATCCGCGCCATTGGCGATCCGCGGCGGCGCTTCCGCGAGGACCGCCTGCGCATGCTGCGCGCACCGCGTTTCGCGGCGGCGTTGGATTTCAGGATCGACGGACTGACCGCATCGGCCATCCGTAAGGAAGCGTCGCACATCCACGAGGTCTCGGCCGAGCGGATCCGCGAGGAGCTCTCGAAGATGCTCGCCGGTCCGCGGCCGCGTCACGCGATGGAACTGCTCAAGTCCCTGCGCCTGCTGAAGGAGATTCTACCCGAGGTGGACGCCATGGCCGGCGTCGAGCAGCCGCCGCGCTTCCACCCGGAAGGCGACGTGTGGGCGCACACCTTGACGTTGCTGGATGAACTTGACGGCGCGCCGTTGACGCTGGCTTGGGCGGCGCTGCTTCACGATGTCGGCAAGCCACCCACGTTCGTGAGGGGGCACGACCGCATCCGGTTCAACGATCACGAACGGGTGGGCGCGACGATGACCGAGGCGGTGTTGCGGCGATTGAAGTACCCTCGCGAGGTCATCGAACGCGTGATGGATCTGGTGGCCCAGCACATGGTTTTCAAGGACGTGAAGCGCATGCGTCCGGCGAAACTGAAATGTTTTCTGCGAAGGCCGCATTTCGAGGAGCATCTGGAATTGCACCGGCTGGACTGCCTGGCCAGCCATGGAAACCTGGACGCGCATGCGTTCTGCCGGCAGCAGCTCGCAACGCTGCCCGAAGAGAAGCTCCGCCCGCCGCCGCTGATCGATGGCGAGGATCTGAAGCGGTTGGGGCTGGTGCCCGGGCCCCTCTTCAAGCAGATCCTGAAGGAGGTTGAGGAGGCGCAACTGGAAGGACGGTTGGAATCCGGCAAGGCGGCGTTAGAGTATGTACGGGCGCAGTACGCCCCTGCGACGGTCCAGAAAGCGAACGGTCGGCGTCCTGCCACCGGGCGCGCGCCGCGGGCGGTTGGCGGAAGGACGGGGAGGTGAGGTGATGTCCGCACCAGCGCATGGCGAAACCCCGCTTTTTCAGGGACTGTCGTTGGAGCAGATCGAGGAATTCAGTTCCTGGCTGGTCCGCATGGAGTTCGTGCTGGGCCAGGAGATTATCTCCGAGGGGTCCGAGTCGGACGGGTTGTACGTCCTGGCACGCGGTTCGGTCGAAGTGCTGAAGCAGACCCCCTCCGGGGCGACCCGCATCGGCGAATGGTCCTCGCCCAGCGTCTTCGGCGAGATGGCCATGCTGAACCAGGAGTCGCATTCGGCCAGTGTGCGCGCCGTAACGCGCGTGACCGCGGGATTCCTGAGTCAGCAGGTGTACGAACAGCGTCTCGGCGAAGACAACGCGATCGCCCTGCGCATTTCGCTCAACCTTGGCAAAGTGGCCTGCCAGCGGTTGCGCGCGACGACCCAGAAGATGCTGCACCTCTCCGACAGCGGCGGCGCCGTCGAACCGCCGTGTGCGCCGGCGCGCAAGTCGCAGCCCGAATTGAAGAATATCTGCACGCGGTTTCTGAAAGGCGGCCCCTCGTGAAGCGCCTCTCCTCTTGCCTCTTCGCGTTCGCGATGGCGACCTTCGCGCCAACGGGTCGCTGTGTCGACGCGGTCGGTGGCGAGGCCGATGAACGCGCGCGCATCGAGACGCTGGTCACGCGGTTGCGCAGTGAACGGTTCGAGGATCGCGAAGCGGCAACGGCCGAACTGCGCAAGGCCGGCCCGGCGGCGCAGGCCGCCGTCCTGCGCATTCCGGTTGACGGCGATGCGGAGTTGGCCTGGCGCGTGAAGGAGATCCTGCGGGGCGCTCGGACTTCTGCCGACGCCGAGACCGTCGATGTCGATACGATGATGGCCCGCTATGGCCGGGAAGACGGCGATATGCGCTTGCATCTCATGCGTCGGATCGTCGAGGCGGACAGCGACCGCGGCCGCGGGTGGCTGCTCTCGATCCTGACTTCGGAACAGGACGTTCCGATTCTCACGCAAGCGTTGACGCAACTCTCCTATCTGGGTGGCGGCGATGCCGAAAGCAAGGCCGTCCAGGCCTTCTACAACCAGTGCGGCGAGGAGATGAAGGGCCAGGTGCTCTGGACGCTGGCCGGACTTGATCCCGAAGCCGCCCGCCCGCTCGTGCGCGAAGCGTTGAAGGCGGAAGACCGCGACCTGAGGAACTGGGCCGCGCGTGCCTGCGGACGCATCCAGGATCGCGCGTCGGCGCCGGTGCTGCGCGAGTACGCGCGTGGCGGAGAGGATGTCGCGGAAGATCTGCAGACCAACGCGCTCGACGTGCTCGTCGGCTTCCGCGACGAAGCCCTGAAGGATATCCTGCCGACGCTGCTGAAGGTCGAGAACCAGGCCGTCTTCGAGGCGGCCCTGCGCGGCGTTGGCGCGCTGAAAATGCCCGAAATGACCAGGCTCCTGCTGGATCTGTATCGCGATCCCAAACGCGCGGAATCGCGCAGCGACACGATCGCCGCCATGGGCGCGCTGGGTGACCCCGGCTTCGTCCCGGTGCTGGTCGAAGCGCTGGGACAGGACCGCAGCCTGCGCTATGCCGCGCTCCAGGCGCTCACGACCATGCGCGCGAAGGAGGCCGGTCCGCAGATCATCGGGTGCCTTAGTGATCCCGATCATTCGCTGCGCCTGCTGGCCGCCACGGCGCTGGGACAAATGGGTTACCGGGAAGCCGTCCCGCAGCTCAAAAGGGTTCTGAACGACCGCATCGACGAAGTCAGCTTGGCCGCCGCCGTCGCGCTGGTGAACCTCGGCGACTCGTCCGGCGAAGGCAAGATCCTGGAACTAGCACAGCAAGAGGCCTTCCATAACGTGCAGACCCGCGGCGCGCTGCAGATGCTGGCCACCTACCGCATCGAACGCGGCATCCCGCTGCTCAAACAACTCGTCGCGGAAGGCCGCGGCGAGGCGATCTGGCCGCTCATCGAACTCTCGCCCGACCGCGACACCTACCGCCTGGCCCTCCGCCAGATGCTCGCGGGGCCCAAAGGCGCGGGACAGGCCGGCCAGATGCAACTGGCCCTCTTCTATTCGCAGAGCCACCTCTACGATCGCGCAGCCCGGATATTGGAACAGGTGGCCCACGTCCAGCCCAACTACGGATTCGTCCACAGCCGCCTCGCCCACGTCTACCATGAAGCGGGTCGTTACGTCGAGGCCGAAGCTTCGTACGCGCGGTGGGGACAGCTCGATGCCGAAGACGGCACCTACCTGAACAATCGTGCCTGGTTCTACTGCACCGCCTTCGCCAAGGAGTACATCCGGCCGGCGCAGGCCATCGCACTGGCTCAACGCTCCCTGGCACAGCGGCCCGACGAGCATTACATCGTCGACACCTACGGTTGGGCGCTCCACTCGGCGGGACAGCACGAAGAGGCACTGAAGCAACTCAACCGATCGCTCTCCTTGATCGAGCCCGCCAACCGGAAAGGCCAGGCCGGCGAACGCGCGCGCATCGCCCGAGTGCTGGAGAAGCTGGGGCGCCGTGAGGAAGCGCTGGCGCAGTTCGCTATCGCCCTCGCCGACGATTCCAAGAATGGCGAACTGTGGTTTGAAGCCGCGGGCTTCTATGCGTCGATTGACCGCCGCGACGCGGCCGTCGATGCCATCCACAGGGCCGTGGACCTCGGCTACCGCAACGTGGCGGGCTTCAGACTAAACCCTGAATTCGAGGCGCTCCGGTCCGACGCCGGCTTCCAGTACGCCCTGCGGCGGGTGGAAGAGGACATCCGCGAACTCGACCGCATCGCTGAAGAGGTAGAGAAGGCCGTCCGCGCCACGGGCCTCCTTAACCCGCGCCCGGCACCGTCCATTGACCAGAACGTCCTGATCTTTGAAGGACAGGTCATCCCCTTCGATAGCGACCCCTAGCCGCGCATTCACGCGAAAAATGTAGTGTATCGAAGCTTGCGAAACGCCACGCAAAGCAGGCCGTCCGCGCGGCGTTGCGGAGGGTCCAAGAGCCTCTGTATCGTGTAGTCATTCGAGCCGGTTCCCGTGCCTTGAAACGGGTCAGACCTTCACCCACTTCGCGATCCGGCCAAGGCCCGGACACCTCACGACCGCTCTTCCAGTCGCCGGATCGCGACGAACTTGTTCTCTTCCGTCACCTCCATCTCAAAGTGACCCTCGATTCCCGTCTCGGTCAGGTAACGCTGGATCTTCCCGGCTGGAAAAAGGATGTGCCGGCCGTCATCCGCAACGACCGAAACGCTCCGCGCAGCGCCCTGGTAGAACGCCAGGTACCGCTCGGCCGTCAAGCGGAGACGGAAACGGATCGCCGTGTGGGGCATGCCTTCCCTCCTTCTTTCCCCGGTTCCAGGATCATAGCCGCGTCGCCCGATCCTTGTCGCCGTTGCCCCGCGGTATGGGTATCGATAGATGCGAACGGCGTCGGCCGCCTGTTGGATCTGCCATAACGTCGGAAGCCCGAGGTTATGGTAATCGACCCTTCGGCGTCGCGTCAATACCTCCCACGAGATCCCTTGACCGCCCACCTTGGCTGGCGGTAGCATCTTCTTCCCGGAACGCATCCGCCGTCAAATGGAGAGGGGTGTGGAATCGGTTGTTGGGCACTCGATTTCGATATTGATTCGGATGAGAGGAAGTCCCCACACGCGCATCCACCGGGCGCGCTGTCGCGCGTCGGTGATGCCCTGACGTTGGCAGTGGAGAAATCAAGCCCCATCCGCAAGGAGATCTTTCGCAATGGACATTCCAAGGATATTCAACATCACTGAAAGCGCTCATCGCATCCACAACCCGTTCACTCCCGAAAAACTCGCTGCTCTCGGCGCGGCGTTGCATCTGGAGTCCGGCACCCGAGTGCTCGACCTCGGCAGTGGTTCGGGCGAAATGTTGTGCACGTGGGCACATGATTTCGGGATCGTTGGCACCGGTATCGACATGAGCCGGTTGTTTTCCGAGCAAGCGAAACGTCGCGCTGAAGAACTCCGCGTCGCCGACCGGGTCGAATTCATCCACGGTGATGCGGCCGGTTACGTAGCTGACGAAAAGGTGGGTGTGGCAGCCTGTCTCGGTGCCACCTGGATCGGCGGAGGCGTTGTCGGCACCATCAAGCTTCTGGCGAAGAGCCTCCGAGCCGGAGGCATTATTCTCGTCGGCGAGCCCTATTGGCTGAAGATGCCGCCGACGGAAGACGTTGCCAAAGGTTGCCATGCCGGTTCGATCGCAGATTTCCTCACGCTTCCGGACCTGATCGCGTCTTTCGGCGACCTCGACTACGATGTCGTGGAAATGGTTTTGGCGGACCCCAACAGCTGGGACAGATATGAGGCGGCCAAATGGCTCACCATGCGCCGATGGCTTGAAGCGAATCCCGATGACGACTTCGCTGGAGAAGTTCGAGCCCAACTGACTTCGGAGCCCAAACGCTATGCCCTGTACACACGTGAATACCTGGGCTGGGGTGTGTTCGCGCTGATGGCGCGGTGATGAAGAGCTGGCCACCGTAGAACGTTGCGCATCAGCGGCGCGGCCCTGCCGCGTCCGCTGCATGCGATTGTGGGCGGCCATTTTTCTCCTTGTTTCGGTCGGAGTCGGAGTCCGGGTCGGTATCGGGGTCGATTCCTCCGGTTCTGTATTCATCCGCTTCTATGGCCACTCGGTAAACGTCGCGCTTCTCGTGTGCACAGATCTCGCGCGTATAGAATCATAAATTGTTTATTT